>CAYHJO010000253.1:0-5921 GCA_964356715.1 uncultured Turneriella sp. | reverse complement strand
CAAAGAACCACACGACTGCGACATTGAAGGCAATCTGGCAGAACCAGTTGAAGGCGATCCAGCCGTCGAACAGTCGTATCTCTTTCAGCCTGAACGGTCGACTGGCCTGCACAACCGGATAAAGCAGCAGCCAGAGCGTTTTGCCGAGCGCCGATTTTCCCACAAGATTGGCCTCCCAGTCAGAGGATAAATCCGCATCGAGCGCATAGACGCCCTGGTAGATGTGGTGTTTCAGGTGGTAGCGTTGAAAAGATTCGGAACTGGGAAAGCCCATGGGAAAATTGCACATGATGCCCGCGATCTTGTTGAGCCACCGCGTTTTAAAAATCAGGTTGTGCGAAGCTTCGTGTATCATCACAAACAGCGCGTGGTTCGCGAAGGCGCCGATCACAAATGCTGCCGCGAATGCCACCCACCATGCCTGCGTGCCGCACCACCAGGCGATCGCGGTCTGGCCCGCAACGATCAGCAAGATGACAGCAAACGACCAGATGTTGCGGCTGATAAGTTTTTTAATCTCAGGGTGCGATACAAGAATCTGTTTGGTGCGGGCGCGGTGCGGCTCGCGTTCGAACGAAAAGCTGAATCCGTTCGCTGTCATGGGCTGCTGGCTTTCCGGATCAAGAATCAATGGCATGGGGAAAGTCTCCGGTAGCGAAACGCCGCGTCAATTATTACAGATATATGACTCTTTTTATCCCCTGAGTTGACGCGGCGTGCCCGCTTGCCATATGCGTAACATCGCTAGGGGGCGCTTTTGCCCGCCAAAGGGGGATCTATGAACCAGACTAACTCTTACGCCTTCGGGCAGCATTTGCCCGCCTATGGCAACCTGCAGGTTACGAACTACCTGATCACCACACACCACGATTTCACGCGCCACATCATGGAAGAAATCGCCGAACTTCTGCTGCAGGCGCACCGCGAAATGGAAAATCCGCCGGCCGAACTCGGCGAACTCAGCGGCTTTTGGGAAAAATACCAGCATGACATGCTGGCTCACCTGCGCGAAGAAGAAGAGATTCTGTTTCCCTGGATCGAGCAGAATGGGCAGACAAAACTCGATCCTTCAAACCCTGCGATCAGCGAATCCATTAAACACATGCTCAGTGATCACAAGCACCATGAAGAAGAAATGGAACACGTCAAAGGACTGGCAGACAGTCTGTCGGTCAAGGGAGGATATATTCCCGTGCTGGCCCGGCTGGCGTATAAGCTGAAGCAGTTGCACACAGATCTCAAGGAACATATGGAGATTGAGACGAATCTGCTGTTTCCGCGTATGCTGGGCCAGCGGGCGCATTAGCACAACGCGGCTTGCGACCGGGCGGGCGCAGCGGTGCGTGACGTTCATTTGTCGCTTGCTGACACCGCTGTCAGCTGTTGTGAACATCCGTACCGCTTAAGTCTTTACAATATGTGTCGGCCTCGATTCATCGTTAATGCAAATATCCGATTTTGTTCGCGTGAAGAAGAATTCTCTCGCGGGCCGCTACAAACAAAAAAAAGTCCCCATCACCAGAGTCGTTGAAGATTATATCGCCGGCGATATCGACCTGACGGTCGACACGTTCGCAGAGCTGATTGCCAACAAACATGAAATCTTCGATTTCAAATTTGTATCATCGCACTACAGTTTCTTTCTGACAAAATTTCTGCCGCAGGTAATCATCCACTCCAAAGCGCAGGACACCCGTATCGCGCAGGACCACTATGACATCGGCAACGATTTTTTTTCCTGGTTTCTCGGCAAGCCGATGATTTACACCAGCGGTATCTACAAGACCGGCAAAGAAACCCTCGAACAGGCGCAGCAGGCGAAGATCGACCTCGTTGCGGAAAAGATTCTGCTGCAGAAAGGCGACAAGATGCTCGACATCGGCTGCGGCTGGGGCACGCTGCTCTATAACTCGGCGAAAAAATACGGCGCGAACGTGACGGGTGTCACCATCGCCGAACAGGGTTACCAGTATATCAGCGAGCAGATCAAAAAGCAAAAGCTACAGGGCAAAGTCCAGGTGCTGAAAATCGACTACCGTGATATTCCGAAACAGAAATTCGATAAGATTACCTGCATCGAAATGGCAGAGCACGTCGGCGTGAAGAATTTCAACAAGTTCATGAACCAGGTATACAACCTGCTGGACGACGACGGCATCTATTACCAGCAGGTAGCAGGCCTTAAAGCCGGTCTGTGGAACATGGAGAGCCTTGTCTGGGGCCTGTTCATGAACAAGTACATCTTCCCGGGCGCCGATGCGAGTATGCCGCTGAAATGGTATATCGCAAAACTCGAAAAGGCAAAGTTCGAAGTGCGCAGCGTCGAGACGATCGGCATCCACTACTCACGCACACTCAACCAGTGGCACCAGAACTGGCTGTCGAATGAAGACAAGATCATGGGTGCTTACAACGCATACTGGTTTCGCCTGTGGGATGCATTTCTTGCCTGGTCGACCAACATCGCCGAAGAAGGCCATGCGACCTGCTACCAGATCGTGGCGCACAAGAACCGTCCGAAGTTCAACCGCAAGCGGTTCTTTGGTAGAAAGACCTTTGCATAAGCAAAGGTCTTTCAGGGCACTAAAAAAGCCGCGCACTTCGCGGCTTTTTTAGTGCCCTGACCTTACTTTGTCCAGAGTGCATACTTTGACGATATGAAATCTACGATCTTTTGGTGAGTCTCTTTCTCTTTTTTTTCCACACCCATCGCTTCACCGAACGCAATATGAATGCGGCGCCGGCGTTTTAACGGGCCGAAACCTTTCAGAAAACGCCCGTTGCTCCAGAAGTCAGTCTTGAGTGCTACGGGCAGAACTTTGACGCCCGCACGTTTCGCAAGCTTGGTGCCGAGCGAGTTGAAGTTCTCGGGCACAAAACCGGCCTGGCGCGTGCCTTCGGGAAACAGAATGACGGATTTACCTTCGCGCAGACGCTTTTCGCCCTCGCGCAGCACGATCTCCATGTCTTCGCGCGCATTCTCGCGCCCCACAACAATCGGATCGCGCGATTTCATGATCTTGCCGAAGAACACGCCGCGCATCAGTTTCTCTTTGACGACGAAAGTCGTCGGCTTAATCGGTGTTACGAGACAAGGTAAAACAAAAGTCTCAAGCGCGCTCATGTGGTTGGCAATAATCACCAGCGGCCCTTCTGCTTTACGCAGGTTATCGATCCCACTGATTTCGAAGCGCCCACCCACGGCCTCGATGGCCTGCATGACATCAAACGAAGTTTCAGCCCAGTTCGCGTTGCCGTAGCGGTTTTCCTTGATCAGTTTACGCGATTTAAAAACGGTTCTCACGAAGCGCGCATAGAGCCACCAGCGCGAGCGCATGAACAGATAATCCTGCCAGTCGGTGGGCTGGTCTTTGGGCGTAGCATAGCTGTCGGCGGCAAAAGAGAACATATTAATTGTGATGTTTTTTGCCGGAAAAAGTTGCAAAAAAGCTGCGGTACGAGCGGCTTTTCTCCGGGTTTTACGTCGCGCGACAAAACTGCTTGCCGGCGGAATCTATTTGCCGCGCAGCTATACCGATGCGGATAACAGTCCTTCAGACAGATATCACCCGCGAGCACGTCGATGCGATCGTGAATGCGGCGAACGCCGCGCTCGCGGGTGGCGGAGGTGTCGACGGTGCAATCCACCGTGCGGCGGGGCCTGTACTCATGCGCGAGTGCGATAAGATCCGTGCGGCCCAGGGCGGATGTCCTACGGGTTCTGCGGTCATCACTGCGGCGGGCAATCTGCCCTGCCGATTTGTCATCCACGCCGTAGGGCCGGTTTGGCACGGTGGCAATAACCATGAGGATGAAATGCTGGCGTCAGCGTATCGCAAATGCCTCGAGCTGGCAGAATCGCACCGACTCAAAACCATCGCATTCTCTAATATCAGCACCGGAGTCTACGGCTTTCCGAAGCAACGGGCTGCTGAGATTGTGGCCAGGGTCGTCGCAGAGTTTACGCTGCACGTAAAGTCGCTCGAAGAGGTCAGGTTCATCTGCCATGATCGGGAGAACCAGGAAATTTATAGCCGGCTCTTTGCACAGTGAATTGCCAAAACCGGTCGGTTGCAGGGAATTCCGCTTCGGTACTATTCTGTAAATTTTTTAATCCACCAATCGGCCTGGCTGGTGCCATTGACCAGATTGTTTCCAAAACCCGACACATAGACATGGCCGCTGGCGGAGAGCGTCACCTTGTTCATCTGGTCTACACCCGAGGTGCCGATGGTCTTATTCCAATTCGTAGTATCTTCGGCGCCTGACGTGGTGAACTTTTTTACCCAGCCGTCGTTTCCGCTCGAGGCGTTGAGCAGATTAGTGCCAAAGCCGGCAACGTAGACATAGCCGGCCGCCGAGACCACCACTGAAAATGCGCGGTCTTCCTGAGCACCCGAACTGCTGAATTTCTTATCCCAGTTTGCCGTATCTTCAATGCCGCTGCTGCTAAACTTCTTTAGCCACCAGTCGACACCGCTCGAAGCCGAGACGAGATTCGTGCCACATCCGACGACGTAAACGTTTCCATTGCTGTCGAGAGCGACACCGTATGCAACTTCTTCGGCGCTGCCGCTGGTCGGAAATTTCTTGTTCCAGTTGCCGGTGTCTTCGGTTCCGGTCGACGAAAACTTTTTTAACCACCAGTCGTATCCGCTGCCTGCGTTAATCAGGTTATAACCATAGCCGACGGCATAGATGTTGTCCCCGGCGTCGATAACGAGATCGTTGACGACTGCGCCGGCACCCCCGTCAAATTTCTTGTTCCAATTCGCCAGATCTTCGATGGCAGTTGCGCTGAATTTCTTGATCCACCAGTCGCCGGCGGAACTTCCTGCGGTGACCAGATTGAACCCTGTTCCCGCGACATATAGATTATTCTGGCTATCAACTGCCAGCGCTTGTACACTGTCGGTCTGGTCGTTTGCGCTACTAAAGCGCAGGTTCCATTGCGCAGTGTTTTCGATGCCACTCGCGCTGAATTTTTTGATGCACCAATCGGCATACGAGTAGCCAGTCACGATGCAGCTACCGGCGATGTAAATATCGCCATTCTTATCAACCACGATCGCCTGCGGCGCGTCGCTGGCATTAGCGCTGCCATTGGCGGCAATCGGCCAACCCGCCGTAATTTCGGTTCCTGCGGAATTATATTTACGAATGACCCAATCGTTACCCGATATACCGCTGACAAAATTCTGGTTCGCGCCGATGACGTAAATATTGCCCGATGCGTCTACCGCAGTTTTGTATGACCGCTCGGCAGTACTGCCGCCCACGGCCTTGTTCCAGGCCATATCCTCAGTACCCGAAGTTGTGCCGGCAGAAGGGGTCGCAGAGCCTGTGGCAACCGTAGATGAAGCACTCTGCAGCATCTTGTCGCCATAGTTGCTGCATGCTGTCAGCAGCAAAAAGAACGCGCAGCAAATTTTAGAGTGCATATGTTGCTCCCGCTCCGATATGCCAGAAGTGACTGGTAACAAATTCATCGAGCACTGGCATCCATCCGCCCTTCAGCGAAATGCCTATTTCTTTCGATAGACGGTACGATACGATTGCACCCAGATCAAACGAGGCCAGAAGAAATTGAGATGACACGGCTGCGTTGCCGGCCGGGGTAAATTTACCCGTATGGATGCCGGCGGCCGCGTAAGGAAAAAGCATAAGATCCCAGGGCAGATCGACGGGCACACCGGCGCCCAGCTGTCCATAGAAGAAAGTCATGGATTGCACGGCGTAACTGCTCGCGTTAAAATAGCCTGCCTGTGCAAACGCTGCAATAGGCAAGACATCCGCGAGGAAGCCCGTATGCGCGAACATATTCACACCGACGGCTGTGTCGAGATAGTTATGAATCTCGCCACTGGTGTTTATCACTGCCAGACTGCCGCCCACGGTAAAGGCCGGCTGATTGTTGTTTT
>CAYHJO010000252.1:0-5924 GCA_964356715.1 uncultured Turneriella sp. | reverse complement strand
CTTGGGGCCAGGACGTGACCCTGGACGCAGGGCCCTTCGCCCAGCTGCCCCTGGAAAAACGCCGAAACCTCGCGGCCCCGCTCGCCGATGAGTGCAATCACGTTCACATCGGCGGTGGAATATTTCGCGATCATGCCTAATAAGGTAGATTTGCCGACACCCGAACCGGCAAAGATACCGATACGCTGCCCCTGGCCGAGCGTCAGCAACGAATCCACGGCTTTGATGCCAGTGTGCAATGCGGTGCGGATCAACGGCCGCGACAGCGGCTGCGGCGGTTCGCCATAGAGGCCGCGATTCTCACCTTCGACCAGCATGCCACGGTTATCAATCGGGCGCCCCATGCCGTCGATCACACGGCCTAGAACTTTATGCGTGAGCGACACCGAAGGCATATTGCCGGTGGAAACCACTCGGCTACCTGCAGAAACCCCGACAATTTTTTCGAGTGGCGCTAAAATAACAACACTCTCGCGAAAACCAACCACTTCAGCGAGGATATAATTCTCTTCTGGTTTTTTCCCCGTCTGCGTGAAGCGCTCAATCGTCGCATTAACTTCAATATGGCAGAGCTCACCGAGCCGCACTTCGGGCCCACGCGACAGTACCACGTTGCCCTGGATCTCAAGCACTGAACCCAGCGAACGGATTGTGTCCGTTTTCCGTATTATGTCTCTATATTTATCCAGGAGCCGGACTTCTTTGCTTACATTACGTGCAATCATATTGATTTATGCAATAAACAAGTTTGGGCCGTAGGCCCAAACTTGTTTATTGCCATTTTCCTTACATTGGTTTAGCATCTCTGATTGCCTGTTCGATTTCTTTCAGCTGTGTTGAGATACGCGCGTCGATTGCACCGACGTCTGTTTCGATAATCACACCGCCGCGGTCGACGCGTGAGTCTTCGTAGATATTGACCTTGCGCAGCGATTCCATCATTTTCACAATTTCATCTTTGTGCGCAGTCGTAAGTTCCAGGTCGGCGAAGTTAACACGGATATCAATGCGGTCACGCTCTTTAATACGCGCCAAACCTTCACGGATGTTGTTGAGGACAACTTCTTTACGCTCGATGATTTCATCTTTAATAACTTTTCTGGCAATCATCAGAATCATCTCGACCATGAGTTTTTCCGATTCTTTAATGATCTGCTCGCGCACATCGATCGCATTACCCAGAATCGTACCCAAACGGTCGATCAACCGGCGAACCTCGCCCATACCTTCTTTATAACCCTGCTCGCGGCCGGCGTTGTACCCCTTCTGGTATGCCTCGTGGTTAATATCCTGCACGCGCAGCTCGGCCTCTTTGACCATGCGCTCGACTTCGAGTTTCGCACGTTCAATGATCTGGCTCGACTGCAGGCGCGCCGATTCTTCTTCTTTGCGCGCCTTCTCTTTCGCATCCTGAATCAGCCTGAACGCTTCTGCCTTGCCGTCTTCCGTGATGCGCTGTGATTCTTTCTCCGCCTCTTTCTGGCGGATCTTGATTTCCTGCTCGGTCTCTTCGCGGTAACGCTGCAGTTCGCCTTCGATCTCTTCGATCGACGGGCCGGTGTACTGCTCGACAATATTACCTTCGGCGTCGAGCTCGAACTCCGCCAATTCGTCGAGCTGCTGGAATTTCTTATAACGATCCGGCAAATCGAGAACGATCGCCGAACTCTGCTTCGAAATTTCGTTATTTTGAAAAACCAGACGTGACATAATATCTGCTTAGAGGCTTGCTCCCATAAGGGGGATTGATCCTCGTACTGTTTTTAGTATCGGTGATTCAGCCATTGTACTGAAGCTCTGACTGCTGTTCACTTCGACTACGCTCAGTGAACGAATATAACGCGTGGATTGTGCAAAATCGGTCGCTGAGCGCAGTCGAAGCGACCGGCGCGCATAGTCGATCTGCAGCCTCTGTCTCGTCATTCCCGCGAAAGCGGGAATCCAGTCATCTGCGACGAACTGCGCCAGAATGGATGCCCGCTTGCGCGAGCATGACGAGACGGAACTGATAGGTACGGATATTTTCACGTCCATTATTGTACCAGTTCGTCTTCCCCTGCCCGTGCCACCACAATCTCGCCGTCTTCTTCGAGTTTCCGTATGATGTTCACGATCTTCTGCTGCGCCTCTTCCACGTCTTTGAGGCGAATCGGGCCCATGAACTCCATATCTTCGCGAAGCAGCGCAGCGGCGCGCTTTGACATATTGCGGAAGATTTTTTCCTGCACCTCGGTATCGACGGCCTTGAGCGCCTTCGCGAGGTCCTGGTTGTCGAGTTCGCGCAAAACCTTCTGGATTGCCTTGTCGTCGAGAAGAACGATATCCTCGAACACGAACATCTTCTTCTTGATCTCTTCCGCGAGTTCCGGATCTTCTTCTTCGAGAGCTTCGATGATCGATTTTTCCGTCGAACGGTCGACGTTGTTCAACACCTCGACCACCACGTCGATACCGCCCGCCATCGTATAGTCTTCGTTAGACAGCGTTGACAGCTTACGTTCGAGAACTCGCTCAACCTCACGCAAAACCTCGGGAGAAGTACGGTCCATTTTGGCGATGCGCCGCGCGACGTCGGCCTGTATCTGGTGCGGCAACGAGCTCATGATGAGCGCGGACTTCGGCGCATCGAGGTATGACAGAATGAGCGCAATCGTCTGCGGGTGCTCATTCTGGATAAAGTTCAACAGCTGTGCGGGGTCTTGCCGGCGCACAAAGTCAAACGGGCGCACCTGCAGTGAGGATGTCAGACGATTGACAATATCGATCGCCTTCTGCGTACCCAGCGCTTTCTCGAGAATCGCTCTCGCCTGGTCGATACCACCGCGCGAGATGAATTCCTGAGCCATCATCAGCTCCTGGAATTCCTGCAATACGCGTTCTTTGTCTTCCGGGCGTATCTTATCGAGACGCGCAATCTCGTAGGTCAGCGTATCGACCTCGGCTTCAGACAGCCGTTTCATGATGTCAGACGCCACATCGGGCCCGACAGTCAGAAGAAAGATAGCGGCTTTCTGCTTACCGCTATATTCTGTTTTTGCCGCTGTACTCATGCGCGCCTCCCGCTCACCGGCAGCGCGGTCTCTGCGAAATCAGTGTGGTTCAAAGAACCACACTGATTTTGCTGATGCTGATTGCCGTTCATTATATTAATCCTCCGAGAGCCACGTTCTCAGAAGCTGTACTACATCTTCGGGACGTTCTTTCGCCAGGTTGATTGCGTTCTCTATCATTGCGCGGCGTGCCTGTTCTTCTATGGAGAGTTCAACCTCAACTCCCTCTTCCTCAATGGCACGTAAAGCAGCATCGCGCATCATCGCCTGGCGGGCAGCCAGTTCTTCTTCGCGCAGGCGGCGGCGGCGTTCGATCTCGCGTTTGATGAAGATGTAGGCCACATAGGCGATGGCCAAAGCGATCAGCGTGATCAGAATACCAACCAGCAACTTGCGGCGCGCGATCTGCGCTCTCAGCTCTTCGTCTTCGGCTTCAAACTGTTTGCTGCGATCGATCTGCAGGTGCTTCACCGAGATCTGGTCGCCGCGGGCAATATCAAAGCCGATCGATTTTTTGAGCACGTCGGTAACCTTCAGCAGTTCATCGTCGGTCACGCCGAGGTATTTGCGGTCATAACCCGACTGGTCGGCCTTGATGCCCAACCGCTCCCATTTGCCGTCGAGCAAAACCGCGAGGTTTACACGCTCGAGCTCCCACGGCTGCTTCTTGATTTTGCGGTGGATTTCATTGAACTTATTATTCTTGATATCCTCTTCTTTGTCGTATACTGCCTGCTGGTAATCGCGATCCTTATAGCCAGGGGGAATATTTGGTTCTGTTCCCGCGGGGCCTTCAGGCGTGAAGCCATTGCCCTTGAATTTTTCCGTCGTTTTTTTGGAGGATACTTCCAGTGAATCCTTCACTACACGCTCCGAATATGGAGTGCGCGGGTCATCTTCGACCATGACTACCGGGCTCACGAGATTTTCGTCGCGCTCTTCTTTATCCCAGCGCAGTTTAGCTTCGAGGCGTACCACGTCGTAGCGGTCGCCGTACACCCCCTCTCCGTAGAATTTCGTCAGTGATTTGCGGATATCAGCGAGAAGCTTGGTGCGCTGGCTTTCCTGGATGCGCAGTTTTGCCTCGACGTCTTTCATCTCGGCTTTCTGGCGGTCAGCCTCGTTATCAAAGTCATTGATCGTTTCGCCGTCAGGGCCCGCAATCGTGACGTGTTCCTTTTTGAGGCCTGGGACCGAGCGCGCGACCAGCGTCTCGATACCCTTTATTTCTTTTACCGAGAGTTTTTCTACGCCCGGTTTGTATTCGAGCAAGATTGCTGCCGTGACGGGTTCGGATTTTTCCGTAAACAGCTCTTCGGTCGGGAATGCCAGGTTCACTGTCGCCTTTTCAACACCCTTTACGTTCTTGAGCGTGGCTGCGATCGCACCGGAAAGCGCGCGCTGCTTTTTGATATCTTTTTCAAACTGCGTCTCAGACCATTTGTCGATGTCAAAGAGATCCCAGCCATGCACACCCTGCGGAATCAGACTTTCCTGCGCCAATGCCACCATCGCGGCGCTTTTCTTATCGGGCGAAATATAGATCGTATCCGTACCCGAGGTTGTATAATGAAAACCCATTTCGCCCAACTTCGAGGTTACCGCGGCGAAATCTTTCGTTTCCATTCCCTTAAACAGGACGACGCTCGATTTTTCCGAAGAGACATTCCCGATAATAACCAGCGCCACAACGACGACAGCAACCGCAGACCCTAAAATGATCTTTTTGGTTGTGTCGAGCTTGCTGCTTAAGGCCTTGAGGCGATCGAGAATATTTTTCACAAACGGTGGCATACTTTTCCTTACGCTACGAACAAAACCTGCGCGCTGCGCAGGCCTTGATCGTTTCGATTTTCATTTATGTCTCATCTTCTTTTCTTAATTCAATCTATGATGTTACCCGGGCCAATTTTATCTTAAGTTGGATAATTCGCGGTATGTGCGGATTGCCAGGTCAGTGATATTCTTCACCACCGTGAGCGACATACGCGCCTTTTCTGCCTGAATCATCAGCGTGTGTGCCTCGACACCTTTTGGGTCTGACACCACTTTCTGGCCGAGCGTTTCGGCAGACACCTGTTGTTCGTTCACTTTCTCGAGTGCCATAGTCAGCACATCGGAAAAATTCTTGGCGGGATCTTCTCCCATCACCTTGATGGCGCGGCCATTATTATGGCGCGCATCGGATGTTTTGAGGGCAACATAGTCACCTTTCGCGACAAGAGTCGCTGCCGGCAGCCCGCCCTTCACGTTATCTTGATGGAAAAAGTTTTCAGTTATCGGTAGCATGGTTTACCTCTTATGCTCTGCCTATCTGTAGTGCGCTCTGGAACATTGACTTAGCGCCCTGGATCACTTGTGAGTTGGCTTCATAACTGCGGCTTGCCGCGATCATGTCGACCATTTCAGAGACGATATCGACGTTAGGGTACTCGACGTAGCCTTTCTTCGGGCCGGCTTTGACTGCATCGGGATGCGACGGATCAAACACGAGACGCACAGGAGATGTTTCATCGCGCTCAATTTTCAGCACGCGCACACCTTCTCCGTCGCCCGCACGCAGGCCAAATGGATAAACCGGAGACTTCCAGCGCGTGCGCGTGTTTACGGGCTGCATCACGACACGGCGGCGGCGGTATGGGCCGTCGCCTTCGTTGGTGCGCGTGGTTGTCGCGTTCGCGATGTTGTTCGAAACAACATCCATTTTGAGGCGTTGTGCTGTGAGACCGGTTGAGGCGATGTTAATCGATTCAAACATCTTATGCCACCCTGTTCACGATGCCGACGGTTCTGAAGTTGTGGTTCATGAGCGTCGTCAGCGCCTGGTACGTCATCATGTTCTTAGTTTGCTCTGCCACCTCGTGCTCGGGATCG
>CAYHJO010000251.1:0-5950 GCA_964356715.1 uncultured Turneriella sp. | reverse complement strand
TGGCCCCCCTGAACCAGCCGAGCAGCCGCGCCGTTCCATGGATTGCGTGGTTTGGGTTGCCGAATAATCATCGATGGCCCCCGCGGGTGCCGTACCGCCGTGGCCAGCCTCGTCGATCAGGTTCATCGCCTTGTCGTACAGGCGTATCTTGAACTGCGAATTGGAAATGCTGAAATTTTTTGTTCCGGAAAATTTGAAATGCTCCGTAGAGAGTGACCCACCGCTGCTGTTTCTGATTTCGCCGCCCTGATCGTCATAGACGATTTGCTCGTCAGCTCCCGTTTCGGCGAAGGCCGACGGTTTTGCCGTGTAGAAAATGCGTATCTGGCCCGGGCAGATGATATTCGGCCGTGGCGTCAGGTATGAGTTGAATCCCGAGCACGACTGTTTGTTTTCATAATACCAGTTGTAGTTATCGGGTACCGGATACAGGTTGCGTTTGTCATTGGTGCCCCACTGCACCGCCCAGTGCGACATATCAATCGGGTTCGCGCTGTTATTGAGAACCTCTACAAAATCGTCCGTCTTGTTGATCGAGCTACCATCCGAAGCGCCGGCCCAGCCGATCTCGGTGATGACGATGTCGCCGGCCGAAGCGACGGTTCCGTGCTGCACGACCTTCAGCGCCATGTCGTTGGCTATGCCCCACGCACCCTGCCATTGTTCGAACACCGCATTCACCACACGTGGCTGATTGACGATGATGACATTTTCATCGTTGTTGTTGATGGCGTTATCAGACCAGTTGAACGAGCCCGTCGCCATGCGCGCGTTCGGCGTGCCGGCATCGATGAGCACCGTTTTGCAGTGCATCTTGCCGCCGTGCGCCGGGTTGTTTTTCACCGACGTGTTTTCGTTGCCGTCCCACCGTACGAACGGACCGGTAGAGTTCGGCGAGCCATCGTTGTTGAATCCGGCGGAATACAGCTTCGGCGCTTCTTCAGAAATACCGATGATAAATGTCGAATCGTGAATGCCATAGACAGGGATACCGCGCTGGCGCGCCATCTTCACCATCGCCGCATCGAGTTCGTCGTGCGTATCGGCGAAAATCATATAGTGTATGCTGGCTTTGGCCGATTCGACGAGTGTGATAATGCGGTCCATCGCCTCGGCACCCAGGTAGGGCGAAAAATAGATCTCGAACGGATTGTTATTGAGGATGATCGTCGTGGTCGCACTGCGCTGGCGTTTCTGAGCCGCAAACAAGCCGTTATGCATCTGCAGAAATTCATCTTTATAAAGTTTTACCAGGGTTTCATTGCAGATAACGTACCAGTTGTTGTTGTTGCGCACCATATCCGTTTCCGATATATTGCCGGTACCCATAAAAACACATTTGTCATCGACGACGGCAAATTTATCGTGCTGAATACCTGCGGCATTGCCCAGCGTCATGTTGATGTTGTTGTAATACATCGCCTGATAGCCGCTGGTGTAGAATTCATCGATATCGCCGACAACGCGCACATCGACGTTGCGCTGGTATGCGCGCAGCACCGCCTGCACTACCGATGTTTTGTTGAAATTGTAGACCGCAAGATACATGTAGCGTTCGGCGCCGTCGATGAGTTTCACGAGTTCGTCGTCGACGTGCTTGTCGATCATGGTGTCCTGGTCTCTGCCTGGTTCGGAATAATATACCGAAAAGCGTTCACGCCCGTCGCCTAAGCCCGGGTCACCGAAGCCAAATTTCGAAGAACAATGTGTAGCCACAGCCGATAGCAGAAGAAATAGCGTGCATCTGGTTATTCTTGCCACGGGGTACCTGTGCTGTGACCCTTCTCAGGGTCTCCGCTTCGGAGCGCAGTCGAACCATAGCCCGTGGCGAGTCGGGGGGAGGGCGTCAAATAAATTTTGCGATATGCCGGGGATTAATATCGGTCAGCGATTTCAGGCCGCACACGCGCAGCGTCTGTTCGAGTTCGCGGATATAATACGAGAGCAGGCTCAAAACGCCGGTGCGGCCCAGGCCTACGGCCATAATCGCAATCGGGCGGCCGATCAGCACGCCGTGCGCTCCCAGTGCCAGCATGCGAAAAATATCGCTGCCGGAGCGCACGCCGCCATCGGCAAAAATCTGTACCTGCGGAGCATTCTGGCGCGTGAATGCGGCGATTGCCGGCAGCACGCGTGCGGTACCCGGCATGCCGTCGAGCACGCGTCCGCCGTGGTTTGAGACGACGATCGCCGCAGCACCGGCTTCGATTGCCGTCGCCGCGTCGCGTTCGGTCATGACGCCTTTGATAATGAATGGCAACGCTGAAGCCGCGGCGAGTTCCCTTATTTCGGCTAGATTCTTGTGGCGCGTCGCGGCGCTGCGATTGACCATCGTCTTGAACGACACGCCGTCGATATCCATGCCCCACGCGATGGCACCGGCTGTCTCGGCCTCGGTGATGCGGCGGATCAGCTCGTTCTGGTCGGCGCGCGGCTTGAATACCGGTATGCCGCGTCCCAAAAGGTTTATTGCATGCAGGCCGACCCGGTATTTGTCCGCCGAGGCACCATCGCCGAAGGTCGGCATGAGACCGAGTTTTTTCATCGCCGAACCGGTCTCAATGGCATAGTCGAATTCGGTAATCGATCCCCCCATGTTCGTGACGCTGCCGGTGATCGGCGCCGAAAGAATCGGCGCAGACAGCCTTAATTGCGCCTTGCCGAACAGGTCCAACCCGGTGTCGATGCTCTGCGGCGACTCGCCGGCGGATGTATAGCCCGGTGTAATTTTGAACTCCTGCAGCGCGGCGATATTGTCGCGGAACGAATTCATGTCGCCGCGACCACCCATGCCCGGCACACCCGAGGCGCAGTAACTGCCGTCGCAGACTTTGCACACCCAGCAGAAGTCGTTGTTGAACTTTTCGCGCGCCGTTTTTGCCATCGCCCGCGAATTGTATTCAGGGATTTTAGTGGTGATAGCGAAGCGGTTTTTCCAGTCGCTGAAAACTTTTTCCGCGCCAGCGAGTGTATCGGCTTTGAGCACTGTGTGCAGCACCTTGCCCACATTGTTCTGCAGCGTGGTGACCATATCTCCGTTTTGATAATTACAGAATGTGTTCAGTAATCCACTGGGTTTAAATTCTTTTGCCCACTCAGCGAGCTCATCCGCCGTCGGTAAACCCTGAATTTCGCCGGGCTCGGTATAGAGCGAACGTTCGATCGCCACACCCGTGGTGCGTATCGCCTCGGCATGCGTGAGCACAATCGAGCGGTCGCTGAGCATCAGGCGAATGTACATCTGCATCAGGTTGCGGCCGTGTGCCGCGGGGTAGGTGTGCGTGCTCATGAAGCCACCCGACAGCCGGCCGGCAATTTCACCGATGACGATCTTGTTGTCGCCGGTCAGGCGCAGGTCACCCTTGAGCGCACCATGGTAAAGCTTGTTCGAGAGAGTGCTGAGGCTGTCGGCATAACGCTGCATGGTCTGCTGAATAGCAGCGTATTCAGTCTCGGTGAAATTGCCGGGCAGAGTGTGGCCGTTTTCTATAAAAAAATGGCGGTCTTTGATTTCAATCAGTCGGTCGGCGACTCCGGTCAGAAACACCTGGCCTTCATAACACAGCGCATCGACCGATATCTCGCGCGCGGGAATATAGTGCTCGAATATCACTTGGCCATTTTTGTCGAAGTGGGCTGCAAACTCGAAGGCGAAGGCGAGCTCTTCAGCGCTTTGCAGAAACATCACCCCGCGCGCACCCATGTTCTGCACGGGTTTGATGACGAAACCATCCGCGCAGGGGTTTTGTGCGGCCCACTGAATACAATCTTCTTTAGATTGGGTGCAGATGTACGGCGGATGCAGGTGGTTGTGCTCGCGACAGAAGTCGCGCATTTTTCCCTTATGAGTCAGCACCTCACTCTGCCGGATATTGGTGCCCGCAAGGCCAAACGCCTCATTCACCTGTGCCACGATGTGCGTGAAATCTGTGGCGATTGTGCAGACGAAAACAAGCTCCGCCTGATACGGTTTGAGTGCGGTTATCACCTGTGTGGCATCGGCGATCTGCACGGCGATGAACTGCGAAGCCGATTCGCGGGCGAAAGCTTCCGGGTTCTGGTCGAGGGCAATGACTTTGAAGCCCGATGCGACACCTTCGGCAATCAGCGGCTGCTGCAACAGGCCCGCGCCTAAAACGGCGAAAGTTTTTTTTACGCCGGCCATGCCTTTACGTTCCGCAATCCTCAATCACAAAAGAATGCATCGGCGAACCGATGCCATCCCCTTCGACTGCGCTCAGGGCAGGCGTGGCATCGCCGACGCTCGCGCCCCCATGCACATGGCCGGCATCCATCTCGCTCTGCACGGCAGCGATGATCTTACGGTGCATCTGCAGGCGCGTCAGCCCGGCAAAACCTGCATCGCGGATGCGCAGAATATAGTGAGTTTCACCATCATGACCATGTGCATGCGTCGGCGAACCGATGGCGTCCATGCCATCGCCGACCCTCGTCCGTCCATGGACATGGCCAGCATGTTCTGCCGAGTTATCAATGAGCTTTATGGTCGCTTTTGGGAATTGCGATTTTAGCAGTGCGAGCAATCTGTCGTAACGGTTCACAGTGCCTTATTGGTGATTTCTTTCGCTGTGAAAAGGTGGATTCATGACGCGGCGAGCGGCTTTGAGCGGATCGGGTATGGTACGTAGTTCGGCGCCAAAGGCATCGGCGAGGCCAAGCCTCACCGCGCGTATAAGCGCCGCACGGCTGTAAAACGGCAGCACGTTCGTCATGAATTCGCTGTGCCGGCGGCCGCGGCGGTAGGCAGGCTGTTTCGGCGGCGGTCTGAGATACCACGGCACACGGCGGATCGCTTCCTTATCATAGAGCAGCGTACCGTGGTGCATGATCCAGCCGCGTTTGCGGCACTGCGCATTGCCCGAAAATTTTCGTGGTTCGCCGCGAGACACAATGTTGAGGTCTGAATATCCCTGCACGCTCACGCCACGCGGAAAACGCGAAATGACACCGCCGAGAATGCGCTGGTATGACAGCGAAACATTCAAAAGTTCACCAAAAGCCGCGAGCGGCAGAAACAGCGCATAGTTGAGATTCCCGGCTGTGTGCAGCACCGAACCGCCGCCCGAAATGCGCCGGTACACCGGCGGATGTTTTTTGTGGCTATGGATTTCCTGTTCGAGTTCGAGAGACTTGCCCAGCACCAGCGCGTCGGTGTTTTCATAAAAGAACAGATACATTGCGTCCGGAGTATTCACCGAACGCAGGAACCAGTCTTCGAAACTCAGATTCAATCCGCAGTGCCGCGCGCCAATCAGCGCGGTGTGCAATTGCATCGGTTTTTTTGCGTTCGGCGGTGCGATTACTTCTCACCGCCACTCAGCACAAGACTCGCTCTGTCGCCGTGCGCGTCGAGCACGAGATACGTTCTTTCCGCCGTGATCGGTGCGGGCAGCTGCTCAAGCGGCAATGGGCTCAGCCTTTGCCCTGTTTCGGCGTGCAGCGCCGACCAGCCGGCAGGCAGCGAGATCAGGTGCATAACCCGCGTCGAAAGGCCGCTGAGTGTAAGCGCTCCCTTACCCAGTTCGAGCGATGAGACCGACCATGGAGTGTAGATATTATTCCCCGACGCACTACCAGAGAGCCATTTTTCCCTGAAACCGCTCAGCCAGATCAGCGCTTCGCCGTCGCCTTTCAGCCGCACTTCGCGCACCAGCATATTGCGGATGATAATCACCGATTCGGCCGATGCCCAGCCATGAAAACCGTCGCCCATACAGCCGCCGCCCGAACGCACATGAATTGCCTCGGGAAACGTGTAGGCCTTGTGTGCTTTTTCGTGTATGCTGCGGATGATGCGCCGCGCGGTCGTGGGTTCGCCGCAGGAGAGATAACTTTCGGCCAGCTGCCGCGTGAGGTATGGGTTGATGCCCGAGTTGATGTTCTCCTGGAAAAAACCACCGCCGTGAAAATAATTTTCCGTGATAATGTC
>CAYHJO010000250.1:0-5956 GCA_964356715.1 uncultured Turneriella sp. | reverse complement strand
CGGAAAAATTTTCGTCAACGAGGGAAAACTCGACGGCGTCGGCGGCAACCGCGCAGCGGAGGCATACGATAACAATCCGGCTGCGGAGCGAGCGCAATATGAAGGCAATACAGACAAAACCTTCACCGTGCTCAAATTCGTCACCGATGCCGGCGAAGAGATTGGCGCGTTCAGCTGGTTTGCCGTGCACCCTGACAGCATCGGGCCACAAAACCACCTGATCACCGCCGACAACAAGGGCTGGGCAGCGTATCTGTTTGAAAAGGACAAGGCGACCAATTATCTGGCCGAGCGCACCTTCGTCGCTGCGTTCGCGCAGGCGAACGAGGGGGATGTCACGCCCAACTACGGTTATGGTCTCGCCCCCGCAGATCTAACGCTCGCCAAGAACAAGAGCCTCGAAAATGCGGTACTGAGACAATACGGCAAAGCGAAAGAACTCTATAACTCCGCGAGCGAAGTTGTCACCGGCGCGATTGATTTTCGCCATGAGTGGGTGGATATGCGCACTCTTGCAGTCGAGTCGGTGGGCAAAACCACCTGCGCCGCTGCGATGGGAGCCTCGTTTTCGGCCGGTAGCCCGCTCGACAACCCGAGCCCCACTCCGCTTTTCCCGAATGGAGTGACGGTCGATAGCCTGCAGTGGAGCGACAATGCAGGCCAGGCGGCGCTTTCGACCTTGCTCGGCGGCATGTTTGCCTTCGCGTGGCCCGCAACGCAGGATGCCGCCTACAAAGCCTGCCACGCGGAAAAACCGGTTCTGATTCCGACTGGCAAGGCACACCTCAACATCAATGGCCCGCTGATGACGCCGCAGATCATGCCGCTACAAGTTATTAGAATCGGTTCGGTAGCGCTGATCGCCGTACCGGGTGAAACGACAACCATGGCCGGCCGCCGATTCCGTAAGGCAGTCATCGGCGAACTGGCACCCGCGGGCGTGAAATACGGCATCATTGCAGGCCTCGCTAACTCATACGCTTCATATCTCGCGACGCGCGAAGAATATGCAAAGCAGTGGTATGAGGGCGCCTCAACGCAATTCGGCCCGCACCAGCAGGCCGCCTACCAGCAGGAATTCGTGAAGCTCAGCCGCGCGATTGTGCAGAATACCGAGGTCGCTGCCGGCCCGCGGCCTGAAGATGTCATTGCGGGCACGGTGGATTTCACCGCGAAAGTCGCCTTCGACGACGTACCCTGGTTCAAAAAATTCGGCGACGTGATCACGCAACCTAAGACGATACAGAAAGCCGGCGACCTCATCAGCGTGCAGTTCTGGGGCGCACACCCCAACAATAACTTCCGCATCCAGGATACGTTTCTCATCGTCGAAAAATGGAACGGCCTCAACTTCGTTGCGGTCGCGCGCGACTGGGACCCGCAGACCACCTATGCGTGGCAGCGCGACGGTGTTGCGAATTCCAAGATCACCATCACATGGGATTCGACGGGCGCCGAGCCGGGAATATACCGCATTCGCCACAAGGGCGATTGGAAGTCAGGCTGGACGGGAAAAATCAGCGCCTATGAAGGTGTGACAAACGTGTTTACACTCGAATAAAAGCACTAAGACGCGCGGCAGATTGCCGCGCGTCTTAGTGCTCCCTCTAGTATTCGCTCTTGATGACGAAGAATGATCCGCGAATTGTTCCGGCGAGTTTCGACTTCATGCGGGCGAATTTGAACTTGGTTGCAAGTTCCTCGGGGATTTCCATGCCTTCTGAAAGTTTGAACCCGACAGCTCTTTTCTTTGGATTATCGAGCGTGTACATTACATTGATTGCAAGGCCGTCTTTGTAGAATACGTAAGAAAACCTGATGTTGTCGACGGTGAATTCTGATGTCTCGAGCGGCGCTGCCTTGATTTTGAGGCCGCGCTCTTTTTCGAGCACCTTTTGCACGTAGCTGAGTATTGCCTTACTCTTTGCCGCGGGCTTCACAACAAAATCATGATCGTACTTGTTCTTGAAATACCGGGCTTCATGCGCGCGCAGGCCTGCGAGGGTTTTCGCAAACGGAGAAGATTCGAGCCCTTCGGTAGAGACCTCTGCAAAATTTACTGGTTTAGCCATATATTATTCCTGCACGCCTTTCGCGAGAGCTGTACACGCTGTCAAAAGCTTATAGAATCGCGCACCGTCATACTTGAAAACTCTTAGCGTAATTCGAAATCTCTTCTATCTCAAATGGCCAAGCGCATCATGGCCAGATCCTTAGAATCATGGTACTCCCCATTATTACCTGATTTTGTTGCAACCCAAGATGCAAAAGTCTGCTGACACACGTGAAACAATTTTCTAAACTCCCGGCTCCACTCAGAATTTAGATAAAGATGTGCCTTCACGCAGGTCACTCAATCGTCATTTTCAGGCCCCATTAAAAAAACATCAATCCGGAATATGGTAGGCTAAGCCGACGCCGCCCCCTATGAGGGTGATGGGGTCGATGGTTGGTACATCCAGATAACTCAGGCGCAGATTAAGCATCAGACTCACAGATCCTATCAAATATTCATAGCCCACAATTCCACTGGCAATGAAACTCGTACTGACATCATTAGACACGATTTCCTTGTTGAGTATTGAAATCCCAATCTGTGGCATTATCGTAAGGCGATGGTTTCCGATCGGAAAAATCCACGCCAGCCCTGTCTGAATTTGACCACCTGATAAGGCAAAGCCGTTAGTATTGAGAGTTCCTTCAATCCGCAGACCCGGGATGAGCATACTAAACGGTTTTAACCTATTGACGCGGCTGTGTTCGTTTGCCAGGTGAGTACTCAAAGCCGATATCCCCCTCTGATTATTGCTATACGGTCCGATCTTGTACCAACCGGCATCCCGCATGTAAGATTCCTGCACGGAGATCCGCTTTCCATCCCAGAATCCTGCTTTCTGCTTCGTATCCAAGGCCGAGGCAAGAAGGGGCACCTTGCCCGGATCGCTTGTTTTTTGGGGCGGCATCTGCAATTGGTTCTTCTGAATCGCGATCATATACGCGTCGCCATCGACCGCAGAGGGCGCGACCCAATACACTTCCTCTGTTTCAGAAATTATTCTAGCGTGCGAAACAACAAGTCCATCCCGTGTTTGAAAACGATAGTACATGCCGATCCACTGCGGTATGATCCTTTTGAAAGCAACAGACGAAAATTAGGTTGATCCGCCCCTGCGCACTGTGCGAAGCCCGTAAAGCCAGATTTAGTCCCGTTTTCAATCTGCGCGCCACCCAGGACTTTTTGTTGATTTTTGTCGGATTATCTCTGTTCATGTGGTAATATATGTATATGAGATCCGCGGTGCATGTTAGAATATGGCTCCTGATATTCTCGCTCGTCGCAGGGTTTTCCTGCGCCGGAAATGCGGGCGCCCAGGTGGAGCCAGGCGCAAACGCAGGCCCGGGCGTACAGACGGGTACACCATCTCCGGTTGCGGCATTGGCTGCCTGCGATCCTGCGAACGTTTTCTATGGTAATTATCCGGCGGCTGCATGGGGGTATCCATCCGCCGAATCACAAATCGCCAATGGGGGGGTATATCCCGATAATGACGGAGTCATTTCCGTCGCCTCGGCCTATTGCGGCCTCCTCATAGAAAAAAGCAATTACGATGGTACTTTGATTTGGCGGAAAATGCACTCCTACCCCCGGTCACCGATGATTCGCCTGTCAAAAACAAACTGGCGGTCACAATCCGGGTTCAGAACGATTAAGTCGCCCACTGGTTATGTATCTGTAGCAATAATACAAAGCTACGAATCCTATTTCCCAGCTTACCATAATGCAGATCGGGCCATGATTGCAGTATTCAGCTTCAATATTGCGGGGGAACTTCTGTGGAAACGGGATTTTGATGATTATCCATTCTTGTTGCACGCGATGCATACGAAACTTCCGCCAATTGCCATCGATACAGCGGGCGGCGTGTATGTTGGGGTCGCCGGTGTCGATTACGCAACCGCTTCAAAAAATAACGGCTTGTTTTCCGTGTTCAAAATGACCGCAAACGGCGCGCACTGTTGGCAGTACACGAATTCAACTTACAGAAACATTATTAACTATTACCGTCAACCGCAATATGGAAAGATGTATGTTTCACGCATCTTCGTTCAGGAAGACGGTAATATTCTTGCCATCGGTCAAATCAGCGTTCTGGATAACAATGCCTCAAACGGAGTTGGCTCCCGACTTTTTGCGGCCAAGCTAAAATCCCATTACCAATATGAGACGCAGGTTATCGCGGAAAACCCGGGTGAGCTCGCCGGCGAAAATCTGAAAATTCTGGATGTGAGTATTTCACACTCGGGTGCTGTCTGGATATTAGGGGATGGCATACCCGTGTACCAGCAGGCATTTGGTCAAAACGCTACCGTCGGTGGCTTTGTTTACCTAATGGGAAGCGGATCGCCTTATAGCCATGCGGTCGATTTGGTATATGCAGGAGGGCAAGCCGTCATCAATTCGACGCCAGACCAGTTGTTTGTGCAGGAGATTCCCCGCACCATAGTAAATCCGCGTTCAAGTTCAGGCGGCGGATGTGCTGAGGATTATCCCTTATTTGGAACGGGGCAACCCCTGGTAACAACCTTGATGGACTATGAAATACGGATGTTCGGTGGTTATAGCCGGGAAAATCCGGCAGTAACTGGCAATTGGTCTGCCCAGAACTACGCGGCCAAGCTTACACTGACACTTTCGGGTTTGACTCCAGTCTATTCTGTCACGACTGATCAAACCATAGTGTATGCTTCTGCCACCCAAATGAGTGATCTCATAGTCACGCCATTTCCGGATGGTAGTTTCTATTTTTCTGGTTACAGGATGACGTTAATCGGTTCGGCCTGGCATCCGGTAAGCTTCGTAAGAAAGTTTTCCGATTTATGATTTTTTTGAGGTTCACCGCTTGACGCTTGTTTAGCGGAAATTCAGTCCTGCGCCCGGGAGCACACATCTCTGAGTGGCGGCAGCTGAAGGTAGCTACCGCCGCAACGCATCGCGATACTCACTCGGCGTCACACCCATGGTTTTTTTGAACAGGTCGTTGAACGTCGATTTCGAATTGAAGCCGACAAAGAAGCAGGTGGTGAGAATATCCTGATCGGGGTTTTCTTTCAGTAGCTCACACACCTCTTCGATGCGAAAGCGGTTCACGTAGCCGGCAAAATTGGTCTGTAGTTTCTGCGACAAAAATTCCGACAGCTGGTTCGGGTGAATGCCGAGCTCTTTTGCGAGCGTCTTGAGACCCAGCACCGGATTATGGTAGAGTTTCTTAACACGCATGAACTCAGTCAGCCGGTTTTGCAAAAGTTCGAGATCGAGCCCTGTCAGCAGCGATTTTTCATACTTTTTGCGCAATACCTCACGCGAGAGCGGCCCGAAAAAATCGGGGTAGCGCGCGGCGGCGAAGAACAGCGTGATGATCACCCCGCCGATCAGCAGGCTGCCCAAAGCAAAAACATAGTCGAGATAAAACAAAAAGCCGAGCACCACAGAATAGAGTGCGGTCGCAGAAATCGAGGCGAGTACCAGAATGAACACGATCTGCTTGCGTATCTCGCGCACATCAAATACCTGGAACAGCACGCGGTAACGGAAAAAGAAATATGCCGTCGAAGTTACGGTGATCAGCAATATGGGCATCGCAAACGGATGGCCGAGCCTGTTGGCGAGAAAGGTCGCAATGGCTTCCTGCTGCGTTTTGAGGCTCTGCAGAAAGAAGAAGATAAACTCCCCGATAAACAGCAGCAACGGAAAAATAAAATGGTATTTCAGGTACTTTGACTTCGGGGTTTCCGGATAAATCAGCGCATGCGTGTAGAGCACAGTCAGCGGCCCAATCAGCGAATAGGCGCTCAACAGCAGAAAAATGCACACGGGCAATTCACGCTCGCGTTCGGTGAGTACGTTCCCCAGCGAAAAGAGAATTATAGCGAGCGTTACATAGAGAAAGATCGGAAG
>CAYHJO010000249.1:0-6083 GCA_964356715.1 uncultured Turneriella sp. | reverse complement strand
TGGTTCTCCGCGCCGTTTTACCGGGACAGTCCTGGATGTTTCCGAACGCAAAGAACAGGTGCGCCGGATACTGGAACTATCGCAGCAGATGCTGAATATTTCGGAAGTCGAACGCGCGGAGATTTCGAGCGAACTACACGATGTCATCGGCCAGAGCCTTGTGTTGCTGAAACTTAACCTGTTGAAGTTTTTGCGGGAACACGACATGCGCACGGCTGAAAACGAAAAGATTTTACTCGAACCCGTGGCAGACACGCTGAACAAGGTACGCGATATTTCACGACGCCTCACGCCGAGCCACATGAAAAAAGTCGGTTTACAGCTCGCGGTCGAAGATATGCTGGAATCCGCGCAGGCACTTTCAGGCGTGCATATCGATTGCAATCTGGATGCGCTGGAGGGCTTTTTCCCCGACAACTGGAATATTCCCTGTTTCCGCGTAATTCAGGAAGCTGTAACCAACGCACTCAAGCATGCGGGCGCCAGTAAGATCCGGGTTTCTGCTGCCCGGCTGGAGCACAATCTGGAAATTATTATCGCGGATAACGGCAAAGGTTTTGGTGAAGCGAGCGACGCGCAGGGAATCGGTCTCTCACTGATGCGTGAGCGTATTCGTGGTCTGCGCGGTCACATATTCGTCAACAGTTCACCGCGGGGTGTGGAATTGCACATATTGATCCCTTCGCAGAAATCCGAAATCTGAAAGCTTAGGTATGTCTACGTATGGTAGCCCTACCTAGCGGGAGTGGTAGATGCCTTGATTGACATTCGGCCGGAAACGTGTTAGAAACCCTGATTCGACTGAGGGGGATATATGCAAACAGTATTAGCGGTGGATGACTCGGAGACAATGCGGCAGATGGTCAAAATGACGCTGCAGGCAGGAAACTATCAGGTGGTGCTGGCCAACGACGGGGAAGAGGGACTCAGCAAGTTCCTGAGTACTTCGGACGTCGATCTCATCATCACAGACATTAACATGCCGAAAATGGATGGCCTGGGCCTGATTCGCGAGATTCGTTCGCGCAATTCGAACATCCCGATTCTGGCGCTGACCACTGAATCGGAAGACGGCATGCGCAAAAAAGGCGCGGAAGCGGGCGCCAATGGCTGGCTGGTCAAGCCATTTAAGCCTTCGCAATTTATCGACATTGTGCGGCAGATTCTTTAACCCGGCGAATCGCTTTACACGCAAAAAGGCCGTGCTGTCATGCCGAAGTAAAATATGGCACACGCAGACGTATCCCGGGTCACTGCAGAATACAGAATTATTCTCGCCGATGACCACCCGATTCTGCGGGCCGGGGTTAAGGTGCTCATAGAAAGCAAGCCCGGGCTGAAGGTCGTCGGAGAAGCCTCGAATGGGCAGGAACTGCTCGACCTGCTGGCCAAATGCGCCTGCGACATGGTTATCCTCGATTTGAATATGCCATTAATGAATGGCATCGAAGCTTTGGAATATATGCAGATGCATTTTCCCAAAGTGGTACCGATTGTGCTCACCACGCACAAAGAAAAACCGTTTCTGAAACGGTCGCTCTCGAAAGGCGCGCGCGGGTACCTCTTAAAAGAAGAGACGCATGACAAACTCCTGTCTGCGATCAACGACGTGCGGCAGGGGAAGCGCGTGATATCCGCCGAGATGACAAGCCTGATTGTCGACGATTACAGCACCGATCTCACGAGCCCGCTGACCGCCGATCTTCTGACGCAGCGCGAAAAAGAAATACTGAGTTTCACCGCGAACGGGCTAACGAGCAAAGAAATCGCCGAGCGCCTCGATATCAGCGCGCGCACGGTCGAGGCCCACCGCGCCAATGTCAGGGAGAAACTTGGTATTACCACGGTCAGCGAATTGGTCAAATACGCGATGGACCACAATCTCATGTAGACAGGGAGGCGAAAATGGCACGCATACTTGCAGTCGATGATTCGGAGCCGATGCGGCAACTGGTTTCGCAGACTCTCAAAACCGGCGGCCATGAGGTGGTACTGGCAGTCGACGGTCCTAACGCGCTTGCAATCTTTGCCGCTGAGAAATTCGATCTCGTCATTACAGATATTAATATGCCAGGTATGGACGGCATCGAGCTGGTCCGACGGATGCGCGAGCGCGACACGGAAATACCCATTTTGGCGCTGACGACCGAAGGCGATGAGAGCTTCAGGCGCCGCGGAGAAGCGGCCGGTGTCGACGGCTGGATTGTAAAACCATTCAAACCCGCGCAGTTTATTGCCATAGTCAAACAGATACTTGCATGAATTCCGAACAGCCGGGCATTCTGCTCGAATGTATCGGGACGCGACCCGAGTGGTACGGCCACTTCCTGTCCGATAATCTTGCGGCGGTATTTTATCCGGTCAGCTCTGCCGACGAGCGCAGCGAGTTGCTGGCCCGCCACCGGCCGGATATCGCGGTGATTGTGGGCGGCGATGCGACCGCCTGCCGCGCATCGCTCAGCGCCTGCCGGCATGCCGCCGCAGGTATTCTCTGCGTGCTTCTGGCACCTGTGCCTGCAGAAAATCTCGCTGAGCTCTCGCGCGAATTTAGCCTGTTTGCGCACGCGACGAGCGCTATTCCCGCGCTGGAACTTGTTGCGATACTCAAAAAGGCCGTTGCCTTCGTCAGGCAAAACAGACTGCAGCTGGCCGAACTGAAAACACGCCAGCAGCGCAGGCGCCAGCCCGCGCAGTGGCTGATGGCGAAAGAGCGCGGCGACAAGAAGGAAAAACTCGAACTTGCGCAATCGTTAATCCGCAATATTCTGCACTCGGCGTCGCAGGGCCTCGGCATCGGCGCCGTCATTTCGTACGTCGATCTTCTGCAGATGAGCGTCGGCGCAGACAACAAGATGCCCAATCCCGAAGTGTTCAGCGCGCTGGTGAAGAACGCCGGTGCCGCGCGCCAATTGCTGGCGTCTTTTGAAAATATTCTCAAGGGCCTGCAGCAGGTTTACAGTCCGGAGAATCTCTCGGCGCATGAGGTGCAGCGCGTGCTGTCGGAAACGGTTTCAGCCGCTGAAACGCACAGAAGTATCCGGAATCACCGCCTGATCGTTCCTCCGCCCGCATTTTCGGGCAGCGCGATCGCGAGTGCTGCGGCAATACACGATATCATCGGTGAGCTCTTGCTCAATGCCTTCAAGTATTCCCCGGCCGAATCAGATGTTTCCGTTATGTGTTACAGCACTGCAGAGTTCATCTCGCTGGCGGTTATCAACGACATAGAACAGATGCGCGGCGGCGTGACGGGCATTCCGGTTGCACAGGAAGGCAGGTTGTTTGAACCGTTTTTCCGCCTCAATAATACCTGGGATGACAGATACCAGGAACAGAAATTGGGCCTGGGCGTGGGATTGACCCTCGCGGAAAATGCGGCGCAGCAGATCATGAGCCGGCTCTACGTGTATGAAATTGAGCTGCCCGGCTCTGCGTCTAACGCAACGACTCAATCTTCCGGGGAAATTGTTGCCGAACTCGTCATGCAAAAGGTGGAACCGATATGAAGCTCAGCATTTTTTTCGTCGCTGATTCCGACAACATATTTCCCGCCGCCGCAGCCGATCTGGGCAGCGATTTCGAAGTGCACTGCCTGCGGGGAATCTCATCGCTCGCTGCGCACGATCTGAGCTCGGCTGCTCTGCTCTGCGTTATCGCAGGCCAGCACAAAGCCGGCGGAGACAGTCTTCTGCAGTCGGTGCTGTCGCAATGCGCTGCGCAGTCAGTGCCGGTTGTGCTGCTCGCACAGAAGCTTGCGCCCGCGCAGCGCATCAGCCTGCTGCAAAACGGCGTTGCCGACATCATCGACGCGCAGGTGCCGCAGGCCGAATTGTCGCTGCGTCTCAGGCGCTGCGTTGTGGCGGGTGGGCAGGCTGGCAGGATTGCAGAATTACAGGTTCAACTGCTGCGCCTGTCGCAGTATTTTTCTGAGGACGTGGTTAAGATGATTCTCAGCCAAAAGTCAGTAAACCATGACTACGGCGAGAATCTCGAAGCCACGATATTCTTTCTGGATATCCGCAATTTTACCAGTATCAGCGAGAATGTCGAGCCGAATCTCGTCGCGGCTCTGCTCAACCGGCTCTACACGGATATTATGGACCTGATTCTCACATATAAGGGGTCGGTAAATAAGATTATCGGCGATGCGCTGCTTGCCACCTTCGGTTGTCCGGTGCGCGGCGAACACGATGCTAAAAACGCAGTCGAATGCGCCCTGGCGATCCGCGATACGATGCAACTCTTCAATAGTACCAGGCCGCCATATATTCAGGCGGATATCTCAATCGGTATGGGTATTGCGACGGGCCCGGTTTTTGCCGGCACAATCGGTTCATACCGCAAACGCGATTACACGGTGATTGGCGACACTGTGAATATTGCGGCCCGCCTCGAAGGTTTGACCAAGCAGACACGGTTTGATCTGATTATTGACCGCAAAACCCGGGAGCTCGTCGGCGCAGATCTCAGGGTCCGCAAACTGCAGGTCAACCGCGTGCGCGGCCGCACTCAGCCAATGGAAATCTTTCTTGTCGACAGCCTGTTGCGTAGTAATGCAGATAGCGGATCCGAAGCCGTGTTTTTCAGCCGCTGATGTTCTGCGGTCCGGTTATGGTTTGACGGTGCAAAATCTACCTTAAGCCTGACGTTGTTTTCCATGAAAAAGCGTCCGACACAGCGCACAAAACGAAAGCAGGCCGCAGAAGCTGTGGTCGCAGCGCACAGCGCAACCGACAGCGGCGAGGCCCGTGCGTCTCAAAAAAGCACACTCGCGGGGTGGGCGAGTAAATGCAAGGCGACTGTCAAAATGGCCGCGCCGGCGCTCGGTAAAGTCGCGCGCAGCCAGCAGAAGATTCTCGCATGGATCAAAAAGAAACGCAACGAGCGGCTTACGCTCATGTTTATTCCTCACAATGAGCTGAAGATCCGTAATTATCACATCAGCAATCTGACGCTGATTATCATCACCTCGGTGCTCGGTTTGGTGCTGTTGGTGAGCGCTTTTCTCGTGATACGCCATAACAGTACTATACAGGAAGTCGATAAGCTGCGCGTATCGCACAAAGACGCCGAAATCCAGTTTGCCAAGGTGCGGCAGGAAATTATCGAGCTGTCGAAATCATACGAGGATATCAGGCAGAATCTGTCTTCTCTCTACAGTCTTTCGGCGCGCGGCAATGGCGACAAAGTGGAAACGGCGAATCCGACGACGCCGGATAATTTTGCCGCGCAGCTGGCCGAACTGCAGCAGAAAAGCAGCCAGAGCAAAGACCCCGAAAAGATTCCGCTCGAGATTTTTCTAATGAACCGCATGCTGCACGATATGGAAATTTCGCGCGGCTCGCTGGGGCAGGTTCAGGAATACCTGAAAAAGCGCGAGCGCGTGCTGAAAAATACGCCGACAATATGGCCCGCGCAGGGCTATATAATCAATCCGTTTGGTTTTATACGCATGGCGCATAAGCTCAACGTTGCATACAATGCCGGAGTCGATGTATCGGTGCCGCACGGCGCCACGGTGCAGGCAACCGCGCCCGGCATCGTGGTCAATATCAATAAAGAATCCAACCTGACTTATACGGTGCGCATCCGCCATAATTACGGTTACGAGACTGTCTATAAGGGTATTGAAATGGTCACCGTCTCACAGGAAGAAAAGGTTAATAAGGGCGAACAAATTGGGCACGTAGGTCACTCCGATGATAACTTCGAAAGTATTCTGCATTACGAAGTGCACATCGGCGTTGAGGCGGTGAACCCGATGCCTTATCTGCCGCTCGCGGGTGCCTGAGCGCCGGCCGGGACTGAACAGCTGAGGATATTGCGATGAAAAAAAATACAGATTCCGTTGCAGTGGTTTCCAGTTACGTGGGGCAGGGAGACAGCTTCCATGGTGATTTTCAGCTGACCGGCGCTCTGCGTGTCGACGGTACAATTAGCGGTACTGTACGCACCACGAGCCAGGTCATCATCGGGCCTGCGGGCCACATCAAAACGAATGTCGAAGCCGACAGTGTAATTGTTTCAGGGCGGGTTGACGGCAATATTTATGCGCTCGATTTCGTGCACCTGCTGAAAAATGC
>CAYHJO010000248.1:0-6177 GCA_964356715.1 uncultured Turneriella sp. | reverse complement strand
TCGGCGCTTGCGTCGTCCATTGACGAAGAGGTCGAAAAGCTGCGCTGGGCGACCAAATGGGGCGCCGACACGGTGATGGATCTTTCGACCGGCAAGAACATACACCAGACACGCGAACATATTATTCGCAACTCGCCTGTGCCGATTGGTACGGTGCCGATCTACCAGGCGCTCGAAAAAGTGAAGGGCAAAGCGGAAGAACTCAACATCGATATTTTTCTCGAGACGCTGATCGAGCAGGCAGAGCAGGGTGTGGACTATTTCACCATACATGCCGGCGTCTTGCTGAAGTACATCCCCCTGACAGCCAACCGTGTGACGGGCATCGTTTCCCGCGGCGGATCGATTTTGGCGAAGTGGTGCCTTGCGCACCATAAGGAAAATTTTCTCTACACACACTTCGCCGATATCTGTGATGTGATGAAAAAATATGACGTGTCGTTTTCGCTGGGCGATGGCCTGCGTCCCGGTTCAACGGCCGATGCGAACGACGAAGCGCAGTTTGGCGAACTGCGTACGCTCGGCGAACTGACCCAAGTCGCGTGGCAACACAATGTGCAGACGATGATTGAAGGCCCGGGGCATGTGCCGATGCACATGATTAAAGAGAACATGGATCTGCAGCTTGAGATCTGCCACGAGGCGCCGTTCTATACGCTGGGGCCACTCGTTACCGATATTGCTCCCGGTTATGACCACATCACCTCGGCGATCGGTGCCGCGATGATTGGCTGGTTTGGCACTGCGATGCTCTGCTATGTGACGCCCAAAGAGCATTTGGGTCTTCCTGATAAAGAAGACGTCAAGACCGGCGTCATCACGTATAAGATCGCTGCGCATGCGGCGGATTTAGCCAAGAACCATCCGGGTTCACGCGAGCGCGATGATGCACTCTCTAAAGCTCGCTTCGAATTCCGCTGGGACGACCAGTTTGACCTCTCACTCGACCCCGAAACCGCGCGCAAGTACCACGATGCGACGTTGCCGCAGGACGGCATGAAAAAGGCGCACTTCTGCTCCATGTGCGGGCCGCATTTCTGTTCAATGAAGATCACGCAGGATGTGCGCGAATTAGCCGAGGGCATGGCCCAGAAATCAGAGGAGTTCAAGGCGAAGGGCGGCGAGATCTACGTTTGAGTATTTTCAAAAACAGGCTGCCGCCCGCGATAGCGGCAATTGTTTTGCTCGCGGCGGTAAACCTCGAAGCGGCCGACGTTCCCGGCGTTGACATCGCAGTGCGGGCAAAGGTGTTCAATACGGTGCGCAACGATGCGACGACGATTGAATACGGGACTGGCGGCGGCGCGGCGCTTGCGTGGCAATGGCATTCACATTGGCGCACCGATGCGGGCTTCGCCGGTGGCCGCGGCTATGCGGGAAACCTTGGGCTGAGCTACCGCATATTCACTATGGAATATAAACGTTATCCGCTGTCGTGGCAGGTAGTCTATGCTATTGTGACATTGTTTTCGCGCGAGTATTGGGCGGGTATTGTCGTCGGTATGAACCGGACGGAAAACACGGGTTTGCAGGGCGGCATTGGTCTCGGTTTCAGTGTGTCATCCATCCCTTTTTACAATATCTCCTTTAACTACGGTTTGAATGCTTATCTGATAAATTCCGGCGGTGCATTCGGTTTAGGGCAGGCCTTTGCCGGTTTGATCTACCGAATTTGAACAGCCTCGCGAGTATGGGCTAAATTCTGCTTAGCGGAATTCGCGAATTGACGACAATTATATATATGCAGGCACCCACCCGTCGCGCGCTCGAAAGTTTTGTTTTACAGAAGAAACTGACGCCGCGCAAGCTGCGCAATCTTGTGGATGTCGCGAACGTCGCCGAGCGCCTTTCGACGCGTTCGTACATGGAAAAAGCCGAGCTCGACGGTATCGTCGGCCGTTTCGGTGTGGAACCGGATGTCACCACCTGGGGAGACTTCTTTGCCGCAGAGATTGCCTCAGACCACTGGGAAAAGCCGGAAGCGGAATTTGAAAAGATCTCCGAAACTGTCATTTTTGATTTTATTGCCGCCTCGCTGATTTTCTCAGAAAAGCCTCAGGCCTTTCTCGACAGCGCGCTCTATGAATACAGTGACAGCCTGGCAAAAGACAGCGGCATGCGCACTGCCGAAGACGAGGAGAAAATTCACCTCGGGATTCTCGCTGGCTACTTTCGCCAAATGGCCCTGAGCCGCGAAAAGCTCAACGACGCAGACATGGCATTTTTTGATTCTTACAGCGTGAAGGCGAAAAGCGCCTGATCTGTAATACTTTAGAGCACGCGCGACGCGACCGGTCTTCCGGTCTCCCTTTTGGGAGGTGTAGCCGAGTCTCCGTCCTCGGCCGACAATAACTCCCCGCCCACCGCGCCAGCTCGCTAAGCCGGCTTCACAAAACGGCCCAGCCACTTCCAGAATCCATGTGGATTCGGTTCGGCAAGAATGCGCACAATGGCAGATGAAAGTATCTCGCGCGCAACGGCTATGTCGTCCTGCCCGGGTTCTTCTTTGGCGCGCTGGCATAACAGTTCGACGCGCGAGTTGATGGCGGTCATATCGTGGTATTTGGCGGCTTCGGCTGCTGCTAGTATCGCATACGCCACCTGTTCGCGGAAAACAATAGTGCGTGAGAGAAGCAGAATATCGCGTTTGCTGACTTCGCGGAAAGGCACGATGCTGAGTGGTACGGTAAATTCGGCGCGGTAATGCGTCACCGATTCAGTTTCACTGACTTTGTAGGTCGCTTCAGGCATATCGAGGGGTAAGCGGGCACTGCGGTACTGATCTGTGTCCACGATCACGAGCGCAAATTCTTTGCCGTACCTGACAGCAAATACACCTGTTTCCGCATCGAGGATGAACGACTTATTGGCGTAGAGTTCATAAGATCCATCGCTCAGCCGTCTGAGCTCGCTCCTGATGTTGAGCGGTGAGCTTTTCCAGCCAGGTTCAGAAATTGCGTAGACGAACTGGCCGTTGCGCCTGATGAATTCGGGTATCAGCTCGGGAAAGTATTTTTCAAGGACATAGCCCGCAGTCGCCTTGTGCGCGATAAATGGGATATACGCTTCGCCATAGGGCGCGCTCGCGTACGTCGTGTGTACAAAACGGAGAAACTCTCCGAACGGTTTTTCGTATGGCACCTGCATTTGTTTCACCCGGCAATCAGTTTGGCCTCAGGCGGTGAGGGCGACAATCGCTTTTAACGCCACGAAGACGCTGATCATGTTGCAGCGCCTGAACCCGGGGTGCGCACATAGGCTCCGATCAGTATGTTACATAATTTACTTTTGAGACGACCGGACAAGCGGAAGACTGGAACTGGTAAACCAGATCCCCATGACTTCGGTACGCGATCTTTACACGGCAAGCACACTCCACAGACTCTGGCAGACGCAGTTTTCCGATCTGCCGTTCGAAGCAGTCGTCAAGCAGGATGTGCTGCGCCAGGGACTCTCTTTTACTGCGGCGGCCCTCGACGCCGTGGACTTCAAGAAAAAAGACTACTTCATATTCACGTTCGACCGTGCGCCGCTGGCAGACATGCCCGACCACAAGCACGTGCCTGAGGAGATACGCATCTTCACCGACCCTTGGACAAGCTCAGGGCAGGCTCCTTCGACAAGTTCCGAAGACGGAGACCTTCGCGGTTTTGATAAAACCGCTCCGGTCGCAGGGCAGGTTCCTTCAATTGCGAAATCAATCACCGGTGTGGCGCCGATTCAACCGACAGTCATTTCGGTGCGGCTCAACCCCGACTCGCCCTACGTGGTTGACCGCGACGCAGAGGGCAGGGTGAAGCTTATGCTCCAAGGTGAAAATCTCGCAAACGTTATCTATCCGCCTATACCAGAGTACTACAAGGCGTCATACTCATTCGACAAACCGATCGGCGAAGTCGCGCCGGCGATTGAATGGGGCTATCTTATTTATCTTACCGTGTTCCGTAACTGCCAGTATTTCGGCAAAGACGAGGAATGCCAGTTCTGCGACATCAACCACAACTGGCGGCAGCAGAAGCGCGAGGGCCGGCCTTATACCGGGGTGAAAGAACCGGCGCATATCGTCGAGGCGCTTGAAAAAATTGCCGCGAGCGATTCCGTCGCGCGCGCTTTCACGATTACCGGCGGCTCGGTCACAGGTAAACTCAAAGACAAAGACGAGGTCGAGTTCTACCTGCAGTACGTGCGGGCGCTCAGCGACAATCTGAAACAGCGCTTCATCTCTAAGATGGTCATTCAGGCGTGGGAACTCGACGACTGCAAAAAGGCCGTCGATGCCGGCGTGCAAATTTACCATCCCAACTACGAAGTGTGGGATGCCGAACTTTTCAAAAAAATCTGCCCGGGTAAAGAACGCTTCATCGGTCGTGACAATTGGATCAACCGTGTGGTGGCGTCTGCCGAAGCGTTCGGCGCGATGAATGTGATCCCCAATTTTGTCGGCGGCGTCGAGATGGCCGACGGTGTGGGCTTCACCGATGAAGATAAGGCAGTGGCTTCTACCAGTGAAGGCCTGGATTTTTTTATGAGCAAGGGCATCGTGCCGCGCTTCACGACCTGGTGTCCCGAGCCATTTACACCGCTGGGTGAAAGTGCGCCGCCGCCGCTGACATATTACCTGAAGCTCTTGCGCAACTACCGGGCAATCCACCGCAAATACCAGCTGCCGGTGCCGCCGGGCTATGGCGAAGCGGGGGTGGGCAAGGCTGTGTTCAGCGTCAGCGCGTTTATGGACGTGCTTTGACTAACCGCAATCCCCACCGCGCGGGTCGGGCGTGGCGATGAACTGCACGATGCGGTGTTTCTCGTCGGCGATCGCTGAAATGCTGCCACCACCGACCTTGAGTATGGTGCCGAGCCGCGACGGGTTTTTGTCGGCAAAATAGAATACCGAGGGAGCGCACTCGAATGGTGGGGCATGTGCGGCACCGGCGAAACCCGTTTTGGCATCATAAGAATAGCGTGTGCCGCTGCAGTTAAAGGCCTGCGTTTCCTGCGTGCAGCCGGCTATATCTACGAAGTGCAGGCTGTTGTCTTCGGCAAGAAATGCATCGAAGGCATAAGCCCCCCACGAGTGCTGAAATATATTGATCCAACCGCCCGAAATGCCGCTGATGGTTTCCCGGTTCCTGGCGACTTCCGCTGCCGCAATGAGTGTGCCTTTGGGAAACGCACCCACAACGGGAGATTTACCACTGGGTAGCTCGCGCAGTCTGAGACTCGTTGCGGTGACGCGGTACACCTTTACCGCATTGTCGGCCTGGAGCGCCAGAGGTGTCAGGCACGCGATAGACAGAAATATCTGGATTAAGCGCAATGCTAAATGCTGCATAACTCTTCCTAGTTCCCGTTCACCATATTCCAAAGCAGATCGAGATTGGTTTTGTCCGGTGAGTGCCCTTCTTTGGGAAATTCATGGTATTCGACGGTAATCCCCCAGTCTTTCAGAAAATCACGGCATTCGGGCGCCTGCTGTTGCACACGCGGTGCATCTTTTTTGCCGCCGACGGTCAGGATTATTTTTTTGCCTGCGGTCAGAGAGGCCATACGCGTTTTGCGCGCATCGGGTGACAACATCGGGTCAGGCATGAAATACTGCGGATGGAAATTGCCCTTCATGCTGATAACTCCCGCATAACTGAAACTATTTGCTTCGGCGTCGCCCATCGCTTCGTTGTAACTCAGGTTCTGCACGAAGCTCGCGAGTGCGGTAAAACCGCCGGCAGAAAAACCGCTGAGGTAAACGCGGTCGCCATTCACGGTACCTGCTGCAACAAGCCTGCGCACGAGTAAATTCGTCGCGCGACGCGAGTCGTCATACGCTTCGACATGATCGCCCGACAGCGGCCACCAGTTCTGTACGCTGATGAGGATCGTCTTGTTCGCCGCAGCCTGCTTTGTTAAGAAGTCCGCGGCTTTTTTGAACAGTTTTTTATCGCGCGAGTTGCCATGGAAAAACACGAGTGCCGGTGCCGCAGGCGAAATTCCGGCGGGCACAATAATTTCAGCATCGACGCCGGTTTTGGCATACATTGGGTTATCAACTTTGACCGAGATTGTGTAACGCCCGGCCTTAAAAACCGAAAGCCCCGCGGGAATATCGGAAACGCTGTGCGCGCGAATGAGCGGTGCCGCAGTGAGAGCAAAGGTGATGCAGAGTGTGATCTTTAGATCGGA
>CAYHJO010000247.1:2670-6205 GCA_964356715.1 uncultured Turneriella sp. | reverse complement strand
GGAGGAGCGCCGATCGCGAAGGTGGCTGTGTGCAGGTAGTGCATGTGCTGGAGGCGATGCAGTACCGTTTTTTGCGCAAGCGCATTGAGCAGATTCAATCTCAGGCCGCGTGATAATTCGCGTAATCGATGCGGGCTATGCCCGCATCAATTATGCTCGTGTATGGAATTCCTGGTGTGTTTTCTTGAGTTCGTTGTTCGCCAGGTGTGTATAGATCTGCGTGGTAGCGATATCCATGTGCCCGAGTAATTCCTGCACCGAGCGCAGGTCGGCTTTGTTCTGCAGCAGGTGTGTGGCGAACGAGTGGCGCAGCGTATGCGGAGTGATATTGCGACCGATGCCGGCTCGCTTCATATAGCGTTTGAGCAGACGCCAGGCGCTCTTGCGTGACAATGCGCCGCCTTTCTTGGAGACAAACACAAATTCGGACTCATATTGGTTCAGAATTTCGGTGCGCGCACGGTCGATGTATGCATCAAGCAATTGTGATGCGACTTCGCCGAAAGGGACCAGTCGTTCACGACCGCCCTTACCCTTGATCGTTAACACCTGGTTCTCGCGGTCGACATCGGGCAAAAGCAGCGAACAAGCCTCCGAGATACGCAGGCCCGCGGAATACAGAAACTCGAACATGGTTTTGTCACGCAACTCGAGCAAGTTTTCTTCTTTAAAGACAGTAAAAAGCTTACGGATTTCATCCTGCGTGAGAAAGTCAGGCAGCGCCTTTTCAATTTTGGGAGCTTCGATCGACTGCATCGGGTTCGTTTCGATCAGCTTGCGATTTTCGAGATAGCCATAGAACTGGCGCAATGACGCAACGACGCGCGCGCGCGTGCGGCTCGACAGTTTTTTACGCGATTCTTCGCGCAGAAAGTTAGTGATATCTTTCTGCGAGCTCGATTGCAGCTGTTTCTTTTCTTTTGTGAGGAACTTCTCGAGTTTATGAACATCGGAAATGTACGAGAATATGCTATTTTCTGACAGACCCCGCTCGATGCTGAGATACTCGCGGAAATTGCTGACGAAGTTGCGTTTGACTGCCATTATAAATGATTTTCGACGTTTATAATTTATATTTTGATAAAAAAATTATGTCTCACTCAGTTTGCCAAAATTGGCATGAATTCAGGCCAATCGAAGGCAGGCCGGTTTACCAGCGGTTTGCCTTGAAACTGCGGGACCTCCGGTTGGCCCATGCCTATTTTGGCAAACTAACTGCGCGGCATTTTGGGCTAAATTCGTGTCTTTGCTGCTGTCTTATCGTTTTTTTCGTTTCGGCCGTGTTTCCGGGCACTGCAAATTCAGCCACGAACAGGCAATATTGTATGTGTGTTTGACATGAGTGATCTTCATGGCCTTTGCGCGCTCTGCGCCAAAGAGCAGCGCCACGGTATGCATATCGCTCCGGTCGGGCAAAAAGCCATGCGTGTGCCCGGCGGCTTTGGCCTCAAATTCCCCGTTGCGGAAGCTGGCCGACATCAGTACATCACCCCGCGAAACCAAAAACGCGGGTGCCGCCTTCGCATAACGTCTGCTGAGCGCTTCATATTCCTCGTCGTATTCGGTGATGACGTCAATACCTGCGCAGGCTGCTGAGAGCCGCTCAGCGAAGGTTTTTGCCGCAAACGGCGCAGCACCCGGTTTGCCAATGAGGCGCGCCACACCGCCCGCAGTCTCAAAGTAATAGGTCCATTGCTGGCGCTCAGGATTGATATAGCCCATGGACTTCAGAATCACATTCGGATAGCATTTCCCTTTGTACGTCATAAAGCCGTGGTCAGATACCAGCAGCACACGCACCTGGTCGTGCGGTGAACTCTTGCGAATCTCCGCCAGAAACTTCTCAATTTCTTTCCCCAGGAGTTCCAGATGCATGAAAGCCGCGGCGGAATAAGGGCCATGCGCGTGTTCGATCGAATCGAGACCCGGATTATACAACAACATCAGATCGGGTTTTTTCTTCTGCCAGACGTAGCGCGCAGCTTTGATGCGCTCATCGTCGCCGCTGTGCTCGGTCAGTGAGACACCAGTATGTTTTTCAATCTCGCGGTGCAGGCCCGGCGTACTCAAAACCCGCATCAGCTTCTGCTCTTCGGGGCCTTTTGCCCGGTCGAACTGCGGAATATGGTACCGGATTTTGCTGCCCGACATCATCGTCACCGGCCACTGCAAATTCGCCACGCTTTTGCCGCGTTTGGCGGCCGTATCCCACAACGTAGGCGTGGCAACATCTTCGCTGAACCATGTCCAGCCGTCTTTCGAGGCCCCCCAAGGATCGATCGGATGGTTCGAATGGATGTGGTGCCTTGCGGGATCAACACCCGTCACCATCGCGGTATGCGCGGGATACGTTACGGCCGGAATCGTCGTTTCAACGGGTTTAAAGACGCGTGCCTGTTTTAAGAGTCGCTGCCAGACAGCCGAATTTTTGAATTCCTCTTTTTCAAAATAGCCGGCGGCGAAACCATCGATCGACCAGATAATCAGGCGATGTTTACCCCGGTATTTGCCGGCCGCAGAAAGCGGAAAACAGAACGCTGCAATCAAAACAGGAATCGGCAACCGGAAAAATATCACACGCCAGTATTCCTGATTGTGCGATGCGTTGCCAAGAGAATTCACGGAAAACCGGTCAGGAATCGTCCGAAATGGATTCGGTAGTGTCGTCGTCCATTTGGCCAGTGCGGGCAGATGGATCACGCAGATGCGCGTGGTGGTGGTCTGCAAATTTCCCGACGACTTCCAAAAGTTCTTCGTGCATCTGCTCTGCCTGACCGAGAGTCGTGGCGACACCGATTCTCTGCGCATAGTCGCGGCAGGTAGCGGCTTCTTCAGCCATGTCTGCATTCTCAAAGCGGTCAGCAAAACGTTCGGCGTCTGCCGCCAGTTCCTGTATCTGCTCAGCCTCGTTTTTTCCTGAGAACCAGCCGCCCAGGCGTGAAAAGAATCCCATCAGCCATCCTCCCTGCGGTGCGCAAAATACTGCGTTGCCCAGTCACTAAGCCGTGTCCGTTTACGCTGCCAACTCCATAACCCGTTGTCGTCACGCACGAGATCGCGGTGCGGATCAAAACCGAGTGCCGCGAGTTCACGGTTGCGTTCGACGTAGCGGCGATTCTGTGTCTCGCCATGCCAGAGATGCAGAATGCGTCCGCTGAGCGCGGCGATGCGACCGCGTACCACCGGGTAAACTGCACGCGCCCATGCCTGAAAATGTCTGATGTGCCGCGGGTTTTCCGCCAGAATGCGCCTGATGCAGCGCGAAGAGAAATCCCCGGCAAAGGCATGCGCCATCACATGGTCGCCTGAGCCAGCAATCATTGCGTCGTAGAGCCCATGTTCGGCAACCACTTCGCGCCGCGCTGCCCATGCAAAGCCCGTGTGGCCGTGCAGTGCAAAATCACCCCTCAGCAGAATCTGCGGTTTATCGGCGTAAACGGCCGCAAAACTATGGTAGAGTTCAGCAGAGCGCACATACCGGCTTTTACCCCGCGGCAGGCGCGCAACCGCAGTGAAAGGCTGCACCACGGGATAT
>CAYHJO010000247.1:0-2660 GCA_964356715.1 uncultured Turneriella sp. | reverse complement strand
GCAAAGCTGCCTGTACCAGTGCGGATTTTCAAACAGAATGTCGGCGTCGCACCAGACGACGGCGGCGAACTTTGTATCCAGTTGCCGGACGAGCAGATTGAGCAACGATTCTTTCTGCCACAGCACCGTTTCACACTGCACGGTCATCACGTTGGCATAACCGTTAAGTGCCGATCGCTGACCGGGAAACAGCGCCTCGACGGTGTAGAGCGGAACCTGCTGTTTTTTCAGCCGTGCGGCGAAGCGTCGGTAGTTGGCGAGCCGCGACGCATAATTCATCGCATTAAAGTAGCAGGTGATGACTGCCGCGCGCATGCCGCCCTGCTTTAATCGTCTTTGCGCAGCGAAAGGAACAGCGTCCAGGCAAAAAATACTGTCACGAAAGTGACGGAGACGACCATCACAATCCATCCCCCGGTTGTCATGGCAGGTGCACCTTGGTTCTGTGGGTCTGCCAGTATCTCACGGAGAGATGCGTAAAGACCAGCAGGACCAGCAGAGCCCCCAGCAAAAAGAGAATGGTAATCTGCGTCACCGTATTATTTTGTATTTTCTGCCACTGCGCCGGCAGATTCTGTACACTCCACATGATAAAGATGGTGCCGAGAAACACAGGACAGACATATTTGATGAGAAACGGCAAAATACGCGGAATGCGCATGCGCGCGCCCTGTTCGGCCTCTGCCAGTACATTTTTCACACCAAACAGCCAGCCGGCCACAATCACCTGAAACAACGCCAGTACAAAAATAAAGAATGTGCCGGCCCAGAAATCCATCGTGTCGAGCGCTTCCAGCCCCTTGGAATAATAAGCCACAAAGAGCGAGCCGCCGAGAGTCATGAGCAGAAGCCCGGCAGAGCTTTTGCGGCGATCGAGTCGCAAACCTTCTTCGAGAAAGGCAATCCCGGGCTGCAGCATAGACACCGAACTTGTGATCGCGGCAATAAACAACAGAAAGAACCAGAGAAACCCGAAGAGTTGCCCGAAAGGCATGTGTGCAAACACGGCCGGCAAAGACACGAAACCGAGACCGAAAGTACCGCCGATTCCCTGCGCACCGAGAAATACGAATGCAGCGGGCACAGTGATGAGCCCACCCAGCGCGACTTCAGCAAATTCATTGCCGGCCGCAGCTGTCGTCGCCGACAACATGATGTCGTCTTTTTTGCTCAGGTAGCTCGCATAGTTGATGATCACGCCAAAGCCGACGGAAAGCGAGAAGAATATCTGTCCCGCGGCATCCATCCACAGCTGCGCGTTCATCAGCGAATCGAGCAGGCCTTTCTGCGCGGGTGGATTCCACAGGTGACCGAGACCGTTCACCACGTTGCGGTCGGGCAATGCCGGGTTTGGTGTGCCGAGCGTCATGACGCGCACCAGCACCACCACCGCGATGACCAGCAATACCGGCATTCCCCAGCGGCTGACGCGTTCGATACCGGCAATGCCGCGATAGATAAAGAGGAAATTCAGAAAATAACAAATGAACAACGAAACAATTGCGGGCGAAATCCCGTGAAAAAGCTGGCCGTCGGCTCCCGAGCCGGTGAAACTCTCAAAGAAACCCTTGTACGCCTGCGCATCGGTACCAAGATTCAGTGCTCCGGTCAAAAATCCCCACGCATAATAAAGGCACCAGGCTTCGATGAAGACATAGTACATATAGATACCCAGCGGCACAATGAGGCCAAGCACGCCAAGGTAAGGAGATATTTTCCGCGGCCATAAAACACTGAAAATTCCGGGCGCGCTGTGGAAACCCCGCGTGCCGCCGTAACGCGCAATCGACCATTCAATATACGCGATCGGCAACCCCAGCAACAGAAACGCAGTAAAATAAGGGATCATGAATGTGCCGCCGCCATATTTGGCAGCAAGCCCGGGAAAGCGGAGAAAATTTCCCAGCCCGACGGCTGAACCCGTCACGGCGAGAATGATGCCTAGCCGCCCTCCCCATTCATTGTCCCTGGACATCTGTGCTTCTTGAATCGCGCGAGGCCCGGTCAAGCTAATCTCCTTTACGAGGCAATGGGTGCCGATTCCTTGACGACTACCCAAATGAAACGCGCAGGCATGCTCTGGGAAGCCTACCTCAATTCCGGCAGCCGGCATTTCCACACGGCGACCGAACTCAAGCACAACCGCGTGCTCAATCTGCTGTTTTCGCTCAATTTTCTGGCGACCATTTATCTCGCCGCCGTTGAACTGATCTATGCCGTGATATTGCTGCGCCTCGACTTCAGCCGTTACGTAGAATACATACTTCCATTCGCCCTGGTCAACGTCGCTTTTCCGCTCATCATTCTGGTCATAGTGATTCTCAAGAATCGCTATGGCACATTCCAGCTGACTTACCTCAGTACCGTGGCTTATACGGCATATTGCGTGACGCTCAGTGCCTTTCTCGGCGAAAAAGTGGGCATCCACCTGGTGCTTTTATGCGTGATGCCGGTGGCATTCATTCTTTATGATTTCGGAAAGTGGAAAGAGGCCCTCACGCACGTTCTTATCATGTCGCTGGGTATCGTCTCTTCGCTGGCTTCTTACCGGCTGATGGTGCCGGTTTACCCTATCCCGGATTATCTCGCGGAAATCGGCGGTTACCTGTGTTGGGGGGCCGCGCTGAGCCTGCTGCTGATCTATTCCGTCTACAACTGGA
>CAYHJO010000246.1:0-6214 GCA_964356715.1 uncultured Turneriella sp. | reverse complement strand
GTGGCTGCCATTTCAATGCGCGTTCCAAATTCAAAGACACGCTCGTCTTCCACGACGATCTACACTACACATCGCCGGCCGGCAAAGACAACGGCTTCGATCTGTATCTGCCGAAGACGGCAAGCCAGCCAACGCCAGCTGTGGTCTTCGTACACGGCGGTTACTGGCGCAATCAGGCGCGCAGTTACTACCGGGCATTCACGGGACTCTATGAGAATTTTGGTCTCTCACTCGCGAGCCGCGGCATTGCCACTGCCGTGATCGATTACCGGCTGTTTCCCGGCGCGACACCGACAGAGCAGATTGCCGATGTCACTGCTGCAGTGGCGTATCTCAAAGCGCATGCCGCAGAATACAACATCGACGCCAAAGCCATTTTTGTCTCCGGCCATTCGGCGGGCGGCCATCTGGCACTCCTGGCGGCATGGAAAGAGCGCAATGCGGATATACGCGGTGTTGTGGCACTGTCGCCAATTCTCGATGTGGCGCACATGCGGCAGAGTAAAGAGGCCGATTTTAATAAAGAGCTGACCGTGCCGTTTTTCGGAAACGGCGAGCGCGACCGGGAGTTCTCGCCGGCTGCTTATGCCGCGGCGCAATCGCAGGCAGCTTTATTGCTGTTTGGTGAGAATGATTATGCGTATCTTATTGAGCAATCGCGTCTTTACCGCGAAAAATTCAGCACAGCCAATCTGAAACAGATCAGCGTCGAATCAGTACCCGGCGTCGATCACTCGACCATGGTGATGGAAGTGAATTCCAAAACAGACCAGGTGAGCGACAAGATTGCGCAATATATAAAGAAGATTGTCGGTCAGAGGTAAAACCATGAAATCCATCGCCTGCCTGCTTTTCGTCTCCAGTGCATCTTTCGCAGCTGCCGAACAGATACAGAAGCTCCCCGCTAAGACCGTCATGGCTGGCGCCGTCGTATCGCTCGGCTCGTCAGACGGCGTCGACTGGCAGGCGAAGGCCGGCCGATACAGTGCACCGCGACCGGCAAAAGCGGCTCAGCCCAAAGGCAGCGAAGCCGACGGCTACCGCAGCGTCACAGCACCCGGCAATCTCGCACCGCAACTGGGTATCAGCGGCCTTGCGAACGCGCACTACCGCAGCCGGTTTCAGCTGGAAAAAATGCCGACAGAACCGTATGCAATCCGCCTGGGCGAGATCAATGACCGCGATGTCACTTACCTCAATGGCACACAGATCGGCCGCACCGGAGAATTTGAGCGTCCTGCGCCGAGCGCAGTCGAGGCGAGCAAACCACAGGCGTACGACAAGGTGCGCATCTACGCAGTGCCGCCGGGGCTTTTGAAATCCGGCGAGAATGAAATCGTCATTGAAGTGCAGGGTGTGCTCGAAAAAGAATCGGGGCTCTACCGCGACCGCATCGAAATCGGACCCGCGGCGCAGATCTACCGAGCGTTCTATCTCGAAAACCTGTGGGGTTCGCTGGCGCTCGTCTGCTACCTGACATTCGGTCTTTACTTTCTGTTATTTTTCATTCGCCGCCGCCACGACCGTGAGAATTTTTATTTTGCGTTGTTTGCGATCGCGCTTGTCGTCTACAGCGGACTGCACACGCAGCTGAAATACGAATACGGCCTGCCGCTTTTTGTCTGGAAAAAGATCCAGTACCTGGCGCTGTTTCTGCTGGTGCCGGCTTTCTACTATTTTATCCGCAGCTATTACAAGCTGCCAAAGGCGCGCTGGGTTAAAGTGTGGGATTACACCTGTTATGCGGCTAACGCCGTCATGCTCGGCATCAGCGCCGCTGTACTGATTTCGCGCGATGTAAAGCTATGGGATTTCCTGCAGAATAACCTCGTGACATACATCTGGCTTGTCTACATTCTCGGCATGGCACTCATTCTCATCCGTGGTGTTGCGCAGAAAAACCGGGATGCAATCATCATGATAGTCAGTTTCACCGTGCTTTTGGGGGCGATGTTTCTCGATATTCTCAGCGGCCGCGCGGTGATTAACCTGCCGCCGCTGTTGACCTATGTATTCATTATCTTTATTCTGTCGATGGCGCTGGTGCTCGCGAACCGCTTTGTGCGCCTGCACGATGAAACCGAACAGCTGAACGAAAGCCTGTCGCGCTTCAACGCGGCCTCGCGGCGTTTTGTGCCGTTCGAGTTTCTCAACATGCTCGACAAGAAAAGCATTCTCGACGTGAACCTCGGCGACCAGGTACAGCGCGACATGGCGGTCTTGTTTTCGGACATTCGTTCTTTTACGGCGCTGTCTGAAAAGATGACGCCGAAAGAAAACTTTGATTTCATCAACTCATACCTCGACAAAGTTGGGCCCGTGATTCGCGACCACAAGGGCTTCATCGACAAATACATCGGTGACGCAGTCATGGCGCTGTTTCCTGGAGCACAGGGAGGTGCAGACTCTGCGACGGGCAGGACGCCCTCTGTGCCGCGGAGTGGCACGCAGGGAGACGTAAACTCTGCGGCGGGCAGGAAGCCCTCCGGGTCGCAGAGAGGTGAGCAAGGAAGCTCTGGCTCCGCCGCAGGAGATGCACTCGATGCCGCGCTGGCCATGCATGAAGGCGTGCGCAACTGGAATGCACGCCGCGCGGTGCACGGTTATGCCGCCGTTGCGATCGGCATCGGCGTGCACCAGGGCAAGGTAATGCTCGGCACGATCGGCGAACACCAGCGTATGGACGGCACCGTGATCGCCGATGCGGTCAACCTCGCGAGCCGCATCGAGAGCCTGACCAAGACCTATGGCGCGGGCACGCTGATTTCCGATGTTTCATGGAACACGATTGCCGATCGGGAAAAATACGCGTATCGCCTCGTCGACCGCGTGGCGGTGAAGGGCAAAAACGAACCGGTCGGCCTGATCGAAATTTTCAACAGCGACAGCGACGAGCAGCGCAAGATGAAAGAACGGCAAAAACCCGCGTTCGCAGAAGGTCTGTCACTCTACCGTGCCGGTAAGTTCCACGAGGCGAAATCCGCCTTTTTGGAGTTGTTGGCGGCAAACGGCGCAGACAAGACGTTGAAGCTCTATCTGGACCGCATTGAGCGCCACCTGAAATATCCACCGAGCGAATGGCTGGGTTATGAAGTGCTGACAGAAAAGTAATTCTCTTAATTTAAGAATTTTCTTCGGTGGATAGTCATACCCGCGAAAGCGGGTATCCAGTCGTCATTCTTGAGCTCTGGATTCCCGCCTGCGCGGGAATGACGACAAGAAAATCTGGTCTACTGGCTTAAGTACAATGTAATTGCAACCGGATGCGGCCATTCTGCATCTAATTGCCAGTGCCACCAAAGAAAAAAGCGCGAACCGCGCGCAAAAAAAAACCGGTTCCGAGGGCTAAATCCGCAGGCAACAAGCCTGCCATCACCGCAATAATTCGCCCGCAGGCGGCGCGCAAGCAGGCAAGGCTCAGCCGCATTCGCCGCACGATGCGTTATGAAATCGGTAATCTCGTCACACATGCGGCAGGTCTCGGCCTCGCAGTGTGTGGCGCGGTGTTTCTGTTCGCCAAAAGCGCGGCCACGCACGACGGGGTGCGCATCGCAAGTTTTGTCGTCTATGGTATTTCCCTGATTGTGCTCTATGCGTCTTCGACCATCTACCATTCATTGTGGGATGCGCGCGCGAAGAAAATTCTGCGCCGGCTCGACCACAGCGCGATCTACATGCTGATCGCCGGCACGCTGACACCCGTAGCGCTTTTAACCGTGCGCGGCGCATTCGGCACTACGATGGTCGCCGTCATCTGGTCTTTTGCCGCGATCGGCATCGCGATCAAACTGTTGTTTCCGCATAAATATTCGAAGGCGTCGGTGAGTGCCTATATCGTGATGGGCTGGATCGGCATTGCGGCAATCAAACAAGTCTACCTGGGCCTGCCCCCCGCCGCGCTCTGGCTTTTGCTTTCGGGTGGTCTGTCTTATACTTTAGGCACGATATTCTATTCGATGCGCCGACTGCCATTTAACCACATGATCTGGCACTTTTTCGTCTTGGGTGGCAGCATCTGCCACTTTATTTCTCTTTATTTGTACGTTTAAAACCCGTTGGCCGCGTAGCGGCCGACAGGTTTTAAACCACAAAACAAGTTCCACTCGCCGGGGTAGCTCGGTTTTCGTATCTTGCCTGCATGACGATGCTCGTTGCGGCGTATGGCTGGGGACTTTTGTCCTCATTATCCGCCTGTGTTTATCCCCTGATTCCGATCACCACGGCAATCTTTATCGGCGGCGAACGCAAGAGCTGGATGGACGGCTTCAAGGCTGCAGGTACCTATACGCTCGGTATGTCGCTCACCTATGGCACGCTCGGCATGATTGCCGCACTCAGTGGCGCCGTCTTTGGCAAATACCTCGGCAACCACACTGTTATCGTGATCATCTCGCTGCTGCTCATCTACCTGGGTCTTGCCTACGCGCACCTCGTGCCGATGCCGTTACCCAACTTTGCCAACCGCATGCAGGTGGGTAAAAAGGAAGGATTGATTTATCCGCTGATCTTAGGCATTTTCTCCGCATTCATCGCGGCACCGTGCACAGCACCCTTTTTTGGCAGCCTGCTCGTGCAGATCAGCCGCAGCGCGAGCGAGAACCACTCGATTTTTATCCCGTCGCTTTCGGCCTTCGCCTTTGCCTTTGGCATGGCAACGCCATTCCTTTTGCTGGGTATCTTTTCGCTGCGCCTGCCGAAACCCGGTATCTGGCTGCACGTCGTCGAATATGCCGGCGCGGTCGTGCTGATCGCTGCGGGCTTCCACTACCTCGAAGATCTCGCGGGGGATTTTCCCCCTGCCGCACAGGCTTTTCCTTTCGCGGTCATTGGCATCGCAATGTGCGTGACATTTTTTATACTGGCCGAACCCATGCGCCCGGAGGCAAAAATGCAGAAGCGGATGAAACTCAACACTGCGGGCATGCTGCTCATTTCAGGTCTGGGACTTTTTCTGTTCACGTCGCCGTTCGTGAAATACTGGGGCGTCGACGTGAAGACGAATACCGGCGCGGTACCCGACGCCGGCAAAAAGGTCACAATGACTTTGCCTCAGGGCAAACTCAAATGGTATCAGGATCTCAAAGAAGCCAAGGCCCTCGCGGCGAAAGATGGCAAAATTCTGTTTATCGATTTCTGGGCCGACTGGTGCACTGCGTGCGAAGAGATGGAAAAGAAACTTTTTACCAAAGACGAATTTATCGAGTTTGCGCTCGCGAATAAAATTATTCCGGTGCGCATCGACTATTCGAACCCGACGGATGAACTCGATAAACTCGCGCAGAACTACAGCATCCGCGGTTTGCCGACAGTCGTATTAACCAAGGCCGACGGCGAACTGATCCACACGCTGACGGGATTCTACAGTAAAGAATACTCGATGCGCGAACTCAAATCTGCTTTGAAAGATTAGACGCGATTTTCGCCCCTGGCTGCGCCAGGGTGCGAAAATCGCCTATTCTCATTGTGCCGAAACGACGGTTTTAAGCCCGGCTTCTTTCTGTAAGAAGTTCGTCGTCTGCAACAGCCTCCGCGAAATGAACGGCCCCATCATGTAGTGGTTCATGTAGTTGCGCCGCACTTCTTTTCCGCCGGCCTTCATTTTCGTGTTTTTGCGGATGTCACCACCGACGCCTGAATAATAAGGTTGAAAATGGTTGGTGATAATGTCGACGACCACATTGCCGGTTTTGTTGGTAAAGCGGATCACGCCCTCTGCGTTTTCCACCCCTTCGAGTTCGAGAGCGCGGATCATTGTCGTTTGCACAGGATAAGCGTCGAACTTCTCGATGCGCACCGCGCTGTAATAGAACTTGCTCTGATCGCGCTCGATTTCGAGTTTAATATAGGCTAAAAGATCCCAGAATGCCTTTTTGTATTCGTAGTTGCCCTCGATGTCGACAAAACCTTTGATCGCGGGATATACACCGTCGTTGTAGTCCGTTTTCAATATATAGTCAGTGAGAAACTGTTTCGGATCGCCGAAACGTTTGTAATCGGGCTGCTCGTCAACTCTGAGCGTGCGCGCAATGAGTTCACCCCTCGGCGTAGTCGAATTGCTGTAAGACATGATGATGACCGGGTTGGGCGAAGGCAGGACGCGTTTCAAAAGACGCATGCCGCCGCCGTTTTCAAAGCCGGGGGATTCGGTATTGATATAACGCTCGGGATAGCGCGTGCGGTGGCAGATCGGGTGCAGTGCGCGCTCGCCGGCGAC
>CAYHJO010000245.1:0-6371 GCA_964356715.1 uncultured Turneriella sp. | reverse complement strand
TTGTCCCGCGTCTCGGCGTGGCATTCGGCAAATTTACTGCCGGCGCAGAGATGGGTATTCTGCTCAACCTCGATCATTCGTACTCTTACGACAGCGCGTTCGGTACGCCGATCAGACAAGATCGCTCGTATTATCTGACCACGTATTCACTCACCTTCGACTTTGAACCCTTCAACGATGCGACGTACGTGTCGCCTTTTGTCGGCGTTTTTGGGGGGTATGCGCGTGCCAGTGACTACCGCAAGCTGGGCGACGACACTGACCAGAAGCTGTCTTCAAACGATCTCTTGATGTACGGTGCGCGGGCCGGCATTGAAATTATGCCGAAATTTATCGTCAGCTTTATCATCGAAGGACGCTACGAGACTTTCAACCGGAATATTACCCGTTCTGTGGCGTACAGCAACGGTGTACTCGGTGGCCTCGGCTCGACAGACACGAGCCTGTCTTTGGCCAACTTTTCTATCGGCGGCGCAGTGCGCTTCAATCTGCAATAATACAGGAGCAATAAATGACATCGATCAACAGAACCATTTTTGCAGCGGGAGTCCTTCTATCCTTGGCAATGCTGCCGGGTTGCCAGACGACAGACCCGCAGCCAACGACGCCGATTTTTACTGGAACGAAAGAAATTACTCTCAATTCGCCGCTCCATACTGCTCCGCTCAGCACCGGTAATTTCCTTTATACAGTCCCGACGGAAGTCAGATATGTCGTCTTCGGCGTATTTAATGCACAGATCGTCACCAACGGTAGTACTATTTCAAACGAGGCCAATTTCCTCTATGGTAGTCGCACTGGCCTATCTGATTTCGTAGCTGGTACACAGGCAAAGGCGACATTGCACGATTACGATTCCACAACGAAAAATTTCAAGGCGCCGAATTCCACTGTGCCATCGACTACCTATTACTGGGCGGTCTGGGGTTATGACCAGTATGGCAATCTGACGCACTCGAGTCCCCAGCGGCAAGTCGGGCTTTAAGTCTCACTTTGCCCACTTTAGTCCTTCATCCGCATATCTGTTGTCGGGAAACATTGCCTTCACGCGGCCGAAATATGTCTGCGCCGGGGATTTTTTTCCCTGCTTGAGCTGCGCCCAACCCAGCCCCATCAGCACCGTCGCGTCGGAAGGAAAGTCCGCTTCGAGCTCTGCGTATTGCTTTTCTGCACGCAAAAAATCCCCCGTTAAGTACAGAGCGTACGCGAGCTTGATGCGCGCGGTGTAATTTTTGGGGTCGCTGCGCAGAATCGCGAGCGCAGTCATTTCGACCTGCTTGTATTTGCCGAGCGCCAGAAGCGGCAAAAGCTGGCCGAGGCGCGGCTCGAGTGAATCCGGTTTGAGCAGAAGCGCGTTCTGGTACAGATCGAGTGAGCGCGAATATTTACCGGCGAGGTACGCGAGCCAGCCGGCGCGCAGCGCGAAAAAATATTCTTTCGGGCTGCCAGCGGTGAGTTTTTCGCCGAGTTCGTGCGCCTCGGCGTATTTACCGTAATATTCGAACGAGTAACTGTTCTGCAGATCGTCTGCGGGCGATAGGGCGGATGTCAAAAGTAATGTGAGAAGCGCGAGCAAAAGCCTATTCGCGTAGACTACATTTGTCCGTAATGCCGGATCCCTGCCGCTGACTCGGCCGTCGGCGGCGCGGGGATGACGAGATAATGAAATAGGCTCTGCAGATTTTTTTTTCATCTTAAACTCCCTGTTACGGTTACAGAAAAAACGCCTGACACGGGTGTCTCTCCACTGATGGCCTTCCATCGCGCAAAGGTATAACCCGCACTGACTTCGACAAAATCGACCGGCCGCACAGCCAGTTTGGCAAAGGCCTGCAGCGTGAGGTCGTCGGGGTTATAAGCCAGAATATTGCCGGCGTCGATGATCGGCGTAAACAGCGAACCGTAAAGCCCGCCGGCCGACATGCAAAAGAGCGACGCACAGTAGCGGAGCGCAGCCTGCGCCGCGCCGTTAATTTCGAGGGAACGCGAAAATCCGATCACCTGCAGAGTGCCGCCCGCACCCAGCTGCCAGTGCCGCGATAGATTCATGTAGTACATCGGCGTTACGCCCGCGCCGCCATGCTGCGGGAAAATCAGCGCATCGGCAGTCAAAGCGAGCCCCGCATCGAGCGAGTTGCGGTGCGTCGCCGACAGCGTGACGCCGCGGTTGAGAAAAGACGAATTTGAAGCGAGTATGTGGCTGTTCAGCGTGACGCTTGACATGTCACCGAAGAGAAAACCGGTCATCAGGCGGATTTCCTGCGTCGTATAAGCCGCGCCGCCTTTGGGGTTCTGCACCGAGTTGTATGCGTAACCGGCACCCGTCGTTGTGCCGGCGTCGAAGTTCCATAGCGCAAACATGCCGGTGTCGAAGCCGGTCGATTTAAGGCTTGAGCCCGAATAGTTAATCGTCTGGTAATAAGGGATCAGCTGCCCTTTGGGCGCGAGCGTGACGCTGCGCGCGCCGTGCGTCTGCATGATCTCGCTGTAATCTTTTTCTGCGGCTTCGCCGTCGTTCATCGCTTCGTGCGCGAGGGCCAGGCGGTATTTTACCCAATAGTTAGTCGCGTCGAGACCGAGCGCGGCTTTACCCCATGGAATACTCTGTGCCGGCCTGCCCGCGGCGAGCAGTGCCCATTGCACCCCGGCTTTGGCGTCGAGGCTCTGCGAAATCGCATCGGCTTTCATATAGAGGTCCGCTGCCGCGTCAAATTCGCCGAGCATCATTTTGCAGTACGCCACGTTGTTGATCGCGACCACAAACTCGGGTTCTCCTTTAATAATATTCTGCCACGTCTCTGCCGCGGCGGTATAGTCCGCCTGCGCCATCTGTTCGTACGCTTGCGCCGGCGTCGTCGCCGCCAGGTGGCCGTTAACCGCGGAAAGCAGCAGCAGAACCGGGAAAAGTGTGCCGGCCACTTTCACGAAGCTACCCGCGTCAATAACCAAGCCGCGCCCGATTTTTCGATCTGTATGTTACCGGGAAATTCTCCGCGGCAATCGGCTGTCGTTTGCATGAGAATGCGCGCCCCGTTAGAAATTTTGAAACGTAGAGGGCCGTTTGTTGCCGGTTCGGCAGACCAGCGGAAAGCCACGCGGTCGGTAAACGGCAGCAACAGGTCGCGTGCCAGCCGCGAAAACAGGTGCGTGAAATATTTATACGAGATACGCTCCTCGCAGGCGAAGGCAATGGCCGCAAACGGCACACGGTAATAAGCGACGAACAGATGAAAAAGCGCGCTATGCCGGCTGCCGGCGTAGTCGAGCGCGGCAAACCAGTCGTTCGACGCCGCATACATCAGGCGGTCTCCGCTGTGGTTCTCGATGTAACGCGTGCCCAAAAAGTCGATTTTGACTTCCCAATGTTCGTGCAGCAGTTTACCTTCGGGTGATGCGAGCTGAACCTGCATCTCCTGCCCGGGGGCGAGAGAAAAGAATGCCCTGAGGTTAAAATCGGCCGCGAGATTGGCTATCGCCTCACCTTCGCGCGGTGTGCTGTTGAATTTGATTTTTGCGACACCGTTGTGGCGGATATATTGCGTGAACGCGACGGGTACCGTGGCGCTGCCAATTTCGGGCGTTGACTGAAAGTGCAGATGCAGGTGCGGCTCGGCCGAGCGCCCTGAATTGCCGGCAAGCCCCAGCTTTGTGCCGGCGAGCACATAGTCGCCTTCTTTTACCACCAGCGAGTTTTTTTTCAGATGGCAGAGCAATGAGAACAATGCGGGGCCATGCTGAATGAGCACGAGATTGCCCCAGTTCTCGCGGATATTCATTTCGCCGGGTTTATTGTCGTCGAGGTGCTGCACCACTTTGCGCACGGTGCCGGCCGCGACGGCGAGGGCGGGCAGGCCAAAAGTGTAATAGTCTTCGACGCCTTGTTCGCGGCCGCGGCGCAGCGACTGCGATTCTTCACCGAGCGCCATAAAGTCGAGGCTCGCAAACCACTCAGCCTGGTGCGTGTGTCTGCCATTATAACCCTGGGATACCTGCCATTTACCCCAGAACGGCAGACGTATGTCGAGACCGACGTCACCGAAACGCCCCTGGCGCGAGAGAAAAAAATCGAGGTTGTGCTCGGGGCTACCGGGCAAAAAATCGACCGCGCGCAGGTTCTTATTGTAAAGCAGTTTGATACAATAGACAAAGAGCAATGTCACCATTGCAAACGGCAGAGTTAGCACAGGCATATTGAAGCTGACGAAGAATATTTTGACGAAAGAGGCGACTGTGGCCGTTGCGAGCGTGGCGAGAATGGCAATACCGAAAGCAGCCGGTCCCGGAATCAGAAAAATTCCGCCGAGTGCGATCGCCGTCAATATGTAATTGAATGCCACCAGCCCCCCGGTCAGGTCGTTCAGGTCACCTTTCAGCGCGACATGGAACAGCACGCCGGTAAAAAAACCCAGCAGCGAGAGGGCCAACGACACACGGCTCGCAATCAGCAGCGCGGCCATGATCAGAAGGCCGGCCCACGGGCTCGACTGGAAAAAAATCGCGCCGAGCGATTTCAGGTAATAGGTAATGTAGCGGTGCACTTCAGGAAAATAGCCGTCGAGCCAGAAGGCTTCGCTCTTTTGCAGCACCGCGGTGTCATAGTTATAGAAGGCGAGATAGCTGATGCTGCTCACCAGCACGAACGGAATCGACAATACCGGCAGATTGAAAAAATATCCGAAAATGTGGTCAAGAGCGATATTGACAAAGACGAGCAGCACAACCGCTATGAAGAGAATGAACAGCGATGCCGGAGTGAAGGCATAATAATAGCTGAACGAAAGTCCGACGAGCAGCGCGTTAAAACCGATGAGACCCTTGCGGATTTTGTCGCGGTGTACCCCGAGAAGTGAAGCCAGTAAATTCGCCAGCACCACCGCGAAGATGCCAAAGAGCCCGGCCTTCATATGGAAAAACGTCGCCAGCAGAGCGAGAAATCCTATCAACTTGCGGTCGCTGAAGAGAATACTTGCGTAGCCGCGGAGAATGGAATCAAACCAGTACCCCCCTATGTCCCCCCTAATAGGGGGGAATTTCAAGCTCGCCCCCCTGTAAGGGGGGAGCCGGAGAGGGCTGCGGCTTCCAACGCAACCATATCTTCCATGGTTTCGCGCCGTTTGATGATGCGTACATCTGACTTGCCGGAGATCAAAACTACCGCAGGTTTCATCTCGATGAACTGCATCGACTGCGTCACATTGTAGGCGCCCACCGGGTGTATCACCACCTGCTCGCCGCGGTGCAGATTCGGCAGCAGGCACTTGTCGCGCACGACGTCGATGTTCATGCACAGCGGCCCGTAGAGAATCACGTCTTCCCAGGTGCCAGAATAATACTGCGTCGGCGCGACTTTGAGATCGTACCAGGTCGAGGTATAGAGCAGGTTCACGCCCGCGTCGAGAATCAGCGCGCGCTGGCCGCTTGCGAGTGTCTTGTTGCCCGCGACAGACGAAATAAGAAAACCGGCTTCGTCGACGAGCGCGCGGCCGGTTTCGAGAAACAGCTGCGGTGGTTCTTCTCCCGGGAAAGCCGCGTAGAGCGTGTCACAGATGGCTTCGGCATACGCGTCGAATGTCGGCAGCCACGAGTTGTCGATTTTGTAATGCGCCTTGAGTTTATTGTGCGAGGGAAATCCACCGCCAAGATCGATGTAGCGCACCGGCTGGCCGAGATCTTCGCGCAATTGTTTGTAGAAGGCGCTGACCTTTTCGGCGGCCTTCTTATAAGGCCCGGTTTCATAGACAAAAGTTCCGATATGCGAATGCACGCCGATAATCTTGAGTTTGCCATCTGATACGGCCATGCGCGCGGCTTCGAGCGCATGCCCGCTTTCGAGGTTGAAGCCAAAGCGGCTCCACTGCGGTACCATACCCGAATCGAGGTTGAGCCTCAGCGCGATCTCGACGGGGCGGCCGAGCTCATCGGCAATCTTCTTCATGTCGCGTATCTCGTCGAGATGGTCGGCATGCACACGCGCACCTTCTGAGATTGCCTGCTTCAGAATGTCGTAGCGTTTGTATGGGCCATTGAAGATGATCTTCTCTCCCGGAATGCCGTTGTGACGCGCCTTCAGGTATTCAAAGCCCGAAACGACCTCGGCCCAGCTGCCTTCTGAGTGGAACACGTTGCAGATCGCGTCGAGGTAGTTAGTCTTGTAAGACCACGCCGCCTGAAAATGCGGATAGCGCGAAGAAAATGCCTGATTAAGCTCACGCACTTTGCGGCGCAACGTGTTTTCCGAAAAGACAAAAAGCGGCGAACCGTATTCTTTGACGAGAGAGTCGATCGATACACCGTCGATTGACATGACGGGTTCAGGTACAGCAAAGCCGCCGAACTTGTTTGCGGCACCCATGTATTGTTTGCGTATCACG
>CAYHJO010000244.1:0-6382 GCA_964356715.1 uncultured Turneriella sp. | reverse complement strand
AGTTCAATACCGTTGGTTTTATACCACGCGGCATCGGCGAGCAGCAGATCCTCTGCCTTACGCGTTTTGAAATACGCCGATAGGTTGACCCGGTCGTAGGCCGGGAAACGCTCTTCGCCGAAGACCGTCAGGTTAAATTTTTGCAGGCCGTGGAGAGCCTGGAATTTTTCGCAGAAGCGGTGGCCGACCATGCCATGGCCGACCACAATAACTTTGGGCTTGCTGTTCATGCGCTTTCCTCGGCAGCCTGCCACTCGGTGCGTCTCCACGCGAGCGCGTTCACCCAGAAGACTAGCATCGCAGCAGAAAGTGCGAGACAGGCAAAGACGATAAAGCCTGTAGCGTACGTCTGCGTCATGCCTTTCAGCGAACCCAAAAGGTTGGGCAGCATAAATCCGCCGAGACCACCGAACGCGCCGACAAAACCGGTAATGACGCCGACTTCGTTTTTGAAACGCAGCGGTACGAGCTGGAAAACAGAGCCGTTACCCGCGCCGAGTGCAAGCATCAGCACGATGAACAGGGTCAGCGCAATTTCAAGGCCCGGCATCAGCGAGATACCGAGTGCAAGACCGGCAATCACAATATACATACCGGTGAGTACCGTCACTCCGTTGAAGCGGTCGGCGAGATAACCCCCGATCGGCCGCACGAAGCTACCCGCCATGACGCAGAGCGCGGTGCAGTTGCCCGCGGTGATTTTGTCGAGTTTATACTGGTCGGTGAAAAAAATCGGTAAAAAGCTGGCAAGACCGACAAAACCACCGAAGGTGATGCTGTAGAAGAGAGAAAACAGCAGTGCATCGCGCGATTTGATCGGTTTGAGATAATCCACGAGCTTTTTTGGCTGCGCATGCATCGGTGCGTCTTTTGCCATAAAGTAGAAGGCGATGCTCATCAGCACCATCGGTATCAGCGCGATACCGAACACCGCGTGCCAGCCGTACATCTTCGCCAGTCGCGGAGCAAAGAACGTCGCAATGACCGTACCGCTGTTGCCGGCACCGGCAATACCCATGACAAGACCCTGGTATTTTGGCGGATACCAGCGGCTCGCGAGGGGCAGCGCAACCGCGAAACTCGCTCCGGCAACTCCGAGCAGAATACCGAGACCGTAGATTTCTGTCATCGTCTGAGCCGATAGCCAGCCCCACAGCAGTGGCACAAGAGTGATGGCTTGCCCGACAATCGCCACGCGGCGCGAGCCGTAGCGATCGGAGAGCACGCCCATAGGAATTCTTAACAGCGTACCGCCGAGCAGCGGTATCGAAACCATGAGTCCTTTTTCTGCGGGAGACAGTTTGAATTGTTCGGCAATGACTGCACCGAGCGCGCCGAGCACGACCCAAACCATAAAACTCATATCAAAGTAGAGAAATGCACTGAGCAGCGTTTTGAAATTTCCGACCTTGAGAAATTCTTTGAAGTTTTTCATGATTGGCTTCAAGCAAAAAAGGTTCCAAAACAGCTGAAAAACTTGACGTAAGTCAAGAACATGAGCCTGAGTCAGAATTTTTTTTGCGGAGGCAGAGCGCAGGAAAACAGCGCTGTTTATTTGGCATGCGCTTTGCTTTTAATATTACATGGCCGAGTTATCTGTTCTTGATCTCGCTAAGCTGCCGCTCGCTCAGCGGATCGATCTCTCGGGATATTACGCTCCTCCGGCGCCTGAGTATACCATACCCGCCGCGGCTGCCGTGCATGCGGCGAAAAATTTCTTCGAGACCAGTCTGATTCCCTCGCGCCCACTAAAAGAAGGCGAGCAATACCGCTTCCACTTCGACGCGACAAAATGCATCGGCTGCGAGTGCTGCGTTGTTGCCTGTAATGAACAAAACAATAATCCGGCGGATGTTACCTGGCGAAGAGTCGGTGAAATTGAAGCGGGTCATTTTCCAGAAACCAAACGACTGTATCTTTCGATGGGCTGCAACCACTGCCTTGAACCCAGCTGCATGTCGGGTTGCCCGACTAAAGCCTATTCTAAAGATGAAAAAACCGGCCTCGTGATTCATAACGCCGACAGCTGCATCGGCTGCCAATACTGCGTGTGGAATTGCCCGTACGGCGTGCCGCAGTATAACAGCGAGCGTCACGTCGTGACAAAATGCGACATGTGTTCGCGTCGTTTGGCCGAAGGGCAAGTCCCTGCCTGCGCCGATGCCTGCCCCGAGGGTGCGATCGAAATTGAAATCGTGAATAAAGAGGACTGGCGCAAAGACCATCGCCTGGCCGATTCACCCGGCATGCCCGATGCTAAGCAAACAATATCGACAACGCGCATCACACTGCCCGCGAATGTGCGCGACGAAGGCATCGCGGTTTCCGACTACAGCGTTCAGCCAGAGCATGCGCATTCTTCCCTCGTTTTTTTCCTGTGCGCAACACAGCTTGCTGTGGGGGGATTCATCTCGCTGTGGCTGACTGATCTTTTATCAGCGGCTTTTTCATTCTTCAAAACGCCGCAGGCGACGCTCATGCCGATGGCGGTCGGCATGTTCGGCGCGGCCGCACTGTCGCTGGGTACTGCGGTGCTCCACCTTGGTCGCCCGATCATGGCGTGGAAGGCGCTCCGCAATTTGAAGAGTTCGTGGCTTAGCCGTGAAATTCTGCTGTTCTCGTGGTTCTCTCTGACTGCGGGCGCCTATGCTGCGCTGTTTGCCGCCGACGCATACGGTTTGTATTCCGTACCGGCAGCGTCGCGGCTCGTTTCAGGGGGCGTCGTCGCGCTTTCGGGTATCGCGGCCGTGCTATCGAGTGCCTTTATCTACATGGTGCCTGCGCGGCCTTCGTGGCATACGCGCGTGACGGCGTACCGTTTTCTCTCCACAACTTTTATCCTCGGCCCTGCGTTCGTCGCGACGCTGATCACCCTTTCGGGCGGCAAGCCGACTGCGCTCTACCTGGTTTTGCTCGCGGGCGCTGCGGTGCAGCTGGTAATTCTCGCGCGGCATTTTATGCACATTGCGAGATCGTCTGCCTCAGTGCCGCATGAATTGAAAGGCACCGCGAAGCTGTTGACCGTCAATTTCAAACACGTCTTCACCGCGCGCCTGGTGACCTTGTTCGCCGGGGGCATGCTGTTACCGCTAGTGCTGGTGCGCCTGGGCGGTCAGATTCCTGCGGGTTATCAACTGGCAGTCGGGGGATTGATCGCTTTGCTGCTGCTGTTTTCCGAATTTGCTGGGCGTTACCTGTTCTTCGTCACGGTCGTGCCCAAGAATATGGCAGGGGGATTTTTTTATGGCCACAAGTAAGAATATTTTTCAGAAGCTTCCCGCCATCATCGGCCTCGACCATTCGCCCGAAAAGTACAGTTACGCCAACACCGAAGAGTGGGGCGTCATCGCCAAAGAGAAAACCGCCGAAAAGTGGGTGCGGACAACCTGCGGTTATTGCTCAGTCGGTTGCGGCATGTATATCGGCGTGCGCGATGGTAAGGCTGTCAGCGTCAAGGGTGATCCCGAACATCCGGTGAATTATGGAAAACTTTGTCCGAAAGGCCTCGCCGAGCACCATTTTCTGAATGCCGCGGACCGGGCAAAGTATCCCATTCTGCATGGCTCGCGCGTATCGTGGAACGAGGCACTGAACGTCATGGTGCAGCAATTTCGCGATGTGCAGAAAAAATATGGCAATAACTCGCTGGGTGTCATCAGCACCGGGCAGCTCGTCACCGAAGAGTTCTACACCCTCGGCAAACTCGTGCAATTGGGATTTAACACGCGCAACTATGACGGTAACACCACATTGTGTATGGCTTCTGCTGTCGCCGGCTATAAGCGTTCGTTCGGCTCAGACGGACCGCCGGGTGCCTACGAAGATATGGCCTTGGCCGATTGTATTTTTCTGATCGGTGCCAATATTGCCGACAACCATCCGATTCTGACTTGCTGGCTTCAGGCCAATGAAAACCCGAACAAGCACCTGATCGTCGCAGACCCGCGCGCGACAAAAACCGCGCAGCTGGCAGATACATATCTGCCGCTCAAGCCGCGCAGCGACGTAGCGCTGTTGAACGGCATCATGCATCTTTTGATCAAAAACGGTATGTACAACAAGGACTTCATCGCCGCGCACACGACGGGCTTTGAAGAGTTTGTGCTCTCTCTCGAAGCGTACACTCCCGAAAACGTGTCAGCCATGACAGGGTTGCCGGCTGAGACACTGTATAAATCCGCCGCAGTCATCGCACAGGCCAAGGCGCTCTTTGTCGGCTGGAGCATGGGTGTGAACCATTCAGACCAGGGCACCGAGACCGTGAACGCGATCAACAATCTCTGCCTGATGACGCAGAATATTGGCCGCGCCGGCGCGTCGCCGTTTTCAATCACCGGGCAGTGCAATGCAATGGGCACGCGCGAGAGTTCGTGCACGGGTTCGCTGCCCGGTTACCGTAAATATGAAAGCGACGCCGACCGCGCGGACATGGCGCGGCTGTGGAATGTCGACATTTCTGAAATTCCCGACAAACGCGGTTACGCTTACCCTGACATCATCGAAGCTATTATGCAGGGCGAAATTAAGGCGCTGTGGGTGATTGCGACGAATCCGCTGGTGTCGTTTCCGAACCAGAAATTCCTCAAAGATGCGTTGAGCCGGCTCGAATTTTTTGTCGTGCAGGATTGTTTTCACCCGACGCCGACGACTGAACTCGCCGATCTGGTGTTGCCTGCCGCGGTGTGGGGTGAAAAAGAAGGCACATACACGAATTCTGAGCGGCGCGTGAGTAAGGCCAACAAAGCCATCAATCCGCCGGGTGAAGCGATGTCTGACTTTGACATCTTTCTCGAAATCTCGCGCAAGCTGGGTGTGGTGGAGAAAATTTACCCCGGCTGGCGCAACGTCGGCGACGCGTTCAGCGAATGGAAACAAGTGTCGAAAGGCAGGCTGTGCGATTACTCAGGAATTACGTATGAGCTCCTCGACAAGGTCGGTGGCATTCAGTGGCCGTTCCGCGAAGGTGATAAATCCGCGCCGGCGCAAACTCGTCGTTTGTACGGCGACGGCGTGTTCGAGCACGAAAACGGCCGCGCGAAATTTTTTCCTGTGGAAAATAAAAACATGCCCGAGATGCCGAATGAGCAATATCCGTTTGTGCTCAATACCGGCCGCACCGTCGAACACTGGCATACGATGACCAAAACCGCGAACGTCGAAATTCTGCAAAAACTCTCGCCCGAAGCCTGGGTCGAGATGAACCCGGCAGACGCAGAAAAGCTGGGTTTGAAGCAGGGGGAGAATGTGCGCGTTGTGTCGCGGCGCGGCAGCATTGAGAAAATCACGCTGCGAGTGACGGAAATTATCGGCACGGGGCAGATTTTTATTCCGTTCCATTGGTTCAAAACCAATGCCAATAACCTAACCATCAACGCATTCGACCCCTATTCGCGCGAGCCAAACTATAAGCAGGCGGCGGTAAAAGTAGAGAGGGTGGATTGATATGCGTAAGCGGGCGGTGCAGGCATTCACCGGCGCTGGTTTATGGAGCTTTCGGCTGCCGCACATTTTTAATTGACTAGTCAGACTGGTCATATTATTTTGAAAACATGAGATCTTATTCCATGTATGAAGCCAAAGCAAAGTTCAGCGAAGTAATCAGGCGTGTCAAAAATGGCGAGTCCGTCACGATCACCGAACGGGGAAAACCGACGGCGTTGGTCTCCGCAATTGAGCAACATGAAACTTCCGAGGAACGTCTGGCGCGTTTGACGGCTGCGGGAATCATCACCCCGGCGACAGAACCATTTTCTTTCGGCAAACCGGGCAAAAAAATGCAGGGTGGCCTGACCCGGTTTCTCAAAGACAGGCACCGCGAATGATCTACGTCGATTCCTCCATGGTGGTGGCGATTCTTTTGCGTGAAATACAATCGCCAAAATGGAGTGCGCGCTTCAAAACAGTAAAATTCTATAGCTCACGGCTTTTGGAAGCCGAGGTGTTAGCCGCGCTCAGGCGGGAAAAATTACCGCTTTCAGAATTTGACGACCATGCCCGCATGATTTATTGGATTGCGCCGGAGCGGTCGCTAAAACCAGAAGTAACAAAAGTGTTGGAATACCAATATTTACGCGGGGCTGATCTATGGCATGTTGCGTGCGCGTTATATATTTTTGGTAACTCAACAGGGGTTGAATTCTGTTCGTTAGATAAAATTCAGCGGGCCGCCGCTAAAGCCTGCGGATTCAGACTTTTGCCGGAGAAATTGTGAACGATATCACGCACAAAAACCCCTCGTTGCGTACGGCAACCGCGACCGCTGCAGTGCTGTGCTCACCTGCGACGATTGACCTCATCCAAGAAAATAAGCTCCCCAAGGGGAACCTGTTCGACGTCGCGCGTGCAGCGGAAGAACCGTTCGAGGAAGAAGAGCCCCGCAGGC
>CAYHJO010000243.1:0-6390 GCA_964356715.1 uncultured Turneriella sp. | reverse complement strand
GAACAACGCGAGACGCTGCGGAATTCCTCCATCTTTTCCCTGTTCACATCGTTCTCACGTGTGCTGGGCCTGCTGCGCGACATGCTCAAGGCCTATGCGTTTGGCACCGGGCCGCTTTCTGTCGCCTTTGATATTGCGTTTCGGCTGAACAACATGCTGCGCAATCTGGTGGCCGAGGGGGCGCTATCGCAGGCCTTTGTACCGCTCTACAGCAAATACCACCGCGAGGGTGAAGACAAATCGCGTGAGGCCGCGGGCGCGGTGATAGTCTTTGTGGCGATTGCTATGACCGCGCTCACCGCCGCGATCATTGTGCTGTTACCCTATATAATGCCGCTTATTCTCGCGGAGGATAAAATTCCCGGCGAACAGCTGCAGTTGATTGTGAATCTGAGCCAGTTGCTGTTCCCTTATCTCATCATGATGAGCGTGGCATCGCTCTACATGGGTATCCAGTATTCTCACAAGATTTTCTGGGCCGCGAGTTTTGGCCCCGCGCTGCTCAATATCGTGATTCTCGTCTTTTTTGGCGCGTACGCGGCATATATTCGTCTCACACACGGTGTATTCGATGTCTCTTCTGTATATGTTTTTTCAATCGCCACTCTTGCAGCGGCTGTCGCGCAGGTGGTGTTCCAGGTCTATACTGTGCATCGCCGTGGCCTCGCGCCTAGATATACTCTGAACTTTCGCCATGGCGCGCTCAAAGCATTGGGTTCGATGATGTTGCCCGCAGTCTTTTCTGCCTCGATGCAGGAGCTGGGGCAGCTGATTGATGTCTACCTCGCGACTTCGCTCACAGCAAAGGTGCCCGAAGCCATTTCGGCGCTGACCTATTCTCACCGGTTGATTCAGCTGCCGATCGGCATCTTCGGCGTGGCGGTGGCTACCGCGAGTCTGCCGCAACTGTCGCGGCTCTTCCATACGGAAGATGCCGGCAGTGCGTTCTCGGACAGCCTTGCGTACTCAATCCGCCTGAATTTCTTTTTTCTGCTGCCCGCAATCGCGGGGCTTATGGTTTTCAGCGATGCGATCATTAAACTGATTTTTGAGCGCGGCGCCTTCACGGCGCGTTCGACTGAGGTCACCTCGCTGGCGCTGCAGTGTTATGCACCCGGAATATTGGCATACTCGCTGCAGAAACTTTTTTCGGTGTCGTTTTATGCCCGCATGAACACGCGCACACCGGCGATGATTACCGGCATCGCGCTGGTTTTGAACTTCGCGCTGAGCCTGATTTTGATGCAGAGCATGCAGCACGGTGGTCTCGCCGCAGGTTCGGCCATCGCCGCGTGGTGTGGCGTGCTTATCTATGCGGTGATGCTTAGTCGCGCCAAAGTGATCCACTCGCCTTCGGCGCTCCTGGCGGGTATTGGCCGCGTGGTGCTGGTGAACATTGTGTTTGTGGCCGCGCTGCTTCTGATGCGGCGCTATTTATTTCCCGAGCGAAGCCTGTTGCAGCTCGCGATTGCGATACCGGCGGCGCTGGTTATTTATGTCGCCTTGGCGCGCGTCCTGCACCTGCCCGAGGCCAAAGTGTTGCTCGAAATTCCCGCTAAGATCAAAAAACGGTTTGGAGGCTGATATGCGTTTTATCGTTCTGCGCCATCAGGAAGAAGAAGGACTCGGCACGGTCGCCGACTGGCTCACACAGCGCGGCCATGCTTTTTTCTATGTGAATCTGTTTGCCGGACAGCAACCGCCTGCCAATGCGCTCATGGCGTATGACGCACTGGTGTCGATGGGCGGGCCAATGTCGGTCAACGACGATTCACGGCTGATGCAGAGTTCATTGGCGCTCACCGCCGACTTTGTGCAGGCGAAGCGCCCCGTGCTCGGCGTCTGCCTTGGCGCGCAGGCGATTGCTAAAGTCGCGGGGTGTAAGATCGCCCCCTCGGCGTTTGAACTCGGTTTCGGCACAGTCAGACCCGTTATGCAACACCGTTATTTTTCGGCGGGCAAATTGGCCCAGCACGAGTGGGATGTCTTCCAGTGGCATGGGGAAAATTTCACAATGCCGGTACGCGCCGAGCACCTGTTTATGGGCGATGCCGTCGCGAACCAGGCGTTCACGCTCGGTAACGCGCTGGCTCTGCAGTTCCACATTGAGCTCTCCCATGACTGGTATTCGATGTGGTACGAGAGCCTGCGCCACAAATTCGAAAAAATGGATCAGCTCAAAGTGCCGTCACGCGAAATGCCGTTTGCCGCGCTGCAGAAGAATATGTTCGCGCTCTTGGATGTTTGGCAATCGGGTTGGCTTTGACCCGTAGGGGGTAGCCAGAGGCGGGTATATTTCTCAATATCCGCAGCAGTCGCACCAAACCGAAACGCATCGCCGATTACAGCATAATAAATGCTCTCCGAGCGCGGCAGGTCTGCCACATTGTCGAGTGTGATACCGCCGATCAGAACCAGTGGTAAAGGCGTGAGGCGGATGTACTCAGCGACAAGATGCTGGTTCGTCGCAACGCCTGTCTTCGTGGTGCTGGGAAACATCGTACCCAGAGCGATATAGTCGGGTCCCGGTATTGCGCGGAGCGCAATTTCGAGTTCCGCGAGACTGTGCGTCGAGCGGCCGTAGGGTACGCTGAGCTGCTGCGGCACGGTGTCTTCCTGCCCGAGGTGCAACGGCAGCTGAAATTGCTCGGCGAGCTCTGCGTGGTCATTGACGATGAGCGTGGCATGCGCGGCGGCGGCAATTTTTGCCAGCGGTGCGGTATTCTCGGCATAGACCGCGGCGCTGATATTCTTGTGCCGGTACTGTATGGTTTTTGCACCGCCGCGCGCCGCACCCATGACAAAATCAGTCAAAGAGATGCCGCGCGCCGCGCAGGTCTCGCCGTCGCAGATGAGATAGAGTTTTTTTCCGGCAGATAAAATTTGGCTTGCGTACATGGTGCAAATTCGCTTTTCCAGTGCATGAGTCTGTGCAAACCATTTTCGGCAAAATTTCCAGCGGTGCTTTTTGCATTCGCGGCGATGCCGGTGTCGGCCAACATGCGCGCGCCTATACACATCGAACGCGCCAGCAGCGAACTCAGGGCCATGCCGGCAAATCTGCGCGTGCTGAACGAGGTGCTGGAATTTCGCTGCCCCAAAGCTTACATTGGGAAACCCGATTTTAAGGCTTTGGCGGAGCGATTTTGCACTGTACGCGTTTTGTACCGCGTTTCCGCCGGTACCGCAGCGCAGGTAAATCTCGTTTTTGTCTTTGCGGGCAACGGCGCGGTTGTCTGGAAGCATGGCGGCAAATCGTTCCGCAGTACACCCTCGGCGCTGCAGCTGCCAGAGAAAAAGGCCTGCACCTATTGCCCCGATGATGTGAAACGCGTCAATTCCGCGGAGCAGAAAATCGAGCTCACTGCCGGCATCAACGAAATTGAAGTAAATTACGATCAGGCGCTGTCATACGACGAATCAGGGCACAGCTATTTCAGCGACGGCAGCTGGTGGCAGGGCTTCAGTTACGAATTGTGGCCGATCGCCGAATGGCAGTGGGCCCCGGATTTTTCTGCTGAGCTGACCTTTTCGGTTGCGGCGCGTTCCGGATTTCTCGGCATCGGATATGCCGACGACAGTTTGAAATGCCGCATCGCGGAAAATGGTGACCATACCGATCTGCTGCTCAACGTCGGTAAGGTCTCCGGTGGCCGCCGCACAGCGCGCGCGCGCATCTCGCTAAAAAAACGACCGCAGCGCCTGTTTTGCTCGTACGCGGCGGATTAACCGGCTTAAGGATTTGACCAAGTCTACTTAACGGGAAGTATCTTCTGTATGACGTTGCCTTCGCCCAAGAGCACAATTTTTGGCTGGAAGGTCCTGGCTTCTTCAGGGGTCATCTGTGCGTAAGCGATGACAATAACTTTATCTCCCCGGTGACCAAGGCGGGCTGCGGCGCCGTTCAGGCAGACTTCATGCGAGCCGCGTTTGCCCTTAATGAGGTAAGTCTCGAGGCGCGCGCCGTTATTGACATTGACGACGTGGACTTTCTCGTATTCGACCAGGCCCGCCGCGTCCATCAGATCTTCGTCGAGTGTCAGGCTGCCTTCATAGAACAGGTTCGCGTCGGTGATTTCCGCGCGGTGGACTTTAGCTCTGAGCAATGAAATCTGCATTATGCAAACCTCTTGATATTGTCTGCAATGCGTTGCGTGACGTTTTTCTGTCCGAATTCGAGGCCGACGCGCACCGCGTTGCGTACCGCGCGCGCATTCGATGAGCCGTGGCCGATGATGCAAACGCCGGCCACGCCTAAAAGCGGTGCGCCGCCGTACGTCGCGTAATCCATACGGTTTTTTACAGCGAGAAAAGCCGGTTACATCAGCAGTGCGCCGCCCTGCGCGATAGCCGAGGAATTGATATATTTCTTCAGGCTCGAAAAGATTGTTTTCGCGAGCCCTTCGATCGATTTGAGAATGATATTGCCGACAAAGCCGTCGCACACGACCACGTGCACGCTTTTGCCCGTACCGTAGAGGTCACGGCCCTCGACGTTGCCGACAAAATCGTACGGCAGTTTTTTGAGCCGGTTCAGGGCCGCGAGTGTCAGTTCGTTACCCTTGGTGTCTTCTTCACCATTCGAGATCAAACCGATTTTGGGATTAATGACCCCCATAATTTCGCGTGAATACACTTCGCCCATCACGGCAAATTGTACTAAATATTCGCTTTTGCAGTCCACATTTGCGCCCGAATCGAGCAACACCGTTGCAGTGCCGTCTTCGCGCGGTATCGGTGTCGCAATGGCCGGCCGCTTCACACCGGGCAGGCGGCCCATGTGCGCGAGGGCAGCTGCCATCGAGGCACCCGTATTACCGGGCGAGAAAAATCCCAGGGCTTCACCCGAAGCGACGAGTTTTGCCGCGACATTGACGGAGGCATCGCGTTTCTGCCTGACCGCCATGGCTGGCGAGTCTTCCATCGTGATCACTTCCGAGGCGTGCACGACGCGGATGTTTTTTCCGGCGTAGCCGTGTTTTTTCAGTTCAGCCGTGAGCGTTGTTTCATCGCCGACAAGAATGACGTGCGCGTCGAGTTCGACCGCAGCACTGATGCAGCCTAAAACCAGTGGCGCCGGGCCATGGTCGCCACTCATCGCATCGACGGCCATCCACAGCTCTGTTGCGGCCCGCTTAGGGTCTCCGTCCGTGGTGCCATGCCGAAGCATGCGCTCCAATCTCAGTTTCAGTCACCGTGCCAAGCTCTTTAGGGCCATGCCCTCCGCGGCAGTGGTTGACAGAGCAAATGCAGTTTGCTAAGGACGACACCCAATGAGAAAATTCTTCAAGCGCCTCGCGCTGCTTTTACTGGTCATCGCCGCCGGTCTCGGCGCTATTGTCGCTTTCGCCTACTGGCAAAGCCGCGCGCGCATGGGGAAAACCTACGCGGTGCGGAGCCATAATATTCCCGTGCCAACCGATGCTGCAACGCTCGCCGAAGGCAAACGGCTTTTTTCGGCGCGGGGCTGCGCTGACTGCCATGGCTATGATCTGTCGGGTAAAGTGTTTCTCGATAATCCCGCGATTGGGGTATTTTCAGGCACCAATCTCACGCGCGGAAAAGGCGGTGTCGGCGGCAAAATGACTGCGGTTGATTTCGAAAAAGCGCTGCGCCACGGCGTCGGCCGCGGCGGTAAGCCGCTGATTTTTATGCCCTCCACCGATTTTTCGGGTATGAGCGATGAGGATGTCGGTCGTCTTTTGGCGTACGTTCAGAGTGCGCCAGGCGTCGATAAACCTTCAGCGCGGCAAAAAATTGGCCCGTTGGGACGTATTCTTTTCATCACGGGAAAAATGCCATTGCTGGTAACGGCAGAACACATAGATCACAACGCCGCGGGCCCCGTAAAAGTCGTCCCCGCTGTGACCGCCGAATACGGCAAATACATTGCAAAAACCTGCAACGGATGCCATGGGGAGAATTTTGCCGGCGGCCCGATTCCCGGTGCGCCACCCGAATGGCCTGCCGCTCAGGATATCAGAAAAGCGGCTCTCGCAAAGTGGAACGAACAGCAATTTATCACCGCGATTCGCACGGGCAGGCGTTTCGATGGTTCGGAAATCCGCTTTCCCATGCCGTGGAAAAATTTTGCGCTGATGACCGACACAGAGCTCAAGGCGCTGTGGCTGTTTTTGCGCAGCTGAGGATTTAGACTGGTATTACCTGTGGCTCGCCTGCGGGTGTGAATTTTTCACCCCAGAAGCCATATTCGATCACGGCGAACACTTCAGCCGCGGCTGCCCGGTCGGCGATGATCGGCGCTTCGGCTTTCGAGAGGGGGGCCGCCAGCAGTGGAAAGTCGCAGAGCTGCACGAGGGTGTGGAATGCACGGTTTGACCCCAGGGCTGGCATGGAGAGGGTTATGGTCTGCCCTTCGGGGTATGGCAG
>CAYHJO010000242.1:0-6420 GCA_964356715.1 uncultured Turneriella sp. | reverse complement strand
ATCGCAAGCCTGAAAATTATTTGATTGCGAAGAAATAACTGAGGCATAGCCTCAGTTATTTCTTCGCATATAATACGTAGCTCGAGGTGAGCGGCCGGCCACCGCGGCGCAGTTTCGATTTCAGATGGTAGAGCGACATATTCCAGAAACGCTTCAGGTCGCTGAACTTTCTGACATCCCCCCACGCCTTGCGCCATTTTGCCCACAGCGGAAAATCCACCGGAAAAAAATCTTTGAATTCTCGGAAGCCAATCTGCGACAGCATCTCTTTGAGGCCAGTTGCGGAATAATACACGAGGTGGCCGGGTAGGTAATAGTGGTAGTCGCTGCCTCCCTCGACTGCCTGCCAGCCTTCGTAATTGGCCGTCTGTATCACCAATACGCCGCCCGGCTGAAGCAGCCGGTAAGCCTGCGCGAGGGCAGGGCGCGGCGCTGACAAATGTTCGGCGACTTCAATGAGGGTGATAGCGGCAAAACTTGCGGGCAAAAAAAACTTCTGCGTGGTTTTATCTTTCGGCAGGTGCGTGAGATCGCCGCGGTAAAGTTTTGCCGGTGACTTGAGTGCCGCGGAGACTTTGTTGCCCTCACGCACCGCATAGTCTGAGACATCGAGGCCCGCTGCGTCGAAGTGCTGCGCCGCGGCGCGCACGAGTGCCCCGAAAGCGCAACCGACATCCAGGAATTTTGGGCGAGGTTGCGGGTGCGTAGCACCCGCAACTTCGCCCAAAAAATTCCGAATGGTGCGCAAGCGCGCTTGGTGCACGAAGTTGTGGTAGTATTCCTGCTTGCGTTCGTCCTGGTAGTTGAAAGCCGAGGTACCGGTGTAATAGCCTTCGTCATAAAAGGCGTCGGCCTGGCGCGGTAGTGGGTGGCGGAATTCAGACTGGCAGCTTTGGCAGAGCCAAACGTCAAAGCCATGCTTTGCGATGGCGTATTTAAACGCGGTGGCGGTGCCGGCGCAGACAGGGCAAACGGTTTTTTTCGGCGCGATCAATCCGCCTTTGTGGGGTTTTGCTTGCCCTGGTTTGACCTTGGCCTTTTTATTCATGGCGCAATCTACCGTGTCGCCGCTATCATGTGGTGCGCAACGATGGTCGTTTCACCCAGTGGCTGGCGCAGAATAAAGCCATATTCGGTTTTGGCAAAGCCAGCGAAGAAGGCGAGCGCCTCTGCTTTGCTGAAGAGTTTTGCATGCCCCTGCGCGAGGTCGCCCTTTGAGAGCTGGCCCGCAAGATGCGTGTCGTTATCAGAGCGCAGCGTGAGAAACACCCTGCCGCCGGGCTTCAGGCAGCGCTGGATTTCTATAGCTGCAGGTGCAATCAGGGATTCGGGCAGGTAGTGCAGCACCCCCCAGCAGAGAATAAAATCGAAGGTCTGATCGGCGAACGGCAGCTCGGGCAGCGCCGTCTGCACTGAGGCACTGTCTTTGCCCGAATACGGTCTCAGCGACTCGCGCGAAAAATCGCATGCCAAGACACGACTAAAATGCTCCGCCAAAAGCGGCAGATGCCGCCCGCTGCCTGACCCGAGATCCAAAGCCACACCGGTAGGTGTGTCGAATTTTTTGACGAAGCGAACGACGTTTTCGTCGGGATAACTCTGCCGCGAGCGGTCGCGCGTGTAGTGGGTATCCCAGACTTGTTGGTTGATCATTATGACCCCCCTGAATCCCCCCTAATAGGGGGGACGGTTTTACTTCCCCCCCCTATCAGGGGTGTGCTGGGGGGGGGGCGCCACAGCACATACAGCTTTACATATTTCGTGTAAGTCGCGACGGCAGAATAATACGTAATGATAATCCCAGCACTACCATCGAGAAATGAAAATTCAAAGAAAAACTTGCGGATGATCACCCATAGGGCGCGCGCGAACACGCCGGCGAGCGATACCTTACGCCCGCGCGCGAACATCGCCTGCGCGGCCATCTCTGAATAGTTTTTGATCGTCTTCAAATGGTCGTCGATCGAATGGAACGAATAGTGCAACAGGTCGCCCCTGAGCTTGCCGGTTTTGTCTGCCGGCGCGTTGATGATTTCATGTACCTTGTCGCCCTGCCAGCTGCACCCGCGCCGATTATACAGGCGCACCTTGTCGTCGGGGTACCAACCCGAATGGCGAATGAAACGGTAGATATACCAGGTCAGGCGGTTGAACCTGTAGCCAACCTTGTCGGGTGAGGATTGCTTCAGTGCAAGAATCGACTCGCGTAATTCAGGGCTTAACCGTTCGTCGCAGTCGAGATTCAACACCCAGTCAAACGTCGCTTTTTCCGCAGCGAAATTTTTCTGCGCCACGTAATTATCGAACTTTCGGAAAAAAACTTTCTTTGTGAACTTCTTTACCAATGCGACTGTTTTGTCCGTCGAGTGGCTGTCGACGTAGACGATCTCGTCGACGACGCCCTGCAGCGACTCGAGGCAGGCGGCGATATTGCGCTCTTCGTTGAGGCCGATAATGCACGCGGAGATTTTCATGAGACTTTCGCCCTATTCGACAAGTGGCGTTAGCCACTTGTCAAATAGGGCATAGGATTCACGGGATGTTCCATGATGCGCACTTCATAGTGCAGGTGCGGGCCGGTCGCGCGGCCAGTCGCACCCACACGGCCAATCATCTGGCCTTTGCGTGCATAGGTGCCGCAGCTGACATAGATGCTGCTCATGTGCCCGTAAAGAGTCTGGAAGCCGAATGAATGCGACAGGCGCACGGAGAGACCATAACCACCGCTGTAGCCACAGCCGAGCACTCTGCCATCCGCTGCTGCGTAGATCGGGGTGCCTGTGGAGTTTGCGAGATCGACACCGGTATGGTAGTCTTTCGAATGCCCGAACGGTGAAATGCGGCCGCCGAAGAAAGACGTGAAGTGACCACCCGCGAGCGGCCAGAAGTAGGGCAGCGCCTGCTGCACAACTTCGCGCTCCTTCAGCAATTGTTGCAGCATCACAACCGCGCCCGATGTCTGTTTGAGGTCGAGTTTCAGCTGGCGGTAGAGCGCAATCTCCGGATAGAAGTAAAAACCTTCCTCCTGCGATTTGCCCTGTGCGATCTTGAGCGTCGTTTCGAAATTGAGGAATTTAATCGTGCGGTTTTCTTTGTAGCTCAGCGATCGCGCGTATTCTTCGCCCTCAGAGTCGAGCATCTGCACGGCGCTTTCGTGCAGAATCTTTTTATCGACAAATATCGGATCGTCGCCTTCGTGCAGCTTTGCCTGCGTGATGATCTTCCCAAACTGCTTTTTGAAAAAATCCTGTTGCACCACCATTTCATGGTATTTGCGCAGGTACAGTTCGCGTTCGTTGATGTAGGCGCGGTCGCGATCCTGCAGTTTGTCGGCTTCGCCCTGGATATTCCGTTGCAGGGTGACCGCAAAGAACGATGCCACGACAATGAATACGAGAGAAAACACGGCAAGGGCAATTATGTAATTTGACAATTGCATATTCATGATTGCCTTGTCGTTGTGCGGAATCACGAGAAAGGTGATGCGCTCGTTGCCCTTTTCGCGGATGCGTTTTCTGACCTCCGCCGATTTTTTACGAATCTTGTTGGCTAAACTCAATTGCGCTCTCCGATGATCGCCCCACCGGTTGTTTCCATCATTTTTGCTTTGTCAAGAATCAGACCGTCGCGGCTGTCGGCCGGCATCGGCATGCCACCGTCGAGATAAATTGCCCCTTTAGGGCAGGCTTCTTCACAGAGCCCGCAGTAAATGCAGCGCAGCAGATCAACCTGAAACGATTTCGCATATTTGTCCTCGGGGTGCAGGTACTGTTTGTCGGCCGGTACTTCGGCCGCGACAATCTGTATCGCGTCGGCGGGGCACACCCACTGGCAGCAATAGCAGGCGGTGCAGCGTTCCTGGCCCTTCTCGTTGCGCTTGAGGCGGTGCAGTCCGCGGAAACGTGAGGACAACGGTTTCTTTTTTTCCGGATAGGAAACGGTGACCATGCGGCGCAGAAAGGCAGACTTGAGGAAGTGCTTCAGCGTAACGAAGAGACCCGCCGAAACTGACATAAAATAGAACTTTTCATACCATTTGAAGGCGTATTTTTTAGTGACCTGAATCGTTGCCATTAGACCGCTGCCTCTGCGAGTTTCGGCGCGGACTTCAGGCGCGCCAGAATCTGTGCCGGCGATTCAAGTCCCTGTACATGCTGCAGAACCGGCGCCGTGGTTTTAGTATTGCCTGCCTTGTCGACAAAGCGGCCGGCTTTTTCGGGAAACGCAGTCATGGGTATCGCAATCGCTGCAAGTTCGGCGGCGGTGTTATCGTGCGTTGTGAGCAGCGCCACTTTGTTCCACGCGGTAGCCGAGTTAATCGAGTCAAACAGGGCAGTCTCTTCGACTTTTTCGGCGATGTGAAGCCCCTTCACGTGGGCATGTTTTTCACCCGTTTGGTAAGCATAGGGTGCGGCGAGCTCTCCGACGATGACAATCAGATCAGCGGCGCGGATTTCTTTCTCTGCTGCGGCATAGTCTGCAAGCTGCGTCGCATTCTTGTCGCGCAAGTATTTTGCATTGGGACGCAGGTCACGGCTGAGGAGAAAATCCCATTGTGCGCCCGACGCCGTTGGCTGCGCCTGCGCAGCGGCGAATGCATCTTTGTCTGTTCTGAAATCCCATACCACATCTTTGCCTGCGGTGCGCCAGTCGTTGATCTGAGATTCGAGGGCATCGACGTCGTCGCAGCTTTCGGTCGCACCACCGAGCACGAGAATTTTTTTCGCTGCTGCAATCTTTTCTGCCAGCACCGGCAGCGCTTCTCTTGAGGTTGCTCGCGTGCCATTCAGCGCATAGGTGTGCAGCCGGTCTTGTGAGAAGTCTTTGCCCGAAAACCGGCCATAGTCGCAGATAAAATATCCATCCTGCTGCGGTTTCTGCGGCGGCATGTAGCGATAGAGTGTATTGTTCTTAACGTTCGTCGTGACGCGGCACAGGGTCGAGCAGCCATGGCAGAGTGATTCTTTCGATTCATACCACCAGACGCGAGACTGGAACAGCGTGTTTTCGTTCAAGAGCGCACCGACCGGGCAGATGTCGGCAAGGGCGCCCTGATAGTTATGATTGAGGTAAGTCGATTTTTCTTCGCCGGTTTCGGCCGGAGTGTAAGCGATGATGGTGTCGTTGCCGCGCGCAAGCATTTCGAGATCATTCACGCCGACGATCTCGCGGTCGAAGCGGACGCAGCGGTAGCACAGAATGCAGCGGTTGTGGTTGATTAAAAGATTGGTGCCGATTTTTTCCTGCGGTATGTTGCGCTTCTCTTCTTTATAGCGCGTGGTCTCATGGCCGAGGCTGAACGAATAATTCTGCAGGCGGCACTCACCGGCCTTGTCGCAAACGGGGCAATCGAGCGGGTGGTTGATGAGCAGAAACTCCATCACACCTTCGCGCGCCTTGACGATCTTCTCGCCAAACGCGTTGATCTTCATGCCTTCTTTTACAGGGGTGTTGCACGCCGCCTGAAACTTGGGTACACCTTCGACTTCGATGAGGCAGATGCGGCACATGCCGACAACAGACAGTTTGGAGTGATAGCAGAAGTGAGGAATTTCGACGCCCTGCTCAGAGAGCGCGTCGATCAGGTTTTTCTTCTCGTCGACCTCGTATTCGGTCCCGTCGACGAAAATCTTGGCCATGGGCAAGTTTCGGAAGCGAAATCAGGCCGTCTATTTCTTGTTGTTCTGAGGCATTTACGCGGGAATGCCTGTACCATGCGGCGGGCGCATGGTACGATCGGATTTATTTCTCTTTTCTGACGCGCTTGGCAGGCAGGGTTGCCTTGCATTCAGCGCTGACCTTGTCGCGGTTCTTCATCAGGCAGCGGAGCGCCAGAGGCTTTTTAGCCTGATCTGCAGCACAGAACTGCTGGATGTCTTTTTGACAGACTTCCATGGTCTTTTCAAATTTGGCTTTGCGATCGGCTTTATTGGCCTTATGGTCGGCCTTTTTGGCCCGGCATTCGGCAGAAAACTTATCTTTGTTCGTCTTAATGCAGTCTTTCATCGCCTTGCGATTACCTTTGTGTGCACCGCAGAATTTTTCGATATCTGCTTTGCAGGCACCGGCTTTTGCGCGGCCGGCGTTTGGCTGGTCATTTTTAGGGGCTGCCGATACTGGCAGCAGGCTGAAGGTGAGTAGCGTAAAGAAAGTGAGGATTGTTTTCATTAAGAGCTCCTTGAAAAGTATAGCAGCATTAAGACGTTTGTGCTGTGCATAGCGGACTCGTAAAGTTAATTCCTTCTTATAGCCCGGCCCGCCTGTGGTGAGCCTGTCGAACCATAAGGGCCGGGCTAGTAAGAAGCTAGATACGCCCAACCACTGCTTGCGCTAAACCTTCGACAGAAAAAGTCTCTGGATCGGCGGGAAATGGCTCGTATTTGCTGTTGAGTGAGTAGAGCATGATCTTTTTTCCCTGCC
>CAYHJO010000241.1:0-6447 GCA_964356715.1 uncultured Turneriella sp. | reverse complement strand
ACCGGTGAGGCCCAGGGCATCACAGGTAAATTCGCGGAAATGAGAGGAGAAAATATGAACACCAAATACCGCAAACCCCTACCGGGTACAAAACTCGACTACTTTGACACACGCGAAGCCGTGAATGCGATCGAGCCCGGTGCCTATGACAAACTGTCTTACACTTCGCGCCTGTTCGCCGAAAATCTCGTGCGCAAGGCAGAACCCGAAATACTGACCGACGCCCTCAAGCAGCTCATCTACCGCAAACAAGACCTCGATTTTCCCTGGTACCCCGCGCGCGTCGTGTGTCATGACATTTTGGGCCAAACCGCGCTCGTCGACCTTGCAGGCCTGAGAGATGCGATCGCACAGAAAGGCGGAGATCCTGCTAAAATCAACCCGGTCGTGCAGACGCAGCTAATCGTCGACCACTCACTCGCGGTCGAACACGGTGGTTTTGAAAAAGATGCGTTTAATAAGAACCGCGCGATCGAAGACCGCCGCAACGACGACCGCTTCCACTTCATCAACTGGACCAAAGAAGCTTTTGAAAACGTCGATGTGATCCCCCCTGGTAACGGCATCATGCACCAGATCAACCTCGAGAAGATGTCACCGGTCGTGCACGCGCAAGATGGCGTGGCGTTCCCTGACACGATGGTTGGCACTGACAGCCACACGCCGCATGTCGATGCGCTCGGTGTGCTCGCAATCGGTGTCGGCGGTCTCGAGGCCGAAAGCGTCATGCTGGGCCATCCATCTTACCTGCGTTTGCCCGACATCATCGGGGTAGAACTCACCGGCAAACCGCAGCCCGGTATCACTGCGACGGATTTAGTCTTGTACCTCACCGAGTTTTTGCGCAAAGAGAAAGTCGTTTCTGCGCACATTGAATTTTACGGCGAGGGTGTGCCGCACCTGACACTCGGTGACCGCGCCACTATCACGAACATGACTCCTGAATACGGTGCAACCGCAGCGATGTTCTTTATTGACCAGCAGACCCTCGACTATCTGCGCCTGACGGGCCGTGACGAAGAAAATGTGAAACTCGTTGAAACCTATGCGAAGGCTGCGGGGTTCTGGGCTGACAGCCTCAAAACTGCCACCTACGAACGCGTGCTGAAGTTTGATCTGTCGACGATCACGCGTACGATGGCCGGCCCGTCGAACCCGCACAAACGCGTGAGCACGGCCGATCTCGCGAAAAACGGCATCGCCGGCGCGTGGGCTGAAGAGCCAGACAAAATGCCGGACGGCGCAGTCATCATCGCCGCGATCACGAGCTGCACGAACACCTCGAACCCGCGCAACGTGATATCGGCCGCACTGCTCGCGCGCAACGCCAACGAGAAGGGGCTTGTGCGCAGGCCATGGGTCAAGTCATCGCTCGCCCCGGGGTCGAAAGTTGTGCAGACGTACCTCGAAGAAGCCAAGCTTTTGCCTGAGCTCGAAAAGCTCGGCTTCGGTATAGTGGCCTTTGCCTGCACCACCTGCAATGGAATGTCGGGCGCACTTGATCCGAAAATTCAACAAGAGATTATTGACCGTGATCTCTATGCGACGGCGGTGCTGTCGGGTAACCGTAACTTCGATGGGCGGATTCACCCGTATGCTAAACAGGCATTCTTAGCGTCACCGGCTCTCGTTGTAGCCTACGCGATTGCCGGCACCGTGCGCGTCGATATTGAGAAAGACCCACTCGGCAAAGACCAGTCGGGCAATTCTGTCTATCTCAAAGACATCTGGCCGTCAGATGCAGAGATTGATCAGATTGTCGCTGCGAGCGTCAAACCAGAACAGTTCCGTGCAGTCTATGACCCGATGTTTGCGCGCGGCGCAGCCTCGACGAAAAAGATCAGCCCACTCTACGACTGGCGCGCGCAGTCGACCTACATCCGCCGCCCGCCTTATTGGGATACCGAAGGCGTTGGCGCACTCGCTGCGAACCCGCGCACGCTCACGAATATGCGGCCGCTGGCGGTGTTAGGCGATAACATCACCACCGATCACTTGTCGCCCTCGAATGCAATCATGCCGAACAGCGCCGCGGGTGAATACCTGACGAAGATGGGCGTGCCCGAAGAAGACTACAACTCTTACGCGACGCACCGCGGCGACCACCTCACCGCGATGCGTGCGACGTTTGCAAACCCGACACTGCTGAACGAGATGTGTCTCGACGATAAAGGGCAGGTGAAAAGAGGCTCACTCGCGCGCGTCGAACCCGAAGGCAAAGTTTTGCGCATGTGGGAGGCAATCGAAACCTACCTCAATCGCAAGCAGCCGCTGATAATCGTGGCGGGCGCCGACTATGGTCAGGGTTCATCGCGCGACTGGGCGGCGAAGGGAGTGCGCCTTGCAGGTGTCGAAGTGATTGCCGCGGAAGGTTTTGAGCGCATCCACCGCACGAACCTTGTGGGTATGGGCGTGTTGCCGCTCGAGTTCAAACCGGGTACAAACCGCAAGACGCTCTCGATCGACGGTACAGAAATCTATTCTGTCGAAGGCAAGATCACGCCACGCGCCGAGCTGACGCTCGTGATCGAGCGCAAGAGCGGCGAAGTTGTTAAGGTGCCGATGATCTGCCGACTTGATACCGCGGCGGATGTTTCAGTGTACGAAGCTGGCGGCATACTGCAGCGCTTCGCGAATAATTTCTTAGCAGGGAAGGCAGGGTGACCCGCACCATTAGGCAGGGGGTTAACCCCCTGCCTAATGAAAAAAATCTGCGAGTTAAAAAATCCGGAAAGCACGGTCGCGGTGTATATGCGATGGCGCCCATCCCCAAAGGGGTTAAAGTTATCGAATACCTCGGCAAGCTGGTGTCGGTCAAAGACAGCGACGACATCGCCGAGAAGCAGATGCAGCGCGCTGGCAAAAGCGGCACCGGGCATGTGTATCTTTTCACGCTCAACCGCAAGCATGACATCGATGGCAACGTGCCCTGCAACAGGGCGCGGCTCATCAACCACTCGTGCGACCCGAATTGCGAAGTGCAGATCATCAAAGGGCGCATCTGGATTTTATCGCGCCGCCCGATCGGCGCCGGCGAAGAGCTCACGTACGACTACGGCTTCAACATGGATTCGTGGCAAGACCATGTGTGCCGCTGTGGCACCAAAAAATGCCTGGGCTACATCGTCTCTGCCTCGCGGCGCGGGGCGCTGGCGCGGGTTTTAAAGAAACGCTTTGATTAGATCGGGGGTTTAACCCCCGGCCTAATCAAAGCTCACGGTAAATTCGCCAGAAAGCGCGCCGCTGACACGATGCGCACCTTCGCGCCGTTCACCGACTCAAGGGTGCGTTCGTTTTTGGGTTCGAGAACTACCTGGAAAGCATAGGGTACTTTGACGCGTTCGAGGTAATATTTGAGCGACGGGCTTAAGCTCGAGTCGGTCAGTTTGGCTTCGATAGCCATATACGGTTTGCGGTTCAGCAGCAGAACAAAATCGACTTCTTTGCCGTCACGGTGCCTGAAGTATCTGAGCGCAAGGTCTTTGCCCCAGACGTCGCGCGCCATGTCGACGAAGCGCAACAGGTGCAGCGCGATCATGTTTTCAAACCGTGCGCCCTCGCTCTCGCAGTAGGCCCAGTCCCAGAAGTAAAGTTTGCGTTCTTTTTTGACAGCTTTGAGTTTATCCGATACCGCCGGTGCGATGCGAAAAATTGCATTCAGGCGTTCGAGAATATCGAGATATTTAGCCGCCGTCTCAAATGCGACCTGTAGATCTTCGCGCATCGCATTAACAGAAACAATGCCGCCCGCGACGAGGCGTAACCGATCGAACAACAACTCTACGCGCTCAATTTCGGCTACGCGTTCGAGCTGCACCAGCTCTTCGCGGGTCAGCCTTTCGGCATAGCTCATGCGCCACCGCGCCGCTTCGGCGTCAGAGCCCGAAAGAAACGGCTCGGGAAAGCCGCCGAGGCGCAGAAGATCCTTGGGCTTACCTTTGCCTGCCAGAGGCAGTTCAGGCACTGCGTCGAACGGCGTCAGCGGCAGCCCGTGGATTTCAGAATAAGTCAAAGGATGCATGTGGTGCGGATAATACCGCCCTTGCAGCGAGTCGCCACCGCGGCCGTAGAATTCGAGTTTGGCGCTGCCGGTGACCAGAGCCTTAATTTTCGGAATCGAGCTGTCGGTCAGGTCTTTGAGAAACGCGCGCCAGCGCGCAAACTTATGAATTTCGTCAAAGGCCCAGAACGGCACGCCGAAGTCGATTTCGCGCCTCTGTATCTTGAGTCTGTCGGGGTGAATATCCCAGCTATAATAGGCACCAGCGCGTTCGCGTACGAACTTTTTGGCAAGCGTGGTCTTGCCGCACTGGCGCGGGCCAGATAATACCACGAGCTTGCGGTCAACGTCGCGTGGAATAAACTCTTCCATGCGGCGAATTATACCCATGGACAAATTTAGATAGAAACAATATATTGTCCAGACAAAATTCGATCATGTATAAAATTTGTCCTCCTTGATGTTCCCGCATCAGCCGGCGTATTCGCGGCCTCAGCACACATCGAAACCGCTTTCCGGCATGTCTCAGATCTCCGCTTTGCACGCATGAGCTCTGCACCCCAGATCAAGATCCCCGCCACCTATATGCGCGGCGGCACCAGCAAAGGCGTCTTTTTTCGCCTGCAGGATTTACCGGCGTCATGCCGTGAGCCCGGCAAGGCGCGCGATGCGCTACTTTTGCGCGTGATCGGTAGCCCCGATCCGTACGAAAAGCAGATCGACGGTATGGGTGCTGCGACCTCCAGTACGTCAAAGACAGTTATTGTTTCAAAAAGCACTCAGCCCGGCCATGATGTCGATTATCTTTTCGGCCAGGTTGCCATCGATAAGGCCTTCGTTGACTGGAGCGGTAACTGCGGCAATCTATCCGCAGCGGTCGGGCCATTTGCGATTGCGGGCGGTCTCGTCGAGAAGGCGAAAATTCCGCAGAATGGTTTGTGCACAGTCAAAATCTGGCAGGCAAATATTAAGAAGACAATCATCGCACATGTGCCGATCACCAACGGTGAGGTACAAGAAACCGGCGATTTTGAACTCGACGGAGTGACTTTTCCGGCGGCAGAAGTGCAGCTCGAATTCATGGATCCGGCAGACAGCGAAGGCTCGATGTTCCCAACTGGCAATGTCGTCGACGAGCTCGAAGTACCGGGTGTCGGCAAATTCAAGGCTACGCTCATCAACGCGGGAATTCCTACTATTTTCCTGAATGCCGAAGACATCGGTTATAAAGGCACCGAATTGCAGCCCGATATCAACGGCGACGCGAAGGCGCTCGCGATGTTTGAAACGATTCGCGCGCACGGTGCAATCAAGATGGGCCTGATCAAGACTGTCGAAGAAGCGGCGAGCCGCCAGCACACGCCCAAGGTGGCATTTGTTGGCAAGCCAACCGATTATAAATCTTCAAGCGGTAAAGACGTCAAAGGCTCTGAGATTGATCTGAACGTGCGCGCGCTGTCAATGGGCAAGCTGCACCATGCAATGATGGGCACCTGTGCGGTGGCAATCGGTACGGCTGCGGCTGTACCTGGTACATTGGTAAACCTCGCAGCAGGCGGCAAAGATCGCGAAGTCGTGAACTTCGGCCATCCGTCGGGAACTTTACGCGTCGGGGCCAAGGCGGCGAAAGCAAATAATGATTGGGTTGTCACGAAGGCAATCATGAGCCGCAGTGCGCGCGTGCTGATGGAAGGACAAGTGCGCGTGCCGGGAGACGCGTTCTGAACTTCGTTTAGTCTAATCGCTCGGCTGATCCGGGGCCAACTTTTTTAAGTTCCCCGAGGCAGGGCTTAGCAATGATCGCATTTTTTGCGTTTACGTAGCAGCGGTGATTATGCCGTTCGCCCATCGGGTGAATTACCCGGTAACGTACCGACCAAATATGCCCAACACAATCGACCCCTGGATATTTACTGCCGCCGTTGTCGGCGCGCACCGCATGCTGCACCACCGCTGGTTCTACAAGCCGATCCACAAAAAGCACCATCTTTTCACCAACGACTGCGTCGGATTGACCAGCGAATACAACCATCCGGTCGAGCAGGTGATCTCGACGCTTTGTACTCTGGTTCCGATCGTGATACTCGGTCTCGACCTCGTATCGACCAGTGCCTTTCTGTTCTTCCGCACGTGGGAGGTCTTGGACGAGCATTGCGGCTACCGTTTTCCGTCGCCTTTCGGCAGCGAGCATTCGCGGCGCCATGACTTTCACCTCGCGAGGTCTGGCATGAACAATCTGGGTATGTTCCGCTTCTGGGATTGGCTTTTGGGCACCGACAAGAACTACAAGGCATACCTAAAAAAGATGCGCGAAACATCGCTCAAACAGCCCTGACCCCTGATTATCGGAGCAGCTTCGACAAAAACGCAAAGACCAAGGAACTCAGCCCTGAGAACCTGTTTAAGATCTCCTGAGTAGCAGCGCAACGAATGCCAAATGGACAAAC
>CAYHJO010000240.1:3917-6473 GCA_964356715.1 uncultured Turneriella sp. | reverse complement strand
GACATTTGACGTGAGTTGCGTAAACGGTGAAAGCGTGCAGCTCTACGACGGTGCAACCGCGACTGGCACGCCGGTCATCTGCGCGCTGGGTACGGCGGCGGTAACCACCGCGGCACTCACAGATGGTTCACACACAATTACGGCGATTCAGACTGATACTGCCGGAAACTCCAGTGTGGCTTCGGCCGGCCTTACGATCACTATCGATTCCGCAGTACCCGGCACTCCCTCTGCGCCCGCGTTTGCGGCCGCAGACGATACCGGTAATGCCAGTAACGATGGTATCACTTCGACCACGACTAACCTGACATTCACGGGCACGGTTGAGGCGAATGCCCGGGTTGATATTTATGATGGTGGCGGCTCACTGGCAAACGCCGTTGCAGACGGCAGCGGCAATTACACGATCGATATTCCGGGCCCATTGGGCGCTGGAGCACATTCAATCACGGTGCGCGTACAGGATGCATCGGGCAATCAAACGGCAGCTTCTGCGGCAACTTCGATCACGGTCGATGCGACTGCCGGAACCGTGACAAACGTTACCTCGTCTCTCGCGGACGGAACCTACGGCATCGGCCAGGTTGTGCCGATTCAGGTGACATTCTCAGAAATTATGGTGGTAACAGGTACTCCGACGATCACGCTGACGACGCTCACGCCTGCGACAACGACAGCTATCAACTATAGCTCGGGCAGTGGTACGAATACGCTCACCTTCAACTATACCGTTGCCGCGGGCGATACGAACACTGACCTCAACTATGCCGCCACGAACTCGCTGGCAGGTACCATCGCCGACATGGCGGGTAACAATGCCACATTGACCCTACCGGGGCTGGCCGCGGCGGGCTCGCTGGCGACGAACAAGGCGCTGAATATCAATGGCGTTATCAATGGTACCATCACTTACGCACAGGGTGCGAATACGTCCGGCCCTTTCAAAGCAGGTAGTCTAACCATAACTGCGACCTATGCGTCGGCCCCAGGCTCCGCACCGACGATTGCGATCAACCAGCAGGGTACCAACGATCTCGCTGCGACGGCAATGAGCGGTGGTCCATTGATCTATACTTATACCTATACTGTGAATGCCGTGAATGCGCCAACGGATGTCGACGGTACTGCAGCCATCACGCTGAGCACTGCCTCCACACCGGCTTCACCGACATTCACGATCGACACGACCGCCGATGCAGCACCGGGTGCGCCGGATTTACAGACCGCGAGTGACTTGGGCAGCAGTAATTCAGATAATATCACCAGCACTACTACACCGTCATTTACGGTCAGTTGCGTGACCGGTTCCAGTGTGCAGCTCTATGACGGTGTCACTGCGACGGGCAGCGCGGTTACCTGCGCTGCCTCCACTGCAACGTTAACCGCAGCGGCTCTTTCAGAGGGAACGCACGCTTCGATGAACGCAATTCAAACAGACCCGGCCGGTAACGCCAGCCCGGCTTCGGGTAATCTTTCCGTGACGATCGATGCGACCGCTGATGCAGCACCCGGAGCCCCCGATATGCAGAATGCATCGGATACGGGTTCAAGTAACAGCGATAATATTACCAGCACGACGACACCTTCGTTTGACGTGAGTTGCGTAAACGGTTCGAGTGTGCAGCTCTTCGACAACGTCACTGCGACTGGCACTCCAGTGACCTGCGCGGGCGGCACCGCAACTTTGACGGCAGCTGTGCTTTCAGGTGGAGTGCATGCGAGCATGAATGCAAAACAGACAGATGCAGCAGGCAACGTGAGTGCCGCATCTGGCAACCTTTCGATCACGATCGATGCCACAGCCGACGCAGCGCCGGGCACACCCGATCTGCAGACAGCCAGCGATACAGGTTCAAGCACCACAGACAATATTACCACGAGCACAACACCATCTTTTGACGTAACCTGCGTGAACGGCTCGAGTGTGCAACTCTTCGATAACCTCACAGCAACAGGCAGTGCGGTCACCTGCTCCGGTGGTACTGCAACTTTGACTGCCGCTGCGCTCTCGGCCGGTACGCATGCATCGATGAATGCGAAACAGACAGATGCGGCGGGCAACCTCAGTGCAGCTTCAGGTAATCTCTCCATTACCATTGATACCACTGCCGATGCTGCGCCAGGCATGCCCGACCTGCAAACGGCGAGCGATACGGGTACAAGCACTACAGATGACACGACAAAAACGAACACTCCGTCTTTTACGGTGAGTTGCGTGACCGGGTCGAGCGTACAGCTCTACGATAACGTTACAGCAAGCGGTACTGCCGTGACCTGCGCGGCGAGCACGGCCACGCTGACGGCCGCCACGCTCAGCGACGGTACGCACGCATCCATCAACGCGAAACAGACTGACCCGGCGGGTAACGTCAGTGTTGCGTCGGGCAATCTCTCTGTGACCATAGACACGGCCGCACCCACAAACCAGGATACAGTTTATGCCGCATCCTCTGCGAAAAATGGCGGTGGTTCGGTGACAATCGTGAGTTCGGGCACGGCTTCTAACGAAGTCTGGTTTGCCCCTGCAGGCACGACAACCTTCACCGCAGGCGCCAC
>CAYHJO010000240.1:0-3907 GCA_964356715.1 uncultured Turneriella sp. | reverse complement strand
CGATGACGCAAGCTGCTTCGGGTACTGCGACGTCTATTCTTGCTCCAGCAACTGCGGGTTCTTATAAACTCTACGTGCTGGATTTGGCCGGGAATATTTCATCCGAATCAACGGCAATCCTCACTGTCGACAATACCGCACCGACGGCCGCCATCACGTACAATGTTGCGGGCCCGTATAAGAGCGGCGCTTCGGTGACGATCACGGCTACCTTCAGCGAGGCCGTGGCCGATTCGCCGGTGCCGCAGATCTCGATCAGCGGATCAAACACCGTTGCCGCTACGAACATGACGAAAACATCCACGACGGTATATACATACGTGCATACTGTGGGCGCCGGTGACGGCACGGCCACGGTGGCCATGGCTACCACTACTGACAATGCCGGAAACGCGGTCACCACCGCACCGACCTCGGGTGCAACCTTCACTGTCGACAACACTGCACCGGTCGTGAGCAACGTGACTTCATCGACGGCCAACGGATCTTACGTGGCCGGTAACACGATCAGCATTCAGGTCAACTTTGACTCAACTGTGACGGTGTCCGGATTTCCGCAACTGACATTGGAAACGGGTACAACCGACGCGGTAGTCAACTATGTGAGCGGCTCACCGGGCACGAGTCTGACCTTCACGTACACGGTGGGGGCAAGCGATGCCAGCGCCGATTTGGATTATGCAAGTACTGGCGCTCTGGCACTCAATGGTGGTACGATCGTTGATGCCGCAGGGAATGCCGCGACATTGACATTAGCAACACCTGGTGCCGCAAACTCTCTTGGGGCGAATAAAGCACTTGTGGTAGGAGTGGTATCATTCAATATTTCATCCGCAGAGACGCTTGACTGCGATCCAGTGGATGGCCATATCGATCACTACAAAATTGGCCTGAGCGCAGCGGCGCTTGATTCGTCGATGGATGGTTATGCTTTGAATGCGAGAGGGACAATAACAACTACTTGGCTTGTGAGCGGTTATGCATCGGTACAAATGGATCACGGTACAGCGTTGCCGGTCGCCTGCGGTACTGACACTGCAAACGACAGCACCATCTACTTGAAATTTGCGCCTATCGTGTCTTATGATACCGGTGTCAAACCCGACCTGACGGGTGCTTCGGCGCTGCTCACCAATGCGGGCGGAACAAAAATTAACTCGAACACAGGGACTTGGGGTACGGCATATATCTCAGAAGCTGACAAGGCAGCGCCGCAGCTTTATGGTGTCACTGGCGTTGTAGGTGCGAATAACCTTGCGTTGCTCTTCACCGAAGCCGTTGACACGGATTCGACCATAGGTTGTGCCTCAACGCTGCTCAAGAGCGACTTCACGTATAACAACAGTTTTGCGGGCGGTGCTACGAACATACTGGTGGAGACAACGCCATGGGTCGATGCAAATGGTTGCGATAACAACAGCGTTATCACTAAGCTCGACGCAGTGCTCGCTGCCGGTGATTTGAGCAATGACTCAGTTGTCGCGGCTACGGCGACGTCGGTTTACGATGCTGAAGGTAATGCGATGCCGACGACAAGTCTGGTTACTACCGCATCGGCGCAACCGACGATCGCCTCTGCCAGTTCCTTGACTCCGACCACCGTGCGGGTGACCTACAGCGAAAACGTAATTAGTGCCGAAGCTACCGTTGCTGCGAATTATAAAATTGTGACGACGGAAACCGGCACTTGCGCTGCCGGAACAAATTTTACAGGTTCGACGCAGACGGGTGATTTCAGTATTAGCTCGGTGGCTGCGGTGAGCGCTAACGTGTATGATATTACGCTCTCTGCCACTCAGGTGGGTGGAACAAACTACATTCTGATTGGAAGCCTGACCGGAGTTCATGACACTAATGAAAATGCGGTGCTGGGTTGCGTCAATAAAGCGAACTTTACCGGCAACGAGAGCATTAAGATGCTGAGCGCGCAGAAGGTTACAGATTCTTCCGGTTCGTTCGCCGTATTCAGTGTCACGTATTCTAAACCCGTCACCGTTGATGGCGGCAATAATGCCGCGAATACACTGGCAAACTACAGCTTTCCGGCCGGTTTAAATACTGTGACTCTGTGTACGAGTGCGCAGGATTCGGCGTGCCCGGCAAGCTATACGGCTGGAGTGAGTACAACAATTTTCTTCAAAGCAACGCCTGAACCGGCGCAGGGTGCCTACACGGTGGTTGCCTCGACAGCCGTGGGAACCCCCTCGGGTGCCCTCGGATGCATTCTGAATAACGGAGGCACTGCACCGAAAGATTGTTTGCAGGTGAATCCGAACGACCGCGCATCGGTGAACTTCGGTCTGCCAAGCGACATTCAAGCCGGCCCCGTGTACACCGATCCGTTTAATGACGGCGTGACCCTCTCAGGTCAAGTGATTGTTTACAACAACAAACTTTTGGTGGGCCCAAACAACTATGATTCGGGATTATTCCAAACTGATCTCGGTTTGGCGAATTCCTCGTCGATTACCATCGATTCAGACTCAACGAGTGCAGGAAATCAGCCGTTCGGATTCAGAACTTTAACGGGAAATATCACAGCTTCAACCGGGTCGACCACCGTCTCAGGAGCAGGAACGGCCTTTACAACTGAAACCGTCGTGGGCCAGATGCTTTTTTCGGGTACCACCACACCGGTTTATCTCGGCAAAATCGCCAGTATTGCAAGCAATACGTCTTTGACGTTGGGCGCGAATGCGGCAGCTAATGCCGGCGGCATTGCTGGCAGTGCAGGTATTTGGGACAGTTGTAGTACAGGTACATGGCCCGACTGTACCGCAGGCCAAAACCTGCAAGGCGTCGACTATATGTACGCAGGCTGCTATGATTCCACCTCGCCCTATGCCTCGTCGACGTTGACCGGTGCCGCATGCACCGCTGCGGGCGGAACCGATACCCTGTTCATTCTGGGATTTAACACCGGCCCTACAAGGGGATATCAGTCAAACTGGAGGACAACAGATACCGTGTCACCGTTTCAGTTTACCCATATCGGTGCGTTCTCCAATGCCAATGGCTTGACCTACCGAGCCATGAGTGCCGTTATTTTCAAGGGCTGGATCTATCAGGCCTCGCAACACCAGGCCGGTAGCTTCGCTGTGCGCTGGAACAGATTCCGCCCTTCAGCCACGGTCTGTGTCGGTGACGGAACCACCGCTGCAGATTGTGTTGGCATGCGCGGTCGATTTCTGACCAAGATCGGAGAAAATGGTACCGCCCCTAATATAGCTAACGGACAAGGGGCAGCGGCAACGGGTTTGATCTCTATCGATACCATGTACGAGCACGACAATGACGGCGCCGGTCCGAATTTTTCGGCGCTTTATATTGCGAATGGCGGTTCATGTACCGGCACGTGTCTTAGCGGTGATCGCGATGCTACAACTAAGGCTGATGGCGGCGTATTAAGGACGCAACAGGCAACCTCGGATACGACGCCGCCGACAGCGTGCGCGGATGGCACCGAATGTGCCACTCAATGGGAGGATGTCACCCCCAGCACTGTGAAATGGTATTCTTACATGTCGAAACCACTGCCCCAGGACGCTCGTGGTGGCGGCGTATGCGGTACTATTGAGGGTGGCGGCACGACTGAGGATTGGGATTGCCTGGTGCCAAAAAACACGATAATCCCTGCTATCAAAGCGGTGCCTAAGATGGTTACTTTCAACGGGAATCTCTTCATGATTAGAAATGCGTGCTCGAACATCACGGTAAATACGATCACGGCAACTCAGAAGAGTACCTGTAATACAGGTACGGAAACGCCACAGTTATGGAAATTGCCTGCAAACTCAGCTACGCCCCGCACTGCCTGGACATTGGTCGCAGAGAATGCTCTGGCAACAGGTAGAACCGATATGCGCGGTGCCGAGTGGCTGGGCGGAACCTCACAAACGGCAAAAGC
>CAYHJO010000239.1:0-6515 GCA_964356715.1 uncultured Turneriella sp. | reverse complement strand
CGCCATCTGAACAAAACGCAGCTCATCGATCTTGCGCTGTCTGAACTCATTCGCATAGAAAAGAACCGCGAGCTGGCAAAACTGGCGGGCAAATTTCCAAACCTGTCGGATGTCCCCCGTCGCAAACCGGTTTAACATATGGTGCTGGCCGACACGAATATTTTCATCGGTTTTTTCCGCGAGCGGACAGATTCGGCTGATTTCGGCAAACTACTCGAAAACGGCGAAGTACTGCTACACCCCTTTGTCGAAGGCGAACTCTATCTAACCCATATACCGCGCAGCGTGAAGGAGCTGCTAACCTTTCTGCCGCGCGCGCACCTTATCGACCATCAACTCTTGCTCGATTTTGTCGGAAAATACGGCGACAAAATGCGCAATGTGGGTTATGTCGACCTGCATATTTATCTCTCCGCGGCATATGAAGGTGCCCGGCTGATGACACGCGACGCCGGTCTCTCAGAGCTCAGACTGACTCTGCAGTGATTTGCCTTCACGCTGCGCCCGCGCACGCCGGTAAAGCCAGAAGGGAAAATACAAGATTGTATAGAACGCCAACGCCAGCCCCTCGAGGCTCAGCAGATACCATGGCCATGGCCCGAGCGCTTCGAGCAGCGAAGCCGACCCCGGCTTCGCCATCGTGTAACCGTAGTTACCGCCCAAGAGAAAATTGATGGCGAAGGCGCTCGCGAGATAAACCTGCGAAAAGAGAAATACGCGTAATACGGCACCCGGCCGCGGATACAGCTGCAATCCGAACACGAGATAGAGCGCCCCGCAAACAAGCCCGCTGTGCGCGATGAAAAAAATGAAAAAATAAATATGCGGAAAGGACACGGAAAGGTCGGGTGAGATCACGCCGTTGATCGACCCCGCCATCACCCAAAAATATGCCAGTTCTGCAAGGAACGCGTTGCCCGTAAGCAGCGCGATAGCCGCGGCAAATGTCGCCCAGTTGCACAGCTCCATCGGCAGATCGTAGCGCGCCTCCCAGTAGCCGGCAGAGGCGCGGTAAGCGACGTACGCAAGGTAGTTCGCCAGCAGCACGATCCCGAAGACAGCCCCAACGGCGCGCGGAAATCTCGTCGCACGGTATTTTCGTGCCGCAAAGATCAGCAGCGCAGGCAGAATTACAGTCAGCAGCAAAATGCAGATGTGCAGCGCCGACCAGTGCGCGAAACGCTGGTACATTTTTTATGCGGCTTCGACTTCGATCATGAGGAAGCTGACATCGTCCTGCACCTGCCCGCCGTCGACACAGGCTTCCCATTCTTTAAGCACGTAAGCACACGCGTCGTTGAGCGGCAGACCGTGGCTCTTGAGCAGCACCCTCTGCAGCCACGCTTCGTCGATCACACTGTCGTCCATCTTGTGGTGGTCGTAAAGGCCGTCGGAGAACAGAAAGAGCCTGTCGCCGTTCACGAGCGATTCTTTCTTCAGTTCAAATTTACCCTGCCGGTCGGTGACCCCCAGCAGAAACCCGGCGGCTGCCAGCGGTGTGATGTGCGGCAATGCTTTGCGCAAAAGATATGCCGGCGGGTGCGCGGCGTTGGCGTAGGCCAGTTTACGGTCGGGAGTGATCGCTGCAAAGAAGGCTGTCATATGCCCCTGGCTGAGCACCAGCTTGTGCATCGAATCGTTTACATATTTGAGAATTTCCGCGGGGGATCTGCTGCGCGATACGGCTTCGGAAAAACTGATCTTCGCCATGGCCGTCAACAGCGCCGCGGGTACACCGTGCCCTTCGGCATCGGCGAGAACGATTCCCGTCCAGCCGTCATGGTGGAACACGTCGTAATAGTCGCCGCCGACCTTTTCGAGCGGGCGGTAGTGGCCCGCGAGCGCAATGCCGTTCTTGCGCCAGGCAAGATTGGGAAAAATACTGTTCTGAATCTCTGCGGCAATCTGCAGCTCGACTTCCATGATGGTATTTTTCTGCGCCAGCTCCCAGTTTTTTTCGGCGAGTTCAATCGTGCGTTCTTTGACTTTGTTTTCCAGATTTTCATTGGCCGCTTCGAGTTTATTATTGAGCACATTGATACGGTCGGCCAGGCCGAGCGACAGCAGCACGACCTCGATGGCAGAACCAATCTGTATGCTGTACGCTAAAATTGTCCAGCTGGGCAAGATGCCGGCATTCTTGAGAATCGCCAGCACATTCGCCGTGAGCAGCAAAACCCAGGCCACGAGATAGAAATACGCCGGCCGCGATTTTTTCACCACGCCGTAAATGCCCACACCCATGAGCACCGCAGTGGCGGAGAGTATCAGCAGCAAAATCGGCCGCATGAGAATATAGTAAGGCACAATAAATGCCGCTGCTGCACCGAGGCAGCAGAGCGCGGTGAATATCTTCAGAAAAATATCTATGCGCGGCACCAGCCGATCGGTGCGCAGATAACTGCGGCTGAATTGTATGCCGAGCGCGTGCACGAGAAAAACCGCGACAAGCGCGGCGATGTTACCCCAGCGCGGCGAATCGGGCCACAGAAACTGGAATGCCATACCATTCAGAATCGCGGTATTCATGAGCAGGCAGGCGGTGAACAGCGCGTAATACAAGTACGCGCGGTCGCGAATCGAAAAGAACAGAAACAGATTGTAGAGTGCCATGACGATCAGCACACCGTAATACAGAAACAATACCACGTACTCCTGAAATTTTTCATGGTAGAATTTCTGTTCGCTGAGAATTCTGATCGGCAGCACCATCGAACTCTGCGAATGCAGGCGCAGATAATATGTGTGTTCACCCGGCGGCACCGCGAGCAGAAACGCGATATTCGCCGAGTCGACTTCGCGCACACGATACGGATGCATATCTCCGGAAACTTTTTTGATCACCTGCGAACCGTTTGTCGCGTAGAATTCCACATGGTCGTGCAGCGGATAACCCATATCGAGCACGAGATTTTTTGCTGTGCTTTCGTTATTGGCCAGCCTAAAACGCAGCCAGACGGGATCTTTGTGGAAACCGAGGCCGGCATGGTCTTTGCCCAGCGGCTTCCAGCCACTATCGGCGTTCACCGCCGCGAGCGAACCGTCTTTTTCAAGGTATTGCGCTGTAGAGCCGATGAAGGCTTCGCCGGAAAAACTGTTGAGCGCTATCGATAGGAGTACGGGCAGCATGCGCTATGCGGCACCGGGGCAATCTTTCTGTCAAGCGCTATGGCTTTCGCCGTTGTCAGAGCGTGGCCTGCCCGACAATATACTGGTACAGCAAAATCTGCGCTTTGCGGAACTGTACTTTTTTTTCCTGGATCAGCTGCTTCGAAATCTTCACGGCTTCAACTTGTTTTTCACGGCAGAGTTTCGCAAACTTGGCATCTTCGATAACAATGTGCGAAAGCAGCCATTCTTTCAGATCGTGCACTAAAACCGAAGCCCCGTGGCGGGTGCGCGTCGCGTATTCGGCATCGTGAGCCGTCACGGTCTGGACAAAGATCGCGTGCTGATTCTTATGCCCCGTACGCGCACCGTATTCGAGCGCGTCCATCATAAATTCTTCAGCGCTGAAATGTTCGTTGATATAACGCTGCACGTCGGGCAGAAGGTCACTCAGCTGGTTCAGCCGCTTCTCATAATCGACCTTAAGCGCCTGTTCGAGTTCGACGACCATCTTGATGAGCCACAGGTGCTGCATGTCGATCAGCGGCACGAAGAGGCGAATCGAAAAACTTTTCCACATGCGCTGTATCTCGTGCAGTACCTCGTTCTGTATTCCCGGGATAATTTCATTGCGCTGCGTTATTTCGGCGTGCAGATCGAGCTGCGCCTGGCTCAGCGTAAATTCCGAACCGCCGGCGACAAGCCGCTGGTAATAGGCGTTCGCATCGACGCCATTTTGGCGCAGAAAATCACGGTAGGACATATCTTCTTTTTTGATATGCTGGATCAGCCAGTTGTGCAGAAAGCGGCTGAGTTTTGCGGCGTGGTCTACGCCGCCGCGGTCGGGGGCTGACAGCAGGTTATTGAGGCTGCCGCGGAATGCGTGGTGTTGCGCCGCGTGATTTTCTTCGGCGGGATACCGGTATTCGGCGAGCAGCATCTCTTCTGCGGTGAAGTGCGTCCGCGCATAGCGCAGCGCCTCGGCGAGCACACCCTCTGCCGCGCGGAGGTTTTCTTCGCCAGGCTGCTTGAGCAGCACTTCGAGATGAAACACCAGTGCGATCAGCCACATATGCTGTGCGTCAAGAAGCTCGATGCCCAGCGTGAAATCGTTTTCGCGCCAGAACTTGCGCACGCGCGAGAGCGTTTCAGCGTCGATGGTGATGTGCAGGTTTTCGGTATCGATTTTGAGCGAGGTCATGGCCACCCCCCCCGTAAGGATAAAATGCTTACTGCGGTGGGCATACGAAAAACTTTTTTTCGCGAACAAAGCGTCAATCAAATAAAAGACAATATTGTCTTTTATTTGCGCCGCATATTGCCTTCAGTTGCTATAGGAGCGAAACAATCTGTCCCAGATCGTGGTGTAGAAACCGAGATTTAAGGCCTCGTCCCGGTGGTGGCGCGCATGGAACTCAGGGTCGCTGAGCGCAAAGCGCGAAAAGACGCCGGCCAGTGCGCGCGGATAAAGTCTCAATCCGCAATGCGCAGTGACGCCGAAATACAGGTTCAGATTCAGAAACAGCAGCACCGACTCGACCGTAAACGGAAAAAACATCAGCGTCACCACCCACAGCGAGCCAAACCCCAGCGCTTCAAGCGGGTGCATGACGAAGAGCGTCACCGCGCGCACGTCGCGGTATTCGTGGTGTTTGAAATGTGCGAGGCGAAAAAAGTAAGGCACATGCGCGACGCGGTGCAGAACATAGAGCGCCAGATCCATCACCAGCATCAGAATCAGCGTATCGCGCAGAATGCGCCAGGCACCGCCGGTGGTGTTCAGCGTAAGCCAGCCGGATTTCCACAGTACCCAGCCCGCCACCGAAATAGCGGCATTTACCGTGACCGTACTCAGCGACAATAACCACTCGATGGGCGAAATGCTTTTCAGGCTCATCAGCGGACCGCCAAACCGCTGCAACACCTGCCCGGCAGCTATCGTACCAGCGAGGATCGCGAGATTCAGCAACAGGAAAAACGCAATTATCCCCGCTACAGTCGATGACCAGAGCCAGTCAAGCACGCAGACCTCATGCACCGCGACGCGCGCAGTGGAAATCTTTTTTGAACTTCCTCAGGCGGCGCGCGTCAAATTACTATGCGAACGCTGCTTATCATGTTATGCCTCTCATCGTTACCCGTTCTGGCGCAGCAGAGCGACGGTTGCCCGGGCATGGAAAGCGCGGCCAAAGCCTACATCGCCGCGAATTTTACGACCGACGAAGAAAAGCCGGCAAACGTGCAGCAAAAACTGATCCCGCTGACTGCCGCTGTTTCGGCGCTGCAGATTTACGTTCCTGCGGAAGCCGACGCCAAAGACGCGTTACCGCGGCCTTATCTGGCGTTTTTCTCCGGCAGGCAGCAATGCGAGTTTGTGCAACAATGGGACGGCGAGCTCAGCGAAATTATCGAAGCCGGCGGTACAAAATTTGTGCTGGCAAAAACAGAAGAAAATGAAAGCGGCGAACGCCATGCCAATTTTCAGGTGATTACCGTGACCCCCGGTGGCGAAGTGAGCGCAACGCGCGACCAGCATGGCTCTGAAATGTATTTTTCGCAGACGACGCAGAACCGCTGTTCGGGAAAAGTCGGCGATGCCACGTATTGGTTGCGCGACAAGCATGACCCGGAGATGATTATACTCAGGCAGCGCCACACCGAGCGCGACGGAAAATGCCGCATCACCGAAGATGCTTCGACCTACCGCTACTATCGGCTGAAGGCCGATCACTGGGAACTCGACGACGGCGAAGAAAAGTCGCCTATGTCCGAAAAACCACACAAGCGGAGCGCGCCTCCTGTGCCGCCGCCCGAGCGGCGCAGATAGCGTCTGCTTTTTTGGCGCGCACTGCGCCAGAGCAGTAATTGTAGAACATGCGTCGATACCTGCTCAACCTATCAAAAATTGCCCCCCCCCCCTGATTTTACTCTGTTTTCTAACCTGCTCTGGACAAAATTCCAATAATGATAGGGAGCTGACACCAAAATGCCCTACTTGCAACAATGTTTTCAGCATGCAATCTTCGGATAATGTCCAAAATTTCGTGCAAATCGCGAGTTCTGGACAAAAGTATCAACACCAGCCAAAAAATAAGGCGTTGAAGAAAGTCATTTTTGCCAAACCGCAAATCAACGTCAACCAGAGAATTCTCGATGAACCGCAAACAAATGCCGTCAACTTGTTCATTGCCAATGCGCACTTGGATAAATTTTGTCGGCGAAAGCATTTCGGCGAAGCGGTACCGCATCGTCACAACAAAGCCCGCACCAGAGTACATAGCAATAGACATCATCCCAAGAAGGCTAGGGATCCAGTCATACTGGGCCGACTTGAAAAAATCAGGTTATTGATCCCCCTGTGTCAGGATAGTTGTCGCCTGATTTTTCTTCCATTTTCAACACGCTAC
>CAYHJO010000238.1:0-6525 GCA_964356715.1 uncultured Turneriella sp. | reverse complement strand
GGCCGCGTCAAGGGGCAGGTACATAGAAGAATTTCTGATTAATGTCCGGCTGACTCTGCGCCGCAGCGCATCTGTGGTTGCGGTATGCCCTCTGAGATAACTTTCGTCGAGCAGCAGCAGATTTTTCAGCCGCTGCGCCGCTATAGCCTCTTCGGTATGCGGGGCCGCCGCGCGGTAGTCTGAAGGCGTCGTAAAATACAAATGCAGAATAAGCCCTAGCTCGCGTACCGGTTTGTGCTCGCGCACGATGTTGCGCCTGAGCCGGCTCGCTTCTATGCGCGTCAGGTTTTGCAGCAGGCGCGGGTGCTGCCTGAGAAGCGGATCGAGTTCTTTTTTGCTGATGCCGGCGAGGCGCGCGTCAGTCATCGCGCGCACCTGACCGGAATGGCTCTCGCCGGTCAACAGCGCGACTTCACCGACCAGGTCGCCCGGCGCCAGCATCGCAATTTTAATAATCTGTTCGAGCGGCGAAATCTTCTCCACGCGCAATTTTCCTTCTGCCACGATGTACATAACGCGGCTATGCTGGTCGGCGCGGAATAGAAAATCGCCCTTTTCGAGGTGCCGGACGTGGAAATGCCCGAGAATTTTCCGCAGCTGGCGGTCGCTGAGCAAACGGAACAGCTCGCTGCGTCTGACAGCTTCAAGCAGCTTTTTGCGGTTCATTTGCCTGCGGTGGATTGCAGCAGCGCCCGGTATTTGGCCCGGTCGGCCAGTAGCACGCGCACATATTGGTAAGTTTCCTGAAACGGAATTTCTTCGACAAAAATATCTTCATCGGCGCTCAATTTCTTTTTCCATTGCATAAAACGGCCCGGGCCGGCATTGTAGGCAATCGCAAGCCCGACATAGTCGGCGGTATAAGAATCTTTGATGTCGCGCATAAATCCGATACCGAGGCGAATATTATCTTCGGCCTTTAGCAGATCGTATTTCTTCATGCCGAGTTTTTGGGCAACGAGTTTTGCCGTCGAGGGCAAAAGCTGCATCAGCCCCTGCGCTTTCGCAATACTGACCGCGCCGGGAAAAAACTGCGATTCCTGGCGGATGAGCGCGTAAACTTCGGCCACCTCGATACCGCTCTGCGCGGCGTATTTTTGTACATGCGCACTGTACGTTGTTGGGTACAGGAGATCGCGCAGGCCAGCCGGTATCTCAAACAGAAACGGTCTGAGCTTTTTTTCCCTGATCCACTGCTTTACGCCAAAGAGCGCGATGTCGCTTTTGCCTGCCGCGACGCCCAGCGCGATCAGGTTCTTGTAGACGTTGACTTTTTCGTCGCCGCGCATGAGCTCGCGTGCCTCATCGCGGCTATCGGCGGCGAAGAGCAAAAGGGCGACCTGCCGCAATTCGTCGAGATTTTGTAGCACCTTGTGTACATCCTTCCCGAGATCGACGAGTGCGCCGAGAGGTGCAATATCGCGCGCACGGCCGATGTCGGCGGAAAGCAGCGCATCGGTAAGTTTTTCTTCGCGCGAATTGCCGGCACGAAAACCTGGCGCGCGTTCTTTCTGCACACTCAGAGGTTTTTCAATCAGCCGGTAAAAATAGAAGTCGTCGGCATAACCCGCTGCAATCTCTCTGATAAGCTCAAAGGCTTTATCTTTTTCACCTGTGGCATCATAGTGACGCGCGAGAAAATAGCGTGCGCCGGCCCCGGTGGGCTTACCGCGCGTCACGCTTCGCAAGTCTTCGAGGCAGGCCGCCGAGAAACTGCCGGTCGCGGCTTTGGACGCCGGGAGGCAGGTACGCAAAAAAATGCGCTCCGCGAGCGTAGATTCGCCGTCAAAATCCGTTATATACGTTGAGGCAATTTTCTGCACTCCGGAATGCACCTTGCCCGAGCGCTGCGCCGAACGCAACTGGCACTGCAACCTTGCCTTTGTCGGAGGATTGACCGCGTAGAGCATCTCGGCAAGTGCGTACTGTTTTTTTTTCAGCAGCCGTTCGCAGATATCGAGCGCGGCTTTGTCATTGCCATCCGCGAGAAAGTCCCGGGCATTGACGGTAAAAATATTTTTCACCGAAATAAAGTCATTGCGATCGATGAGCAACCGCGCGCCGTAGTGCATAAACAGCAGCGATTCGGCATTCGAAAGTTTTTGTTTTAACACCGATTGAAATAGCTTCAGCGCGCTCGCGCGGTCTTTCGCGATGCGCAGTGCCTCCATCAGGCGAATGCGCGCCACGGTGTTTTCCATCGCGTAGACGCGCTGGCCGAGAATATTGCGCACGAGCACGCCGCTCAGCGAGAACGGAGAATCGGCTTCGGGTTTGTCGAGCACGCGCAGCGCCAGTTCGAGCGCCGCCTGCTTATCGCCGGCGCGCTCGAGCGCCGCAGCCGAAAAGTAGAGAGATTCGGCATCGGTAAATTTCTCGGCGTGCCGGCGGAAATGCGCGGCAACTTCGGGAGACTGCAGAAATTGCAGCACCCTGCCGCGCAGCAGGGACGTTTTACGCTCGAGCGCGGGCGGCATACTGGCCGCTGTCGCGAGCAAGGCTGCTGCCTCGGCGTAGCTGCCCTGCCCTGTGGCGAAATCTGCGAGGTGGTAGAGCGCATAACCATAGAGAGGCGAACGTTGCTTCGTATCGATCGCCTGCATGCCGCTCACGATGCAATCCCACGCGGCGCAGGGATTGTTCAGATCGGGCGAAAGCATCGCGCTGAGAAAATAGGCGCGCATTTTTCCCGCGGCCTGCGTCCTGGCGCTCAGCTTCAGCCCTTGCGCATAGAATGCGATGAAACTGTTACTGTCGGTGGCATTGATTTTCGCGTAGCGCGCGAGCGCTTCGCTGTTCGCCGATGATTTGCGGCAGGCGAAGCAGAGTGCACAGAACAGAAAAAGAAGGCGGAGTTTTTGCATTTGAACCTGAGAAGGTCAGAGCCTGTTGCCGCTTTACAGCATGTCAATCAAATGTATTTTTAGCATTAGTCGCGACGCGACTTACGCAAAAAATATACGTTATGCTTCAGGACAATATGCAGAAAATCCGTAAACCGCTCATACTCGCCGGCGGCGGCCTCGCGGCGGTCATTCTCGTCGGTCTCGCGGTGATGTTCTTTTCGCTGCGCTCGGTGTCTGACGGCTCGCGCCATGTGGATTTTGCGGTTAAAGCCGGTTCAAACCTGTCGTCTGTGTCGGCGCGTCTCGCAGAAGCCAGGCTGATACACAGCCAGTTTTTTTTCAAACTCTATATGCGGATGACCGGCAAAGCCGGCAAACTCAAATTCGGTGTCTATGACCTGCACGACGGCATGTCGGCTTCGAAGCTCGCGCAGGCGCTCACCAGCGGTAAAACCAAGACCATCAGTATCACGATCGCCGAGGGTCTGCACAACCGGCAGATCGGCGACTTGTTTGTGCAGAAAAAATTCTTTGCTTCGCGCGACGAGTTTCTGCAATTCGCCGGGAAAAAATCGATTCTCGACAAATACAAAATTCCCGCGCAAACGGTCGAAGGTTATCTGTTTCCGGACACTTACTTCCTGCCGCAGGGATATCCAAAGGACAAGATCCTGGAACACATGATTGAACACTTCTTTGAAAAAACCAAAGAAGTGAAGAATTTCCCGACCGAACCGCGCAAGATCCATGAAATGGTAATTCTCGCGAGCATCGTCGAGCGCGAGGCGAAACTCAAAGAAGAGCGGGCGCTGATCGCTGCGGTTTTTCATAACCGCCTGCGCGACTCAGAACCGCTCGAATCGTGCGCCACCGTGCAGTACCTGTTCGAAAAACCGAAGGCGCGCCTGTTCTTTAAAGACCTCGAAGTCGAATCACCTTATAATACCTATAAGGTAAAAGGTCTGCCGCCTGGGCCAATCGGCTCGCCCGGTCTAGCGGCAATCAACGCCACGGTGAATCCTGAAAAAACCGATTACAAGTTTTTCGTGCTCAAAGGTGACGACGCACATTTTTTCTCAAAAACCTACAAAGACCATTTGGCGGCGAAGAAACAGTATATTGGGCCCTAAGCGCCAGAACGGTCATAATCCCAAGATCCTCTCCGCTTCGCGTATTCCGGATACGTACGCTCCATGCGTTGTGCTGTGAAAATGCGAAATCGTGGCTTCACCCGCAAAACATATTCTGCCAAACGGAGCGGCCAATATTTCCGGCGTTTGCGGCGGCACTCCCACGGGTAGGTGTACATATGACCCGAGCGAGAAAATATCACCATGCCACCGACTCGCTGTTATCCGCCTGAAGTGAATATTGCGGCGCGGATATGCTTTGTGCAACGCATCTTGCCAATATTGTTGAATCTTTTGCACTCCTTGCCGTTCTAAAGCAATGGCCGCATCGTGAACCGGTAACGCTACTAAAACGGGTTTTCCTGTGTAAGCATGGTAATTCAGAAGGATTCCCCGATTTCTGTAAAAGTCACCGAGAAAGACGATGAAATCGTTGTTCGTTGTCCAGAATTTCTCCTCAAATTCCATAATAATTTTATTCATGACCCCCGATCTGAGGCTCTCTATCGCATGCAGCTTCTCCGGAGGCAACGGTTCTGAGAATAAAACCGCCTCGCTTTTTAAAACACCCAGCGGCAATGTCACGATGACGAAATCAGCCGTGAAAGTTTTTTCCGAAGTAACGACTTCAACAAAACCGGAACTCTGGCGGATTTCTTTCACGGTTGTATTCAGGTGCAAGTCCACCCCGGCCAGGAGTTGCTCCACAACCCGCCCAAAACCGCCGTAGACGAGAAGATCACGACCTAACGTTGCACCTTCACTTGCGAAGAAACTTCTGGCGGAAATATTATTAAGACTGGCAGCGAGGCCGTTTTCATAGGCTTGTTCGATCAGAGAAAACGCCTGCTGATTCTTGAACGAATATTTATCTCTCGGCATGAATTTTTGTATCAAATCCTGGAGCGAAATATCTTCCTTCTCAGATTGCAGAAATTTTAACGATTTGCGCACAGCATTAGCGAATTTGTAATTCATGAAAAATAGTCTGAACATACTGATCGCCCGCTGCTCATGATCGAAGGCTGTGATCTTGTTGTAGTTTGTTCTTTGTGTTCTTAATCTCAACCGCTTTACATGATTTTCCAATGAATGAGGCGTATGGTGCAACCAGTTGGCTCCGAGCTCGATCGGGAATCCCCAGGATTCATCCGTGTGAATCCGCCCGCCAACCCTATTGCGCCCTTCAAGAACGCACACCTCAATTCCCAACCGCTGTAAATGCCACGCAGCTGCGGCTCCGGCTATGCCCGCGCCGACAATAATTACTTTCTTATTCTTTAACATTGATGCACTGCCCTTAATCCGGCCGAGTCCCCTCGCTGAAAATCAGGCGATCGCACCCAATGATGTCTTGCCAATATATCGTCGGCGATTCAGATTATTGAGGTTCTTGTGGCAGACAATCTGGTACGCCGATGAACCGCCGTGTTTGGCGATCACTACCGACCAAGCCAGAAAGATCTCATAAATTCTGAAAGTCTCCATGCCGTATTTTTCGATAACTTTGTCCCTGTTGCTCAACCAGTTATCGTACCAATAGTGGATGGTTTTCGAATAATGGATGCCGATGTTCTCGACGCTCTGCACTTCGAAGCCCACCTTTTCCATATGCCTCAGATCCCAATTGATCGGCATGCTCGCGTCGGCACCCGAAAAGATGTACTCGTTCATAAACAGACCCCAGACTAAATCTTCGCGGTTGCGTTTCTGGAACAGGTTGTCTCGTTCCCTGAGACCGGCGATCTGTACGTAGAAAATGCCGTCGTCTTCGAGCATGTCGTAGCACTGCTGCATAAACTTTCGGAAATTTTTAATGCCGACATGCTCGGCCATTTCGAGGCAGGAAATCTTATTGTATTTCTTGCGCGGGATCTCGCGATAATCCATGACCATGATGTCGGCCTTACCTTCGGCTCCGTATTCCTTGATCTGTCGGCGACCCCATTCTGCGCCGGCGCCGGCAATCGTCACACCGGTTGATTGAACGCCGTAATGTTTGGCCATGTGCGCTACCAGAGTGCCCCAGCCGCAACCGATATCGAGTAAGGTTTCGCCGGGTTGGAGTTGCATTTTGTGGGCGATCAGGTTCATTTTGTTGTCTTGAGCCGCTTCTAAAGTTTCTTTTTCGTCTTTAAAATAGCAGCTCGTATAAATCATGCGGGACCCTAAAAACCAGCTGAACAGATCGTTCTTGTTGTCATAGTGCCGTCGCACAATCCGCTTATCCTGCTTGATCGAGTGAATGGCCACTTCGGGCAGCATTCTGGTCAGAACGAACTTGTAGTGGTGCCAGACATAGTTAAACTCAAAAATGTCGTCCTTGTGATCCAGAATTTTCAACAGATCGCCGTTTATATCCACCAAACCTTTAATATAGTCGTCGATAAAGTGGCCCATTTCCACCTTGTCTTTTGCATAACGCTTCGTGCGTTTGTTGGCCGTAGCCCGTACAAAATTCCTTATTTTCATTAGAAGCTCCTATGATGCACGAGGCATCTAGGAGACGGCGATGCCGTCTCCTTTGTTTTCTTATTAGCTGTCTTTAC
>CAYHJO010000237.1:0-6533 GCA_964356715.1 uncultured Turneriella sp. | reverse complement strand
GCGCTGATCCATTTTCTGTTCAACTTCATCGGCGTGTTGATCATCTTTCCGTTTATGAATCCCTTCACAGAACTGATGAAAAAGATCACCGACGCCGTGGACCCGGGCAATATTTCGCGCGCTATCGCTAATGCGCACATGTTCTTCAATGGTATCAACACCCTCGTGTTTCTGCCGTTCGTCGGCCTGATGGAGAAAGCCGTGCGCTTTGTCATCAAAGACACGGGCCCTGTGCCGACGGTCTTTAAGCCGCAGTACATCCAGGCCGGCGATATCACCTCTGCGAGTCTTTCGCTCGAACAGACGCGCCGCGAACTCATGCGTGCGGGGCAAATCGTGTTCGATACCGTGAAAGATATCCCCAACATCTGGAGCGCGCAGAATTCCGTTGCAGCGGAATCTCATGTTGAGACAACGAATCGCCAGGTTGCGTTGCTTTCCGACGCGATCAAACGGTACCTGCGCGATCTCGCGAAACTGACTCTGACGAACAGCGAATCGCGCGAAGCGACGTACTATCTGCACCTTGCGGAAGATATGCGCCAGCTGGCAAACTCGCTGCACCTTGAAGTTTTGCCGGTGATGAAAGGGGCAGCCGAGGAGTACGGCAAGTTCAACGAGAATCAGAAAAAAGATCTGGAGTTTCTATTGTCGAAAATCGCAGAACTCCTCGAAAAGAACCTGCAGGCATTTGAAAATAAGAATATGCCGCTGGCCGAAGAATCGGGGCTGCTATATAAGAAGCTGAAATTTATGTCGAAAAAGGTGCAGAGCCAGAATCTCGATACCCTGCTCGGCGCCGCAGAACAGGATAGCAGCGCCATGAATACGTTTGTCGACGTGCTCGACGGTCTGAGAGTTGCAGCGACGGACGTACACCAGATCAGCAAAACCATATTGGAAAATCAGGAATAAGACATGGACATACAGAAACTACTGGGCGAATTCGAACTGTTTAAGGGACTCGGCGAGCAGGAACTCGCTCTGATCGCCTCAAAGGCCGTTAAAGTCGAATATGAGGAAAACCAGGAGATATTCCACGAACAGAGCACCGAATCCGATTTGTTCATTCTCACCGATGGGCGCGTGCAGATCGTCGGTGCGCTGGGAAAAACCGACAGCGCAACGATCCACACGATCGTGCCCGGCAAGCTGTTCGGTGAATTCGCCTTCATCGACGGGCAGCCGCGCTCAGCGACTGCGGTTGCGATTCAAAAGAGCACAGTTTTCAAGATTCCCAGCGCTGATATTTACGCCATTTTTGACCAGGATGCGAAAATGGGCTATATCACGATGCGTAATCTCGCGCGCATTCTCGCGCGGCGCATACGGCAGACAGCGCACGAGCTGCGCTCAAGCCTGATGTGGGAGAGACACTAAATTTTTTCTGCGGCTTTGCCGCAGAAAAATATCAGTTCAGGCTACAGTCACGTCCTTACACAGATAGACGTCCTGAATGGAATTCAGCAGCGCCACGCCTTCTTTGATCGGCTTCTGGAATGCCTTGCGGCCTGAAATCAGACCCATGCCGCCTGCGCGTTTGTTGATCACCGCGGTGGTCACGGCTTCTGAGAGATCAGTTGCACCCTTTGACTCGCCGCCTGAATTGATGAGGCCCATGCGGCCCATGTAGCAGTTCGCCACCTGGTAGCGCGCGAGATCAATCAGATTATCGGTGGTGAGGTCAGAATATACCTTCGGGTGCGTTTTACCGAACTTCAAAGCGTTATATCCGCCGTTGTTGGTCGGCAGTTTCTGCTTGATAATGTCTGCCTGAATTGTGACTCCGAGATGGTTCGCCTGCGCGGTCAAATCGGCAGATGTATGGTAATCGACCCCGTCTTTTTTGAATTCGCTGTTTCTCAGGTAGCACCACAGAATTGTCGCGAGGCCGAGATCGTGCGCGCGCTCGAAGGCCTGCGCAACTTCGACGATCTGGCGCGCGGATTCGTCCGAACCAAAATAGATGGTGGCCCCGACGGCGACCGCGCCCATCGCAGCAGCTTCTTCGACCGTGCCGAACATGATCTGGTCGAATTTGTTCGGATACGACAGGAACTCGTTATGGTTGATTTTGACAATGAACGGAATCTTGTGCGCGTACTTGCGCGAAACAGCAGCGAGTACACCGTAGGTTGACGCGACGGCGTTACAGCCGCCTTCGATCGCCAGCTTCACGATATTTTCGGGATCAAAGTAGATGGGGTTGGGAGCAAAAGACGCGCCGGCTGAGTGTTCGATACCCTGGTCGACGGGCAGAATCGAAACGTAGCCCGTATTCGCGAGGCGGCCATGCCCGATAATCGACTGGATCGAGCGCAAAACGTTATTGTTACGGTTGGACTGCGCATAGACCTTGTCGACGATATCTGCCGACGGCAGATGAAGCGCTTCTTTATGGATCGTTTCACACTTATGGATCAGGAGACCCGCATGCGCGCCAAGGTGTTGTTCAATTTCGTTTACTGAGAGTGCCATGGGAAAAAAAATCGCCTTGAGACATAGCGTCAACGCTATGTCTCAAGCGGCTATAAAATCCCGTTCGCCAGCTGCAGCGTCAGGCGATGGTTTTCAAACGGCAGCAAATGTCCGCTATCGGGTATTCTGTGTACGGCGGATTTTTTGTTCTGGCGTACGATTTTCCGTGCGACCCAGTCTGCACACACATGGGACGCGGGCGGCAGCACAATATGCGTTTCTGAGCCGATGCGACCGAGCCTGAAGAGATGCGCAAATTCGGTCTGCGAGAAAATCTGCGCCTCTACGCTGGGCGCACAACACAACTCGGCGCCCTGCTCTGTCGCGCGAATACAATACTCGACATAGGCAGAGACAGCTGCTTTTTCCCACGACCGGTTCGCGCCGTGGCGTGAGAAGATCTTCAGCGCCTGCTCTTTGCTGCTGAAAATCGCCCGGCGCGTGCGCGCCACCTTCGCCATCGGATTGCCGAATAATTTTACGTAGAGTATCATCAGAAAGGACAGCATAACCGGGTCAAATACGAGGAGCTTTTCAAAACGCCCGGAATCTACCTCCGCCGCACGCAGTAGGCTGCCGCCGCCCAATGAATGGCCGATCGCGCTTAAGCTCTGCCAGCCCAGATGGTCGGTCAGCGCCAGCAATTGCCGGCTGAAAAAACCCCAGCTGGAAAAAGCGAGCGTGCTTTGCGATTCACCGTGCCCCGCAAAATCGAGCGCGCAGACATGGTACCGCTCCGACAGCGCAGCGATCAGATATTCATAGCAGCCCGCGGCATAGCCGTTGGCATGCGCAATGAGCAGCTTGCGCGGCTGCTGCGCGCCGGCCTCGAGATACGAGAGGCGAAGGCCGTCGAACGTAAAAAACTGCCGTTGCACAAGGCAATCCGCAACTGTTGCTCATGGCGGAAACTACATGCGTATTTCGTTGACGTGCGGCGGGGCTTTCTATAAATACTAAAATCCCCAGGAGGAAAAATGAAAATACTCGCAGGAACAATCACGGCGCTCCTTCTTTTTGCAGGAATGCTATACGCTGACGGCAGCAAGACCTTCAGCAACAACAACCTCGAAATCACGGTAACCAAGGGCGAAGCATATGCTCCGTTTAAAGCGGGCAAAGGCTTCTGGACATTCAAGGTGAATGCCAGGAACACCAACGCCGAACAGGGACGCACGCTGAACGCCAAGCTGGTGCTGACATCGGGCGGCAAACAGATCGGCGAGTGCCAGGTTTATGTTGCCGTCGATGCAGGCGCAACAGAATCTGCGGACGTCAACTGCAAGCACATGGCTGAAAACATCGAAGATTTCGACCTCAAAATCACAAAGGTCTACAACAAAAAAATGTAACGCATGGACGTTACGACCGCCGATTTTGAACAGAAGGTAATCCGCGAATCTGAGCAGCGGCCGGTGCTGGTCGATTTCTGGGCACCATGGTGCGCACCGTGCCGGACGCTGACACCGACGCTCGAAGCTCTTGAAAAAGAGTACGCGGGCAAATTTCTGCTTGCCAAAGTCAACACCGACGCCGAGCCCCAGCTCGGCCAGGCCTTCCGCATCATGAGCATTCCCGACGTGAAGGTGTTTCACAAGGGCAAGATTGCGGGAGGCTTCGTCGGCGCGCAGGCCGCCGAACGCATTCGCGAAGTCATCGAACAGTTTATTGTGCCCGAAGACTTTCTCGCGATCCAGAACCTCGCGCATGCATCGCCTGAAAAGGCGCTCGAAATGCTGTCGGCCGGCCGTCTCAACGGCAAACGTAAATATGAAGCCGCGTGGGCCATAGTGCGCGGATTCCTCGCGCAGCCTAATCCTGATTCCGCAATGCTTCAGGCGACACTAGACAAAATTCCCGAATTCGGCTCGCCTTTTTCCGAACAGAGAACGGCTATGCTTTACCTGCTCGAGCGGGCAGTCACGACCGCCGACATGCGCGCGCTGGTCGCCGGCGACGAAAAAATCGCCGGTGAATTTCTTGCAACGCAACTCGCACTGGTGGAAAATGGCGCAGACAAAGCACGCGCGAAAGAGCTGATGATAAAAGCCTTCCACCTGCTGGGCAGCGAAAACCCGCTGACGCTCGATTACCGGCGTAAACTTTCGCGAGTGTTGTTTTAGTAAATGACATAGCATTGCCGCACAACAGTGCGGCATTGCTATGAAATGGTCGATCCCCATAGGTCAATTCCGCGGCATTAAGGTCTATATTCACTGGACGTTCATTCTGTTGCTGGTATGGATCGCGATGAGCAGCTACCGGGTGTCGCACAATACCGGCCAGCTGCTGTGGTCAGTGGGATACATCCTGACTCTGTTCGCCTGTGTCGTGTTGCATGAATTCGGTCATGCGCTTACGGCGCGGCGCTTCGGCATAAAAACCAAAGACATCACACTCTTCCCGATGGGTGGCATGGCGCGCATGGAGAAGATGCCCGAATCGCCAAAAGAGGAATTTCTCGTCGCGATCGCAGGCCCCCTGGTCAATGTAGCGATTGCCGGGGGATTGTTTCTTTATATGTATTTATCGCCCACGGTGTATACAATGGGATTTCCCGCGGGTGCCATGACCGCAGATAAGTTCATTCCCGCGCTGTTTGCCGTGAATGTGATCATGGCGGTCTTTAACCTGATTCCCGCCTTCCCGATGGACGGCGGGCGCATTCTGCGTGCTCTGTTGTCGTTGAAACTCGAGCGTACGCGCGCCACGCAGATCGCGGCCAACCTCGGGCAGTTCATCGCGATCCTCTTCGTACTGCTCGGCCTGTTCTATAATATCTGGCTGGTATTCATCGGTATTTTCATCTACCTCGGCGCAGGAGCCGAAGCGAGTCAGGAATACGTGCAGCGCGATCTGTCGCGCTACCGCGTTGCCAATCTCGTCATGTCGAAATATACGTTACTGGCAGCGCACGACGCGCTCAGCGCGGCGCTCAAGGCGCTGCTCGACAGCCAGGAGCGGGAATTTCTTGTTACAGAAAACGGTGTCATTGCCGGTGTGCTGACCCGCGATGAAATGCTGGCGGGCCTTGCGCAGTTCGGGCAAAATGTGCAGATCGGCAAGATCATGCGGCGCGACATCCGGTTCATTCCACCGCAGATGCCAGTAACCGAAGCGCTGCGCATTATGACAGAACTCAATATTCCGATGCTGCCAGTCGGCTACGCGGATACGTTAATAGGTGTCATCGACGTCGAAAACATCAGCGAGTTCCTGTTGATCCAGAAGGCGCTGCGCTGAGCAGACCAAAACGCTGTTTTAGGCCGCTTTTTTCCTGCGACAGGTATCCGCGAGGCCCCGCTTGTCGTCGAGCTGGCTATCCTGTAGTTTGCGTTTTTCTTTGCGGTGCGCGTCGTTCATCGCGCGTGTTTCTTTTATATGGCGCTCTTTCGCATCCGCCAGCTTTTGCTTATCTGCTTTCGCGGCTTTAAGAGATTTGTTTTCTTCTGAATGTTTGTCATTGAGTGTCCGCTTTGCGGTTCTCTGTTTATCGTGCAACAGGCGCTTTTCTGACAAATGTTTGTCGGCCAGCGAGCGCAGTTCTGCTTTGCATTCTTCGCCTGCGAAAACAGCGCCCGAAAGCAGGAATAATACCGGTATGAGCTTTTTCATGGTATATGAGAATTACGTGTACCTTGCCAGAACCGGACCACACTTTGGCCAAAGAATCGATTTTATCTTGACAAAGCCTGAAAAAAAGGCTCATTTCGTGAGCTGCGGCGGCTTCGCCGTCACAACTCAGGAAACAAACAAAAATGCCCGCCATCGCCATCATCGGAAAACAAAACGTGGGCAAGAGTTCTCTCTTCAACAATCTCATCGGCTCGCGCAAAAGCATCATCTATAACCAGCCCGGCGTCACGCGCGACCTCATCACCGAAAAGGTAAAATGGGGCCAGGGCAACTGGACGCTCACCGACTTTCCCGGCTTTGAAAATGAGAAAGCTGTGCGCAACGACCCGCTGACTCTGGCGGCGATCCGTTCGGCCGAAAAGCAGCTGGAAAAATTCAACCTGCTGCTCTTCGTCGTCAAACGCGGCGGCCTCACTACG
>CAYHJO010000236.1:0-6704 GCA_964356715.1 uncultured Turneriella sp. | reverse complement strand
GCTCGGGTGAAAAGCCATTCTTGATCTGCACCAGTACCGCATTCACATAGGGGTTCACGCTCTGCGAGGCTATCACTCCCTGCAGCAGGCCTGGAACTCCCGGGCGGTTAAATGCGGGGTTTGCCGCGGTGCGGCGACGCTGCTGCTGAATGGCGTCGTTATCTTTCAAAAACTGCGCCTCTTGCGCGTCTTTAAGCGGTATGAACAGCATCGGATCACCACCAGAAGACACCATACGCCGCGTAATGCCGACGACGTGGTAATAATTGCGGCGAATCTGCACGCGGTCTCCTAACGCAAACCCCGCGGCGATATCGGCAACCGCTTCGTAGTGGCCGCGGGTGATATGGCGGCCTGCCAAGAGGTGTCCGGGCTGGCCGGGTTCACCCGGACCGCCCGGCACGGCGCCCACCACCATAACCCTGACATCCGCCTTACTGGCTTTCACCTGCATACTCAGGTAGGTCACATTGGCTGCACGCGCCACACCAGGCACGCTCAAAAGGCTGCGGTACGTATCGTCGTAGATGCTCGACGGTTCGGCGTATGGCCCGAGTGTGTCTTTCTGCACCACCCAAAGGTCGGCGCCGCTGTTATCGAGCAGCGTCATCGCGTCATCGACCATGCCGCGGTAAACACCGGCCATCGTGAGCGTTACTCCGATCAGGAGTCCCAGCCCCAACCCCGTGAAGACAAATTTTCCCCACGAGTGCATGATGTCGCGACCGGCGAGGCTGATCAACGCGGTGCTCCGATTAACTTGTCGACGATTTTGATGCGGCTCATCGCTTTGAGTGGCGTCTGGCTGTAGACGACGACGCGGTCACCCGCGCTGAGTCCCTCTTTAATTTGCACGTTGCCCTCAAGATCGGCAGCGCCGGTTTTCACATGGATAAAGCGGATTTTATTCGTACTGCCTTCGAGCGCCCACACGCCTAGTTCGCCCGCAACACGCACGAGACTGGCATTCGGTATTGTCGGTTTTGCCGTGAGCGGCGGCAGATTGATCGTCACTTCTGCCAGTTCACCAATCGGTGGCAGCGGCACTGGCAGCGTATCGAACACAACCTTCGCCAGCGTTTCTTCGGTAATCGCATCGGCAATGGGCTCGATGCGCAGCACCCGGCCGGTAAGGGGAGCGCTCTGCGAACGCAGCACAATCTTGCCGGCAAGACCGCTCTTCAACCCCGCAGAACCTACCTGATCAAAACGGACATTGATCCACAGCGATTTGGGATCAACCACTTCGACGACAGATTGGCCGGCGACGACAGTGTTACCCGGTTCGGCGCTGCGCTGGGTCACCAGCCCCTGCACGGGCGATACCAGCCGCAGGTTGGCGCTCACCCGCAGCGGGTTCTTCGCACTGCCGGCAGCGCGTGAGAGATCTTCGCGTGCAGAGGCCACGGCACCGCGCGCTTCGCTGATTTCGGCCTGTGAAGCCGCCGGCGAACGGACCAGAATCTCGCGCAGGTCTCTTTCGGCATTGGCCAGACGTTCACGCGCATCGCGCTCTTCTTGCTGCAGCGACTTGCGGATGAATTCGCGTTCGGCGTCGGTGTTGCTCAGTACATCGAGATCCGGCCGCTCCATCTCGGCAAGCAGCTGGCGGGCTCTTACGTTATCGCCGACGTTGACAAAGACATTCCGTACCCGGCCGGGAGCATTGGGGCCAATCTTGAACAACGACCTGGCTTCGACGGTACCGACACCGAAGAGCGCTGGCGAGACTTCACGCTCTTCTACGGTGGTAACAGTAACCGGAACCGGGGCGAGCGGCCCGGAGCGCAGCACCACGATGATAAAAAGGGCCACAAGCGGTACAAGACCCGCGATAACCAAGGCCGTGCGGCGGCTTACCGGAAGATTTATTTTTTTAAATTGGTCGCGAACGCGCTGCAACAGGGAATTATTTCTTTTCAGCATTGTTTACCTCTTTCTCCCACGTGCATCGGGTGTATGAATGCCGTGTAGTATGACTTCGATAAGAACTTCTAAATCCGCCTCATCGCTGGCGCCGAAGTTGAGACCCAGAACCGCGCGCCCGAGAACAAATCCCATAATTTGCGGAATGAGCAGGCTGAGCATCTGCTCTGGCGGCATGGGCCGCAAGCCGCCTGATTTCTGGTAATGAAGGATTTTCTGCTGCATCGCGGGAAATAGCTCTGCCAGCAGCATTTTCATCATGCGGTTACGCAACTCTTCATTCAGGGGCAGCTCTTGCAGCAAGATGCGCAGGTGTTTCTGGTGCCGGCGGGCAAAGTCGAGGCGTTCACGCACGAGCGCGCGCAGAAAGTCACCGAATGTCTCATGACGCGAATCGGTGACGCTCTTGACGCCGCGGATAGCCAGCGGCATGATTGCCGTTGCGAGTATCGGAAACACCACCTGCCTCAGTAGCGTAACCTTATTCTTAAAATACTTGAATATCAACCCTTCAGAAACGCCGGCGCGGCCGGCAATCGCCAGCGTTGAAGATGCCGCATAGCCCCTTTCGGCAAATTCGTCTATGGCCGCCTCTATGATCTTACGCTGGCCTTCGGGCATGGTGCGGACTGCCTCATCGAGCTCTGCCCAGCGCGGCGTGTCAGTGGAGTGTTTCTTTATGCGTTTCATGGCTTGGCCGACACAAACAGTATAGTAAGTACTTACTCACCTTGGCAACTTTTTTTGGCCGTTTGCCCCGGGGGGTGCCGTGGGCACTTCTTAGAAATACGCCGACAAGCTGGCCAGTTTGCGGATGCGCAGCACGAACGCATACGCACCGAAGCAGAAGAACGGCGCCGCGACGACGTCGATGGAATAGTGCACCCGCTGAATGACAAGGCAAAGTCCCATGACAAGGACACCCGCGAGAAAAATGCTGCGCCAGCGACCGGGCGGCAGTATCAGGTAACAGATAAACATGGTTGCCGTATGTCCCGAGAAAAACAGATCTTTGTTCAGCTGCGAACCCGTCTGTGCCCACTGGATCAGCGGGTCGGCAAGCGGAATCATGCCCTCGGGCGGTTCGAGCGGTACAAAATACATGGCGAGAACGCGCAGTGCTGCGTAGACGGCATAGATCTGCATGCCGATGAGCAGCCTGCCGGGCCGCAAGAGAAGCATGACGATCGTGCAACCGAGCCCAAGGTAGAGCAGCAGAAAGGTCAAGCCGCTCAGATCGATCGGTTGGAATAATGCCATCAGCGGATCGCGCAAAGAATGCCCCGTGCGCGCCTCATTGTAGTGCAAAAAGCGCAGCATACCCACCATGACCGAGGCGAGGATCGCAAACGATACGATGAACTCGCGGCGGCTGCCGGGAGCGGCCCAGAAATCAGACCAGTGGCGCCTGACAGATTCTTTATAGAGTCTTATGTTCATGGTCGTTTATTCCTGCCGGGATTACCGCAGCCCGGCTTGCTCATGATTTCTGCGATCTTCACGAAGCTTCAGGTAAAGGATTTCAGGATGCGCGGGAACAGAATTTCAGACTCAATCTGCATGTGCTGGTGCAAATCTGAATCCAGCTGGCCTATTCTTTGGCAAAGCTGATGAATCACCGGATTGCTGCCGCTTTGGGCCAGCAGCCTTGCATTCAGGATCCGTATGCGATGCAGTTCATCGTCATGGTGGTCATGCTCTTTGATCATGCTCAGAATCGTCGAGTCTATGTTGTCAGCCGAAATTTCTCCCTGCTCGTTGGTGCTGCTTTCTATGGACGGAAAGAGAATTTGTTCTTCGTGCTCCAGATGTTCCAACATTTCTCTGTGGAATGCCGGCCATAGCATCCCGAGTTCGGCGAGCACCTTCTGCGCCTCCGGCTCAGAGACCCTGCCGTTTTCAAGCAACCGGTCGATCTCAAGCATAATGTCGCGCGTGAACTCGTGGTGCGTCAAAACGAGATAATCCACGACCTGCGGATTCGTCATTTCCTGCAGATCAATGGGCGCAGAGACATCGAACTTTAATAGGTTACCGATCATATTTTCCTCGCTCAGGCGCGTGTTGTCAAACAGAGATATGTATTGGCCGGGTGGCTCAATGGTTTTCCTCGCGATAATGTTTCGCAAAACGGTATTTTGCATTGGCCTCATCGAGCAGCCCGAGTACAGCATCGAGATCCTCCCTGGTATGGAGCGCGGATACTGAAAGCCGCAGGCGTTCTTTCTTTTTAGGCACCACCGGATAAGGTACCGGGTTCACGAAAACGCCCTGTTCATGCAGAAATTTTGTAATATCCAGGGTCTTTTCCGATTCTCCGATCACCACCGGAGTTATCGCGGTCTGTGTCCGTTCAATATCGTATCCCTTGCTCCTGAGTTCCTTGTGAAAATAGTTGATATTCTCCCAGAGGCGCCGGTGCCAGACCGGTTCTTCGCGCAATACGTTAACGGCTTCGTTCTGCGCGGCAACCTGCATCGGTGTGAGCGATGCGGCAAAAAAATATGCCCGCGAATAATATCTCAGATATTTGATGACGGATTTTCGCCCGGCAACAAAACCGCCGATACCTCCGAGGGATTTTGAGAATGTGCCCATCGTGATATCAATTTTACCTTCGAGATCAAAATGTTCGGGTGTTCCCTTGCCGGTTTTGCCGATGACCCCCGTCGCATGCGCTTCGTCGACCATGATTTTTGCGCCGTATTTCTTCACGAGACGGTAAATTTCGTCCAGAGGTGCAATGTCACCGTCCATGGAGTAAACACCTTCGACCACAACCAGCCTGTCACCTTTGCTGTTGTCTTTGGTTCGCTGGAGGACGCGCTCGAGCGCGTCCATGTCATTGTGTTTGAAAGTCACTATTTTTGTACCCGATAACAGCGAGCCATCGATAATCGAGGCATGCGATAATCGATCGAGAATAATCGTGTCGCGCGGGCCCATGAATGCAGAAATAACGCCGACATTCGTGGCATAACCCGACGGGAAAACGATTGCGTCGTCGGTGCCTTTAAGCCATGCAAGATTAGCCTCGAGTTTGCGGTGGACGTCATAATAGCCGGAGAAATTCGGCGGCGACCCGGCGCCCACGCCGTACTTTTCCAGCGCCTCAGACGCAGCCTTTTTCACCCGGGCATGTTCATTGAGGCCGAGATATGAGTTGGAACCCATCATAATCATTTCTTTCTGTCGACCCGTCATCGGATCTTCAATGACGACCCGGTTTGTATTCGCCGATAGCATCACGCGCCTGAGCATATTATGCCCGATACTTGCGAGATAACTTTCCGTTTGATCAAATTCGTCGCAGAAAGCAAATATGTCAGGTTGCTCGCGCCGGCTCAGAACGAAATCTGACATGTTCTTCTGGCGATAATCTTCAGGAATTATTTTTTTTTCAATCATGTTCCCCTGCTTTAATCGCTGATCCGCAGTTTGGACGTAAGGCCAGTCAACCGGCGGAGCAGCAGACCATCTTCCGAGACATCTCAAATTGTAAATAATAAATAAATCGATCAAAGTATCTGTTAATTGAAGTCAGCCAGGCCGAAACTCTGGCGTTTTCTCCTTTCCGGCCTGTCGCTCCGCCTGATTTTTGTGCATGGCAGAAAAATCCGCTACGGCGCTGATTGGCGGTGACCCCGTAACCCCGGGTATACGCCTCAAAGGCATCTTTCGCACGCTCGTGCTCGCAGTCATTAAAGACGAGCGCGATATCGACCTGTTTACCTGCATGGTCAAGCTGACTATCCTGCTGCCCGGCATGACCGTCGCTATCTGGCTTTTGCCCCAGTACGCGCTGTGGCTCGGCCTGGCGCACATTGCGCTTTTCTTATTTTATCTCGGACCCTACACGCTGATGCTGCACAATGTCTCGCACCGGCCCTTGTTCCACTATTCGCTGCGCTTTCTGAATTTCTGGCCGCAGGCGCTGCTCGGTTTTTTCTTCGGCATGACGCCGTACACGTACTTCTCGCACCATTTGGGTATGCACCACCCCGAGAATAATCTGCTGACCGATCTCAGCTCGACGATGAAATACCGGCGCGACAGCTTTCTGGGTTTTCTGCACTATTACCTGAGCTTCGCGGTGTTCGGCATATTCACGCTCAGCTCGTACTTTATAAAGAAGAAACGCTGGTCGTTTCTGCGCAAAGCCATCATCGGCGAACTGTCATGGTACGCTGTGGTCGGCGGATTGTTCTACCTGAATACCGAGGTGACCCTGTTTGTGTTCATTATCCCCTGGATTCTGACACGCTTTCTGCTGATGGCGGGTAACTGGACTCAGCACGCTTTTGTCGACACGACGGATGCGGCAAACCCATACCTCAACAGCATTACGTTTATCGATTCCCCCTACAACAAACGCTGCTTCAACGACGGGTATCATATCGGCCACCATGTCAACATGAACCGCCACTGGCTCGATATGCCGGTCGATTTTCTCGATAACCTGTCGACTTACCGGGATACGCGCTCCGTCGTTTTCCGCAAACTCGACTATTTCATCATCTGGCTGTTGCTGATGGCAAAACAGTATAAATTCCTGAGTCGTTTTTTTGTCGATCTGTCAGAAAAAAAATTGACGCGCGACGAAATAATTGCGCTGATGAAAAGCCGCATGCTGCCGGCAAAAGCCGCATAAAGCGCTAATGCCTGAATTCCTCAAACCGATCATGCTGGTGGAGGCGGATGTTCTCCGCATGCCCGCTTTCGATGTGGCATCGATATGGTATCTGGTTTATTTCCTGCTTTTCATTATTCTGGGATTG
>CAYHJO010000235.1:0-6795 GCA_964356715.1 uncultured Turneriella sp. | reverse complement strand
GGAGTAATACGGTCATTCTTCACATCCATTTGCTGGCGGCCGCGGAGCCCCAGCATTTTGCCGATCGAGGGGCCGTAGATATCGGCGTCCATCAATCCCACTTTCTTGCCCATCTGCTGCAGCGTCGATGCGAGGTTCACGGCGACGGTGGATTTGCCCACGCCACCCTTACCCGAAGCGACCGCAATGACATGTTTGACTCCCGGAAGGCTTCGCTGTGGCCGAGCCACAGGTCCTTGCTTGGCGACATCGGGTTTGGAATCGGCCCATTTGAATTTGAAACCGTCGGGCGCGAGGCCCTCTTTACTGGCCTGCGTGCGCACCTGCGCTTCGATCGCGAGCTGCCATTTCTTATCACCCGCCGCGCGCATTTCGATCACGGGTTTTTCGCCGGCTGGGGAATCGGGGCCGTGCCCATCATGAACTGCGACGAGCAGCTTGTCGCCGATCACTGATTTGTGCGTTAGCGGGTTTTGTACCTTTGCCAGAATATTTTCGAGTTTTGTTTTCATCTTAAAACCTTCGTATAGCTTATCTTGATTTGAATGTATTGGCAATCAGCATTGCGGCAATGTTGAATACGACACCAAAGATGCCGACCCAAAAGTAGTTGCGCATCGGTTGTCCCGGCGGTGCGGAAATAATAAATGAAGCGGCGATTGCCCCTACAGACATCGCCAGCTGCTGCACGGAGCCGTTGAGACTCATAAAGGTGCCGCGCAGCGACGGATTGACCGTGTTGTTACGTAAAGCCATCGCGGGCACCATACGGCCTGAGACAAATATGAAGAACAGGGTGGTGAACAACATCAGCAGTGGAAAACTTCTGGTGAATTCGCAGGTCACGAGAACGAATGGGAGAATTGTCAGAGTTGAAAGCCAGGTGTACACTTTGACCGAGCCGAGACGGTCGGTCAGATAACCCATGATCGGGGACGAAACAATGGTTGCAATGCCGCCGGCGAGGTAAATCACCGGTAGCTGTGCGTCGGTGATGCCATTGTTCTTTTGCATAAAGCCCGCAATGTAGGGAATGATGCTGAATCCGGCAATAAAATGGCAGGTCATCAGCAGGTAGAGCCGTTGGTGTTTTTCATCGGACAAAACGCCCACGATCTGCCTGACCACGTTCTGTCGCGGCCCGAACAGATGGTGCGACATGGTTGGCATGCGCCATTCGTGATATGTCAGACAAGGCGAAAAAGATTAAACCAAGAGGATTTAGAGACCTATGGGTCGATTTCTGCATCGACAATGCTGTCCGCAAATCTTTTCCATGCGGCTATCTGCCGGTTGCTGACATCGCACACAGCGGTGCGTTCGCGCAACGCAGCGGAGATTTCGAGTTTTTGCAAACCTCGCACCGCGGCAATGAATCGTGTATCGACCGGCACGGTCATGCGGTAGATCTTCCAGCGGCGCTTGGATGAGCCGGCCGCAACGGGCTTGCCGAAGGTGATATACCCCGTCTGTGCCTGTGCACTGTTGGCAAGCCCTGCGTTATCTTCCTGCCGCTGCCCGGTGTCGAGCACTGTTACAGCTTCGGCAAAGTTTTCCCTGGTGACACTGTCAGAGGCAAAGTCGAAATCCTCATTGTTGAGGCGGAGGTGCAGTTTTCCGGTAAATGGCGCATCATCATGATACAATTTCACTGTGACCTTCATGGTTTCTGCAACGAGGCCAACGGCCGATACCTCGCGGTTCAATTCGATTTGCAGTGACCGCTCGCCGCGATCGAGTTCAATCACGTGATTTTCATCGATGTGCAGGTAATGTTCAGTGGCGAGAGTATAGACAGAAAGATTCTGCTTCGGCTTACGCTGCAGGCGCACGGTATTGTATTGCGATGAACAGGCCGCAATGCAGAGGCTCAGAGCGCTAAGCAGATAAGTGAGTTTTGCCACAAAGCACACGGCCACGGGCTAAAGCCCGTGGCCAGCAGAATTGAAAAGTTCTAGGTGCTCGCTGCAGCCGTCCATGGCTGCTCGCACCATGGCCATCCATGTCCTTAGGTGCTTGCGAGACCTAAATTCTTCGAAACGATTTCGCGCATAATCTCGGAGGTGCCGGCATAGATAGTCTGCACGCGGCAATCGAGATATGCTTTTGCAATCGGGTATTCCATCATGAAGCCATAGCCACCAAAAAACTGCAGGCATTTGCTGACATGCGCCTGCAGAAGCTCAGAGCACTGTAGTTTAGTTGCAGAAGCCTGTGCGGGTGTTGCGTCGCCGGTCATGTGCAGCATGACAATACGGTCGAGATACTGGCGGCAGGCTTCCTGTTCGACGTACATATCCACGAGGCTGAAGCGCGTGTTCTGGAATGCGCCGATCGGTTTGCCGAATGCCTTGCGCTCGTTGCAGTATTTGACTGTCTGGTCGAGCACCTGTTCTGCAGATGCGATGTTCGAGATTGCCAGCACGAGGCGCTCCTGTGCGAGTGACTGCATCAGGTAGCGGAAGCCCGCATTGGCGCGGCCGATCAGGTTTGTCTTCGGAACCTTAACGTCGTTGAAGTGCAGCTCCGACGTATCCTGTGCATGCAGACCCAGTTTTTTGAGCTTGCGGCCGCGTTCAAAACCCGGCATGCCACGTTCGACCATCAGCAATGAAATGCCACCCTGGCCTTCGCCGGTGCGCGCGACGACGATGCAGAGGTCAGACAAGATGCCGTTTGAGATGAAAGTCTTAGAGCCGTTTAACACATAGTGGTCACCCATGTCGACGGCGCGCGTCGTAACGGCAGCCAGGTCCGAACCCGTGCCGGGCTCAGTCATCCCAATCGACAGAATTTTTGTGCCGTTGATCACTCCCGGCAACCACCGCTTTTTCTGTTCTTCGTTGGCGTAGTGCAGAATGTACGGCGCAATCACGTCGGCGTGCAGCGAGATAAAAAAGCCCGACGAAGCCGCTTTGGCCAATTCTTCGATGACGATCACGTTATAAAGAAAATCGAGTCCCATGCCGCCGTATTCTTCGGGAAAGTTGGGGCAGATCATGCCAAGTTGTCCGGCTCTTTCCCACACGTCGCGCGTCACCTCGCCGGCTTTTTCCCATTCTTCGTGGCGGGGAACGCATTCTTTGGCGATAAAATCAGCCACCATTTCGCGGAAGCGATCGTGCTCTTCGGTGAATTGGATTAATCGGGGCAGTCGTTTGACCATGGTTGTCTCCTTTGTAGCGGCCGTTACAGACCGCAAGTGGGGCTAAATAGCAGGTCGCGACGCCGCGTAAATGCTTTGCCTCGCAATACGCCGGGGCTATGGATTTTCATAGCGTGCAACCTTTGCTCCGGAAATCCATAGCAAGCGGCCCCGGCGAGCTGTTGCGGATTTCCATGGCCGGCGGATTATGTCGTATTATGCTCAGCCGGATTTCCCTTTTAACCGATATTTAATACGGTATATGCGCGTTATTCCGTTTTTCATGTTAGTCCTGTCAATTGCCGGTGCGGCGCATGCCGAAGTCTACCCCGTCACACTCTACCGCAGCTACGGCGATATGGAACCCGTTGCGGCCGCGCTGATCGGAAGGATAAATACGAAAGGCACCGATAACTCGATGCCGGCCCGCCAGATTCTGGGCTATGACGTCCGCATGTCGGTACTCAGCGCCTCGATCGACAATGCCGCAAAAATATACCCGGGCATGAAGGTATTTATTATCAAGCGTGAGCGCGACCACACAAAAGACAAAGCTGCTCTCATCGTCGCCGAAGGGGAAATTGATTCCATTTCGGAAACGGTGTTTGCCGGTCGCGTCGCAAAGATCCGCGGGCAGTTCTCCATGGTATCGCGCCAGCATTTTGTCGCCGTGCCGGAGCTCAATCGTTCCCGCGAGGGTGACACAAAGGATGCTGAGTCATATCTGCTCGAAGCCGAACGGCACCGGCATGAAAACGATCTGGCGCGCTCGGCGCAGAAGCTGCAGCATGCGCGCGAACTCGAACCCAATAATCCGCTGATTAACCTGCGGTACGCACAGCTCGCGCTGAAGAACGGCGCAGAGGAAAAAGCGCGCGCCGCGCTCAAAAAAGCCTTTGCCGACCGCCGCCGCCTGGAAAACGTAAACGATTACCTGACGTTGGGGGCACTTTTTCTGTCATCGCATGTCGCGGCGTTGCCGTCGCAAAACCGCGAACTGTTGAAAAGCGCAACCGCGCTGCTTAGCCAGATGCGTCAGTTTGAGAAAGATCTGGCGCAATTCGGCAAGGATCTTGCGCCGTCCAAGTCTGCCGCGGTGCGCTACCGGCAAAGCCGCTTCAGCGCGCAATACCATTTGAGTTACGGCATGCTGCTGCGTGCAACGGCTGCCACACTCAGGGAATACAGCCCGGCGGCGATCACCAAGCTGCTCGATTACGCAGAGCGCGATGCGCTCTACGCTCCGATTGAAACCCGCATCGGTCGCGAGCGCGTGCTGGCTCTGCCGCGCAAACAGTGGGATCGCGCGTACATCGATGCTGCTATCACGCATTTTGAGATTGCACTGAAAAAAGACCGCCACAGCGAAGCGGCATACGAGCTTGTCGATCTCTGCGACGCCCTGTGGGATGGCTCAGATAACAACCGCCGCGCGGAGCTGAAGGAAATTGTCACCCGCCACGCAGCGGGATATCTCGAAGCGCCGCATGAAGATCAACGCATGTCACGCGTACGCAGGGTATTGAACAAAATCAACCAGGCCTGATAGCGCCGCTCACGGGCATGTTTCGCATACTTGCGCGCGCCTTTGATCAGTATTTCACACTTGTATATGGCTTCGTCAAACAGCACTGCAGCATGAGCACGAAACGCTGCGCGCCTGCGCTGCAGGCGGAAAAACCGGTGAAGCGCGAGCACGCGGTAACGATCGGTTTCGGGCGTGCTGCTCACCTGCTGCCAGTTGCCTGCGCGTTTAGTCACCAGTGCTTCGTCGAGAAAACCGATCGGGCTTTCATGCAGCATGCGTAACCAGAGTTCAAAATCGCTGCAGACCGGAAAAAACGGGTTGAAACCGCCGTGCCTTTCGTAGAAGGTACGGCGAAATACCACGGCGGAATTGGCAATCAGGCAGCGGGAAAATGCACGCCCGAGAAAATTGCCACCCTGCTTGCGGTGTTCTGCGCGCTGCAAAACGGTCTTCCGACCGCGTTGCCACTGCTCATTGCAGTGCACCCACTGCAATGACGCGTCATTCAGCAACTGCGGTATTTGTTTTGCGAGCTTGGATAAATCCCACAGGTCGTCGCTGTCGAGAAAGGCAATATAGGGAGCCCGCCCTAACGCGACTCCGGCGTTGCGCGCGCCGCCGGGGCCGATGGTTTTTTTCAGCCGCAGCCATGTTACGCGGCTGTCGCGGCAGTCGATGCTTTCCTGCAAAGATTCGGGCGAAGCATCGTCGACAATATACAGCCGCAGTGCGGTGAAAGACTGCTGCAATACCGAGTCAATCGCCTCCCGTAGTAATTTTTCCCGTCCATACGACGGTATGATCACATCTACGGTCGCACTAGGCATAGACAGTATGCTGAAAAACGTAAGCGACATCGCTGTCAAGGTCGCCGCGCTCGATCAATGTGAAGCCGGGTAACTGTGGCGCGTCTTTCGCCGCGCCTGCAATGAGCATGCTCGCGGCATTGCCCCGTCCCTGAGCGCCCCAAACATGTTGAGCAGTTCTGAATTTCGCCTGGTAGACAACAAGCAGATCGACGAGGCCCGATGCCAGAAGACTTTGCGAGAAATTCGGACCCGCTTCGATGAGCAGCGAATTGAACCCCCTGGCAAGAATCTCCTGCAGCAGCGAAAGCATGGACTGGGTAAAAACTGTGTGCAAATCTGCGGCACTTCGTTCAAACAAAAAAAAGTCCGGGGCAATAGCCTTTTGCATGTCCAGAATCCCTGCCCGCTTCGCTGCTTCCATTGGGTATGCCAGGTAGCCGCGGGCGGGCACTTTGTACCTGGTCGCGGGATCGGAAACCGCGGGTGGGGTCAGCTGAGCGCTTATCAGTTGCACAAAAAAATCCGAAAAACCACGGGCGCGCCAATCGGCTGCATTGGAGGGAAAACGCACATCCAGCCGCGGCTGATCGCTGCGCACCGTGCCGGGAGATGCCAGCGTGAACTTACAATAGTTGCGCAGCGCGGCCGTAAGCGCCGCCGCAGCATCGCCGCTGATTTTTCCGGAAACTCCCGCAGGCGGCGCCAGAGCGCCGTCAAAAGTTTGCGCCCATTTGAGCGTTACGCGCGGCCGCTGTTTCTCCCGTGCGTGAAAAAACGGCCCCGTCGTGAAAAATTTTTCGCGTACCAGCAAATTTTCAGGCAGTAGCTCGACGGTGATCCCCTGCTGCCGCAACAGGTCGACCGATTTGCCCATGACTTCAGCTGCAAAATCCCGTTCTCCCACGACAACGCGGCGGATGCGCTTATCGACAATAATGTCCGTGCACGGCGGTGTGCGGCCCTGGTGGCAGCAGGGTTCGAGCGTCACATAAAGTGTTTTGCCCTCAGCCTCCGCGCCCAGATTCTGCAGCGCCATACGTTCCGCGTGCGCATGGCCTGCGCGCTGCGTAAATCCGCGCGCAATAATATTACCGGCATCGTCTGTGACCAGCGCGCCGACAGCGGGATTTGGATCAGAATTGCCGGCCGCCTTCAGAGCTTCGCCGTACGCGGCGCGCAGCAGCCGAATGTCCGGCTCATGCATTATGCGGGGATTTCGCCAGCGCTCTGTGAAAGATCGTTCAGCGATAGCAGGAAGATCACACTTTCAGCTTCGTCGAGGTGCGCGACGCCCCGAATAGCCGAAGCTGCGC
>CAYHJO010000234.1:533-6803 GCA_964356715.1 uncultured Turneriella sp. | reverse complement strand
ATTTGCCTCAGGTGCGGCGATTTTTTCCCGGCATTGTCTGCGGTAAATTCTGCCTTGAACTGGACGAAGCGGCATTTTTTGCCGGTGGCGCCCGCAATACCTTCAAAGCGCAGCGACTGCTCGCTCAGGCGCGGACTGAATCTGCGGTCAAGACAGCGGTATTTCACCGCGAGCAGATTTTCCGTGTCGCTGTTCTGCGCAGCCGTAATTTCGGCGATATTGCTCTGCGAAAAGCCCATATCGAAGATATCGCTTTTGAGCACGCCGCGCCGCTGCTCATAGCGGTCGCCGTAAGGTTTGATCGCACCATAGTGCTTCAGATCTTCTTCAGCGAGCACCCGGTTCGAAAACAGAATGTTATCGGCGTAGCCGGTGTAACTGGCGAACAGCACCAGCGGTGCGTTTTTCAGCTCTGCGAAAGACAATGTGTAGTTCGCGTCCGTGCTGCGCCTGAGAGTATGCACTGCCTGTTCCCGCGCATTGAGCGTCAGCACGATGCGGCCGGCGGCTTCATTGTACGTCAGCGCCAGAAAATTGTGTTTTCCCGGATGCACTTTGTCGGTCGATTTCAGCTCCACCGATTCGAGAAATTTGCCGCGTTCGCTGCCTGGGAGCTGCAGCAGGTTTTCGAGCGTGACGACAATGCGGTTGTTGCGCATCGTCACTGCGAACAGATATTGCCTGCCGAGGTGAAAATTTTCGCGGCGCAGAATTTCGGCCTGCGCGGTATGCGGCTCAAACTCGCAGGCAAACGTGAAATCGCCGCTGTCGCTGGTCAGCGCGTTTCCCGACAGATGCAGAAACGGCGGCAGCCTGATTTTGAGTTTGTGTTCGGGCAGGCTGAAGAGCGCCGCGCTGCCGTTAAAGCCCGTGTGTACCGAGCGTTCGAGCCGGGATTTCACAATTAACGGCTGATTTGCCGGGTTGGAAAACAGCACCGCATTCTCAAAATCGAGGATAACGTCGTCCTGCAGCGGCGCAGCGTCGCCTTTGCGTTCGAGACGCAGCACGTTATGGTTACCATTGGGAATTTTTTCGAGATGCTCCGTAAAAAATGTGAGAAATTTATCGTCGGCTGTAAACGTCCTGCGCTTTGTACTCGCGGGGCGATTGCCTTCCTGTGCATATAAAAGACCGGGAAGCAATATGCACGCCACCAACGAGGCCGCGCGAGTGAACTTAATGGATATTGTTAAGCTTCTCGACGCGTCGTTCATGTCTGCCACCTTCAAAATCGGTGTTGAGAAAAACCCGGGTCATTTCGATAGCCGTGTCTTCGTCGACGACACGGCCGCCCATCGCAATGACATTGGCGTCGTTGTGCCTGCGCGCCATTTCGGCCGTATAAACGTTGTGGCAGAGCGCGGCGCGTATGCCCTGAACCTTGTTCGCGGCGATGGAAATGCCGATGCCGCTGCCGCAGATCAGAATGCCGCGGTCGAATTCGCCGGCAGCGACTTTGTGCGCGAGATCGGCACCAAAATCGGGATAATCCACCGACTCGCTGCTGTGCGTGCCGAGATCGGTCAGCGTGACGCCGGTCAGCCGTTTTTTCAGCGCTTCTTTGAGCTCAAAGCCGCCATGGTCTGCTGCGATTGCCACTTTCATGCGGCCGTTTTTTTCGTTGAGTTCAGAAGTCATCATTCGACGCACCAACCTTTAGGTATGCCAGTAAGCCCATGCGACCAGCACTAGCTGCAAGGGCAGGCGCAGAGCCAGCGCCCATTTTGGAATATGCATGCCTCCGGAATCGGCGGAACCGCTACTAGTGAAATGATACACATTTGCCGGGAACACGGCCACAAGCAATGCGACAATTCCCCAGGCGGCCCACACGCGGTAGGCAGGAATCAGTAGCAGCGCCGCGAGGCCAACCTCGGCGAGGCCGCTAAGGTACACAATCGGCTTGTGCCATGGAATGTAAGGCGGCATCATGCGCAGGAAGAATTTTGGGATCAGGAAATGCCCGATGCCGGCCATGGCAAAAAACGCCGCCATCACATAGAGAGATATCGTTTTTATTTCCATACTTTACCTGGCGGTTCCCGAGTAGCGCCAGCGTATCGAGGGACACAAACCATGCGGCATTGCCATAATGAGACATAATGTTGCAAGAATATATCGCGGTAGCGGCTTAGGCGACCAGCCCTTTGTCGTAGCTGCGTGAAGCCTGCCGTCTAACTCTTCAGACAGGCGAAAATGGTAAAAGAAGCAGAATCACATATTCCCGTCAATTTACGACAATGGCTCGATGGACAAATCGAGCGTGAGCTGACCGACTGCGCTCCGCTGGGGTTTCACGGCCTGATGACTGCGTTAACGGAAAAAACACCACAGGATGCAGTTCAGTCACTGGATGCGCCGGCGGAAATTCCGGCGGATGATCGCTCCGGCGAGTTACCGCCGGGTCACTGAAGGCCGCGCGCGCGAACACGAGACTCGTCTTTACGCCTTGTCTCGCCACCCAATTCGCGCTCATATGAAGCTCGCGTCCCGACTTGAACTGATCGAACCATCGCCGACGCTCGCGATCTCTGCACGCGCGGCTGAACTGAAAGCCGAAGGCAAAGACATCGTCGGCTTCGGCGCGGGCGAGCCCGACTTTGATACGCCCGCGCACATTAAGACGGCCGCGATCGAAGCGCTGCAACAGGGCTTCACCAAGTACACGGCGGTTTCGGGAATTCCCGAACTCAAACACGCGATCATCGCGAAATTTAAGCGCGACAACAATCTGGATTTTAAACCCAACCAGATCATTGTCGGCACCGGCGGCAAGCAGGTGCTCTATAACTTCTTTCTCTCGGTGATTAACGAAGGCGACGAAGTCGTGTGCCCAGCGCCGTACTGGGTGAGCTATAAAGATATTGTGCGTTTGGCCGGCGGCAATATGAAGCTGATACACACAAGTTTCGACAGCGGCTTTAAACTTTCTGTAGCAGACATCGAAAAAAATGTTTCAGACAAGACAAAAGTTTTTATTCTCAACTCGCCCTCGAACCCGACAGGCGCCACTTACACCCCTGGTGAGATTCGCGCTCTTGCCGGAGCGCTCGAAAAATTTCCCGATCTGATCGTTGTTACCGACGATATCTACGAGAAGCTGGCCTACGGCGTCGAGGTGCTCAATATCGCAACGGCGTCGGAAAAATTGCGGCCGCGCACCGTGGTCATCAATGGGTTATCGAAAGCGTATTCGATGACCGGCTGGCGTCTGGGGTATGCGGGCGGACCAAAGGAAATTATCGCGGCGATGGATATGATACAGGGGCAATCCACCTCGAACCCCACCAGCTTTTCGCAGAAGGGGGCGGTCGCCGCGCTCAACGCAGAGCAGCAGTGCGTGGAAGATATGCGCGTCGTGTTTGAGAAGCGCCGCGATCTCGCATATTCTCTGCTCTCGGGCCTTAAGGGGCTGCGCGTATTTAAGCCGCAGGGCGCTTTTTATCTGTTTCCCGATATTGCGGGTCTCACCGCTGCACCGGGCTGGCAGAAACTGAAAGAGCGCACGGGCGAAAGCGATGTCGGAAAAATTTTTTCTAAGGGGCTGCTTGACGAAAAACTTGTCGCGGTCGTGCCCGGATCCGCATTTGGCTATGAAAATGGTTTCCGCATCAGCTATGCGACGAGCGAGGCGCAGATCGAAAAGGGGCTTTTCCGCGTGCGCGAATTTATCGAAGCGTTGTGGGCGCCCTAACCGTCGCCCGATGAGCCCTGCGAACGCGCTCAGGAAACACTTCGCCGAACCACTCGTGGTGAGCGGAGTCGAAGCACCTGTGGTGAGCGGAGTCGAACCATGAACGAAAGTTTTTCCACCTTTCTCGAGACCATGTCGGCTTACGGGCCGCGGCTTTTGGCAGCGCTGCTTGCGGGCACGATCATCGGCATTGAAGGGGAAATTTTCCGCCGCGCGGCGGGTCTGAGGACCACAATACTGATTATGCTGGGCACGACGCTGTTCGCCATTTTGTCGGTGGTCGTCGCGCAGACCTTTGGCGGCGACCCGGCGCGCATCGCGGCGCAGATCGTTACCGGTATCGGTTTTCTCGGAGCCGGCGTGATTATGCACGAAGGCGAGCAGGTGCATGGCATCACCACCGCGGCGACCATCTACACTACGGCTGCCATCGGTGTCACTATCGGTTTTGGTTATGTCTGGACCGGCGTAGCGTTATCGCTCGTGGCTGCGCTGGTGCTGACAGTTTTTCGCCCAATACACCGCTTTATACAGACGCGGGAATTTATTAACCGCTACCGCGACAAAGAATACAATGCGGCTTTGACCGAAACGGGCATCGAGATGATACGGCTGAGGCCGGGCAGGACAGCGGCGAAAAAAAACGGTCGTCCCCGCTAATATTCAGTCCCGTCCTGTGTTTGTGGGGGGGATATATGAAACAATTGGACCTTGAGCCCGAGTCGGCGGCCTGGATCGATTTTCAGGACTGCGATCCGTTTGGACATCTCAACAACACCAGGTACCTGAACTATATCATGCATGCGCGCACGCAGCAGCTGAAAGACAGTTACGGGTTTGATATCCATGCGCACACACAGAAGACCGGCAACGGCTGGGTCGTCGCGACGACGCAGTTCGCGTACCTTGCGCCGGCGAAGTTTAACGAAACCGTGCGCATACAGACGCGGTTGTTACACAAGGACGCGTTCCGCATCGTGCCCGAAGCCGTGATGAAAAGCGAAGACGGCCAGCGACTGCACGCAATCGGCTGGATCGAATTCGTCAACGTCAACATTGCGCGCGGCCGGCCGGTCAAATACGAAGGCGAGCTCGCGGAATTTCTGGAATCGATTCGCATGCCGGGTTTCGAATGGGCGCCACAGGATTTTTCGCTGCGGGTCAAAGAGATCCAGAAGCTTTATCGCCGCCAGGCCGTGCTGGTCGAACACTGATTTTCATTGCAGCCTCGCGGCGCCGCGCCGGTGTGCACTATGGACAGGGCAAATCTTAAGCGCGCCGGGCTTGCGTGTATCAATTTTAATCTGCGCAAGGCCGCGCGCGCGGTGACTGCGATCTACGACCGCAGCCTGGCACCGGTCGGCATCACCTCGACGCAGTTTTCAATCATGATTGCGCTGGCGTATTATCCGTCGCACAGCATGAGCGCTCTCTCTAAATTTCTAGTCATGGACCGCACGACGCTTACAAAAAATCTGAAGCCGCTGATGCGCGAAAAACTGATTGAGCCCGCGGCGGGCGAAGACAGGCGGCAGCGGCTGCTGCGACTCAGCCGCAAGGGGCTCTCTGTACTCGACAAGGCTTACCCGCTATGGACTGCGGCGCAGCAGCAGGTCAGTGACGTTCTGGGACAGGAACAGATGCACGCGCTTTACCGAACGCTGCATAAAGTCAGTTCGCAGCTGAGTGAGAGCGAACTGGTTTTAAAGAATTAACCTGTGTGACAGCGAAGCTGTCACACAGGTTAATTGACCGCGGATAACCGCTTTTGCCAGTCGGCAAAGTCAGGTATTTCGAGGCGCTTGGTTTTTGCCGCTTCGCCGGCGACAAGCTGCACAGCAGAAGGGGCTACTCCGAGTGCTTCGGCGACGGTGCGCAATACGGCCTTATTCGCCTTGCCGTCTATCGGCGGTTCTTTGACTCGCACGACATAGACGCCGTCGGCGGCGAGCTCGATGCCCGGCTTGCGGCTTGCGGGCTTAACGCGAATGGAGATACGCATTGATCCTGGGCAGAAACTGCCGTTCGAGTTCCGTGTAGATTTCGCGTTTGAAAACAACAATCTGGTTCGTGATGTCGGCCATTGGCATGAACTGCACGCGCGCGAATTCCTGTTTGTGCGTTTTGAGGTTCGCATGATCAACCGGGTGGTTCCAGTATGCCAGGTACCATTTCTGTTTCTGCCCGCGATAGCGATCTGTCATATGCGGTATTTTGAGCGTCGCCGGAAATTCGTAGTACAAAAATTCTTTAATGCTGGTGATAAACTCCGCATCGCGGATGCCCGTCTCTTCTGACAGCTCGCGGCGGGCGGCATAGTCAAAGTCTTCGCCGTCGTCGACGCCGCCCTGCGGATATTGCCACGCACCACGGTTGTCGAGGCGTTCGCCGACGAGGGCAAGCCCTTCTGCGTTGAAAATTACGACGCCGACGTTGGGACGATAGGGTAGGGCCATAGGATGCTGGCAGAGAAGTAAATCGGTGCGGAGTGTACACTTATTATATTGTTCGGCCTGTGAGAAACAAACTTTCAAACAGGCCCAAAAATACATGACCGGCGCGTATGCAAAGAA
>CAYHJO010000234.1:0-523 GCA_964356715.1 uncultured Turneriella sp. | reverse complement strand
GTGTGGTTGCCCTATAATAATTGGGGGGGGGGGGTAAAATTTTTAATTTTGTGCGCCTTGGCACAAAAATTTTTTCCAACTGGCCTAACAATACTTGACCGGCGCGTCTGCAAAGAAAGTCCAGCCCATGGCATATAACACAATCAACGAAATATTTTACCAGGCGGGTGAGCTCTATGGCAGCAAGAACCTGTTCTATGGCAAGAATGACAAAAAAGATTTTGTCGGTACCACATACGGCGCGGTGCTCAAAAACGCCGAAAACTTCGCGCTCGCACTGATGGAAATGGGGGTCAAAGCCGGTGACCGTATCGGTCTGCTCGCCGACAACCGCACCGAGTGGATTACCACCGACATGGGGGTGCTGCTCGCAGGCGCCGTGGACGTTCCGCGCGGCACCGATGTGACGATCGACGAAATCAAGTACATCATGGCGCACGCAGAATGCAAAATCTGCATTGTCGAAAATGATGCGACACTCAAAAAACTACAGTCGGTGATTACCGATACAGGTGTCGACACC
>CAYHJO010000233.1:0-6811 GCA_964356715.1 uncultured Turneriella sp. | reverse complement strand
CTGGTCATTGCTTCGATCGCCTACCAACGCGGATTTATCGCGCAGGGATTGTTTTCTACGCTGATCGTGATGGGCGTGTTCACGACTGTTCTCACGCCGCTGATGTTCAGGCGCTGGGTGATGCCGCGGTTGGCAAAGTGGAACCGCCTCGGTCACTGAGCGCAGTCGAAGTGACCGAGGCAAACCTTTATCCCGCTTTCTGGAAATACTTCTTGTTCGCCTCGAAGTATTGTGTCGCGAGATAATCGTTGTCCATCTGGTCGGGGTGAAAATCCGGACGGAAGTATTGCAGCAGCTTGGGTACCATTGCCCAGACAACTTTGCCGAGCAGCGGTGCTTTTTGTGCAAAAATACCCGGCAGATCTGTCAGTTTCACCTCTTCGTCTTCGAGCATGAACTTTACAGTGCCTATCGCGCCGTAATAGAGCAGAGCCCAGGTCGCGAGCAGCATGCCGGCGTTTTTGGTTACCGGGCTGCCGTCAACCAGTTGCATCACGTCGAAAGCCACCGTCTTGTGCTCAATTTCTTCGGCAGCGTGCCACATTAAGAGCGCCTTCATTTTTTCGTCAAAACCCTCCATCGCGTTGATTTTGGGGTCGATCGCCACTTCGGCGAGCGTCGCCGTGTAGTGCTCGAGGCCGCAGGTGACGGCCAAAGCCAGCTTTTTATAAGTCTCTTCACCGAACACCTTGCGAATTGTGCCCTCGACTGTTTCGTAGGCATTTTTTGCGTACCAGGTGTCATATTCGCGTACCTTTACGCCCTGGCTTTCGAATGTATCCCAGATTTTTTCGTGCTGCGCCATGTGCTGCGTTTCCTGGCCGATAAAGCCTTTCACGCGTGCCTTCAGCTGCGGATCTGTAATGTCATCCTGGAAAAATTTCACTGAGCGGATAAACAGTTTTTCACCTTCGGGAAACACTACGTGCAGGCTGTTCAGCAGATGCGAAAGCAGCGGGTTGCCGTCGGCGTAATACTTGCCGAAATTGCCTTCGAGACCGAACTCGGGACGGCGAACCTGCGGCATGTTCATCTTGATCATGTTATCTGTTGCCATATTTAGCTCCTTTGATATACGAGGTATCCTGGAGGCGGCGGACAGCCGGGGCGTTTGCGCGCAAACGCTTAGGCTATCGTGCCGCATCCTTTTCGCCCTTTAAAGCGATGCACTATGAAGCAAATAAACGAACAAAGCGTCAACATTTTTATGAACACTTGTTCTCCTTATGTTACGGCAGCTGGCGATCTGCCGAATTATGAACCAGCGTCCGATATCTTCATGACCACAAAGGCTACGTCGTCGTCAAAGCCTTCGGCGCGCTTTTTTCCCGAAAAACCTTCGATGTCATGGAGCAGCAATTCGGCCAAATCCTGTGCGGATTTACCGGCGTTCCGCGCGATGGCCCGTTCGACGCGGTCGAGGCCGTATTCGTTGCCGTTGCCTGCACCCTGTTCGATCACCCCGTCAGTATAGAAGAGGACGATATCACCGGGTGTGAGAATCGTGTACTCAATCGAATATGCATCCGACGCGCCGGCAACCCCTAACGGCATACCGCGCGGCTTATAGCGCGTGCATGCGCGCGCTGCGGCATGGTAAATGACGACCGGCGGATGCCCCGCAGAAGACATGCTCAATTCACGGCTGTGCGGATTGAAGTGAGCACTGCACGCCGTCACAAAGGCGCTGTCGGGCAGTTCGTCGACATTGTCGTTCAGGTGCGTCAGGCGCGCCGCCGGCGTCAGATGCTTTTCCCCCTCGGTATCGAGCGAAAGTTTCATCGTCGTCGCAATCATGGCGGCCGCAATGCCGTGCCCGCTGACGTCACCGATGAAAAACGATACGCCGTCTTCGGTAACGCGGATATCCATGAAGTCGCCGCCGACCGCCAGCATCGGAATATAACGGTGCGCAATATCGACCTGCGGCGCGTTGATGTTCACGGGAGGTACGAGCGCCAGCTGCATCTTGCGCGCAATGTCGAGCTCGCGGCGCACTTCCTGCAGTTTTAATGAGTCCTCGCGCAGCTGGTTGAAGCGGTCGCCTAAGGCGAGGGAAAACAGCATCACTTCGGCGGCCGAGAAAATCTGCATGGCGTACGCGGTGAAAAAGTTGTGCGGCAGTATGCCGAGGTTTCTGAGCACCATCGAAACGATGCCGGTATAGAGAGCTCCCCAACCGAGCAGAAAATAGCGTGCGCTGCGCTGGCCGTGCATCAATCGTACTACGCCGCAGTATGTCAGCCCGAGGATCGTTATCAGCGTCGTGAAGCTTGCTATGCGCACAGCGACGTTATACGGTGCGACAAAAGCTGAAATGATGGATCCCGTGAAGAGCGCGGCAAAAACCCGGCTCAAATTGTTCATAAAACCTGGGATGTTGTCGAGGCCAATAATTTTGCGCGTAAACAGCACCGAGAAAAAACCCGAAACGGAAATGAACAGCGGGGTAAAGAGCGGTGGCAACGGTCGCTGGTGTGGAAATACATATTCGGCGATATAGCCGTTGATGCTTAAGTGCAGCAGTGTGAAGGTAAAGGCGTAGCAGACATACCAGAGGTATGCCCGATCGCGCGTGGCCAGAAACAGAAACAGGTTGTATCCCACCATGATGAACATGATGCCGAAATAGCCGCCGAAGGCGAACTGGGTGTCGTGGTCGCCGGCCGAAAAAGTTTCAAGGTCGACCAGGTCGAGTTCGACGGTAACGTTGCCCTGGCTCTGAAACTTGAGATAATACGTCTGCGCCGCACCGCCAGGCGTGAGACGAAAGACCAGGTCGCGGTGCGCAACTTCGCGTTTGCCAAACGGTTGAAAGCGACCGAGCGTGCGTTCGCGCCATTTACCATTATGCAAATCAAACAGGGAAACACTGTCGACCAGCGCGCCGAGACGAAGGTACCAGACAGCGTGTGGCCCGCTGTTGCTGGCGCTGAATTTTACCCATACGCTGTCGCGCGTATAGCCGAAATTAAGCGCGTTCCCGGGCAGGGCATTGGGCTTGAAGCTGATCTTCTCTGCCGCGTCGATGGAAAGACTGCCCGTAGGGTCGCGATGTACCGCGAGCTTTGGCGACAGATTGTAGCTGCCCTTCCGCAGTCGTACGGTGAACTCGCCAGTCGCGGTGGCCGTGAGGGAAAGCGGCGCGAGAAACAGCAGCAGGCGAAATATGGCAGGCAGAGGATACATGCTTATGCGCCCATGGATATACGGGCCATCGCGGCGATCCCCCCTTCTGCAGGGCAGCGTCAATGCGAAATAATTCAGTCTGTCAGATATGCATTCACCGCTGTTGTCAGGCGACCGAGCAAGTGCGCCGGCAATATGGCGCCCGTCTTGAAAATGCGTGACTTGGCTATCTGTCGAATACCGGGAATGACGGCAAACGATTCTTTCGGGCTTACCGCAGTTTGCAGACCCACACGCAAAGGCCAAATTTCACCTGGTTTTGTCGAAAGAGGAACTATAACGATCGTATCGAGTAGCTGGTTTTGTCCCGAATTCGAAATGGTTATTGCCGGCCGCAATTTACCTAATTCAGGCGGTTTGGCGTCTGTCAGATTTACCCAGCACAATTGACCGCGCAGCATGCTCAGTATAACGGTTTGGCGAGGTCTGCCGCTTCCCACAGGGCCATGTCGCCGGCTTCATCGGGATTATCCTGTAAAAATTGTTGGTATTGTATTGCCGCGTCTTGCATTTTTCTGCGCTTCAACTCTGCCTGAACGCTTTCGCGCACAAAGCTGGTGATACTCTGGCTACCGCGAATGGCCTGTTTGATTTCTTTGAAAACTTCACCGTCAAGTTTGATGGTTGTGGCTTGCATACTAAAAGAATACTAAAGCAGTACTCGATTGACAACTTTTTCCTCTATCCTATTAGCCCATGAATTAATTCATGGGCTAATAGGATGGTTTTACACCCTCTCTCTCATTGCGACAAAGCCCCATGGGCAGTTCGATCGGGCGCATGTTTCGTGTCACCACCTATGGCGAATCGCATGGCGAGGCGCTCGGTTGCGTCATTGAAAACTGCCCCGCGGGCATGCCTCTGACCGAGGCTGACATCCAGGGCGATCTCGACCGCCGGCGCCCGGGGCAGAGCCGCATCACCACACCCCGCGACGAAGCTGACCGCGCAAAAATTCTGTCCGGCACCTTCGAGGGCAAGACCATCGGTGCGCCGATTGCGATCGCGGTTTTCAACGAGAACGCGCGCGAGAAGGATTACAGCGATATCAAAGAAGTTTTTAGACCGAGCCACGCAGATTATACTTACCATGCGCGTTACCAGCACCGTGCGTGGCGGGGCGGCGGCCGCTCTTCTGCGCGCGCGACCATCGGCATTGTCGCGGCCGGCGCGATTGCGAAGAAGATTTTGCGTGAAAAAGCCGGCGTTGAGATCGTTGCCTACGTCTCGCAGATCAAAGATCTTGCGTTCAAGGCGGATGTAGACCTCGGAAACATCTCTGCGCTCAGGGAAAAAATTGAAGCAAACCCGGTGCGCGTGCCCGACGCAGAACTCGCCGAAAAAATGGTGCGGCTGATTCAGGACACGCGCCAGGCCGGCGACTCACTCGGCGGCATCGTCGAATGCGTGGCGCTTGGCGTGCCAGCGGGGTGGGGCGACCCCGTGTTCGACAGACTCGATGCTCTCATTGCGCGCTCAATGCTCGCGATACCGGCGACCAAGGGCATCGAAATCGGCAGCGGATTTTCTTCGGTCACGATGACAGGCAGCGAGCACAACGATATTTTCGAAATGCAGAATGGTAAGGTCGCGACAAAAACCAATCGTTCGGGTGGCATTCAGGGCGGCATCTCGAACGGTATGCCGGTGGCATTTCGCGTCGCGTTTAAGCCGACTGCGACAATTGGCCATGAGCAGCCGTCGGTGAATGAAAAGGGCGAGAGCGTCATGCTTAGGGTCAAAGGCCGTCACGATCCCTGTGTGCTGCCGCGTGCGGTGCCGATTGTCGAAGCGATGCTCGCGCTCGTTTTAGTAGACCAATTCATGATTGCGCAGACCGCGCAGTATGACCGCCTTTAGCGGAGGGCAAATTGCCCACCGGGTGGGTACGAGATTCCCGGCCAGAAAAGTTTCTGATTGCCAGATCGACAGACTGCCGTCTGATAGTCACATGAGTAAAATGCACGACGCAATACGCAAATGGATGTTCGAAGGCGCCGACGTGGCCGAAAAAGAAATCCGTCAACTGGCAGCGGCCAGCCCCGAGCTTTTGAATAAACCCGACGATAACGGGGAACCGCCGGTATTTCTGGCATGTGCCATGATGAGAGACGAACCTCTTAGACTCCTGGTCGAGCTGGGCGCCGACGTGAATGCCCGTAACGGCGCCGATTGGCCGCTTTTTTTAGTGGCCGCCGCGAACGTTTCGCGGGATGTGCTCGCGCTCTTGGTTGAAAAAGGTGCCGACCCGCTGGTTGTTGCCGATGACGGGCAAACCGCTCTGCACCGCGCGATGCTCAATGAGAGAACGGCGATCGGCAATGCGGAGTTTCTTCTCGAAAAAGGGGCTGACATTAACGCCCGCGATCAAATGGGCTGGAATGCACTGGACAAAGCCGCGCTGGACAACCTTGTTGAGGCGACAAAATTCTTACTCTCCAAAGGCGCTGAAGCCAATCATGTCGACGGGCGCGGCATGACGGCACAACAAGTTGCCAAAGAACGCGGCTACGATGAAGTCGTGGCGCTCCTTGCCGCGGCGGGTTAGCCAGCATAGCGCATAAGTCGGCCTAACACCCTGCCGCATGAAACCCCAGACCTGGCACTACGCAACGGGGCTCTTGGTCAAGCTCACCGGTGACCGCCTCGAATGGATCAGCGACCGCCGCAGCGACGAGTGGGGCGTCGACCAAACGGTGGCCGATTTCGTTGCGCATGGCCCTACTGTGGGTCAGGAGGGTGTGCCCAAATCTGTACTGCGCGAAATACTGAACACGTTGGGCCATAAAGAGAGTCCGTGGTTGCCGGCCGAGGGCAATGAACCGACGATTATGCTCACCATCATGGGAGCTGAAGTCAGATTTTTTGACGATGCCTACCTGCAGGCGCACGACGATGAAGGGACAAAGGATATTGTGCGCCGGTATACTATGACGTCGCAGCAGTTCTGGCAGACGAAGAAATTGCGCAAGGGTAATCTTGCGGCAGATGCACAGATTCTGCAGTTTGTCTTTCTGGGTGGGACAGAGTTACTGCTGCATGAGAACGGGAATGTGTTCATCGGTACCCTCGCCCAGCCGGCCCATATCAACGGAGCCGAGTATGCTGCGCTAAGCCGTCTGATCTTCTATGCAAGCGGTCAGCTTGAATCAGGGACACTCGCTCATACGACCCAACTAGCAGGTGGCGAGTTTTACGGCGAAATCTGGTTTTCTGAAAACGGTAATGTAAAAAGCGGTTGGATTTCTGCGCCTGCTCTGATTGCCGGCAAGGCATGCGACCGAGGGCAAGTTTTGTTCCATGAAGATGGAACGGTAAGGGAAAATGCCTTATGAATCGTATCCGGAGCTGGGAGTTTAGTTCAGACGGATCGCAGCACGGTGTACGCGTCGAGGTCGACTCGGCGCTGCCGGGCGGCGGCACACTTTCAGTCTACACGCGCGGTACAAGCCCGTTCGGCGAAGCCGGCACTTCGCTCACCTTGGCAGAGATGGTGGCAAAGCCTGTGCCGGGGCCTTCGATACCGGCGGAGATCTGGACAGAAATCACGGCGTTTATCGCGGGCGACAAGGCACATCCGTATGCGCCGTCGCCGGCACTTGCTGTCGCCCCGGTGGCGGAT
>CAYHJO010000232.1:0-6860 GCA_964356715.1 uncultured Turneriella sp. | reverse complement strand
TCAGATTGCGGAGAGACATTATTGCACCACCAGTTTAAACATACTGTCGGCATTTACCGCCGACGTCTGGCCGACAGAAACTACTTTAACATAATAGACGCCGGGGGCAACTTTGATGCCGGAATTATCGAAGCCAGCCCAGACGATTTTCTTATAGGTAGTGGCATCCACGGGGATCGGATTTGCCCGGTAGATTTCGTGCAGGTTGAAGTCATAAACGACCAGATCATTCTGCGTGGCCGAAAAGGCCGTGCCATCGACCTTTTCGATGGTCAGATTGCCCTGCGGCGGGTTGTACGGGTTTGGATATGCCTTGATACCCGAAGTTTCATCGGGCGGCAGATTGCTACAGGCAGTGAGGATTAAAAATGGCAGTGCAAGCAAAAGTTTTCTTTTCATAGTGTTTCCTGTGTTTCAGCGTATGAGAGATTTGGCGGTATTCTTTGCAACTTCTTTGGCAACCTCTTTGATCGATTCAGCCATAAAATCGAGCACATACTTCATACCTTTATCATCCATCGGTTGAAACGAGTCGAGACCGCGGTGTTCCTGAAAACGGTGGTACGCGTTGTTCACCTGCGTGATGAACTGGCCGGGGGTCATACCAATAAGCTCAACCTCGTGTTTGAGATCGCGATACAGCTTTTCCAGGCGCTGTATCTGCGCGAGATTCACCGTTCCATAGAATTGGTTCAGGAACTGCTCGCTGACAGGCCTGTGGCCGGCCAATAGCAGCGGCTCTTTTGCATCGTATAAGAGCTTCTCAGACATGCAGTTTACCTCTTTTGCGCGTAAGCGGTGTCAATCGAATTCGACCCGCTACGCTAATATATTATCGACGCAAGGCGTCACAATCTTGCGCCAAGCTCCGCACCGTCGGCAATCGCGCGCTTGGCGTCGAGTTCGCCGGCTTCTTTGGCGCCGCCGATGATATGTACGCTGACGCCTGCTGCCAAAAGGTCGCCTTCGAGCTCGCGCAGCGGTTCCTGCCCGGCGCAGACGACGATAGTTTCGCAGGGCAAAATTTTCGTTTCGCCTTTCTGTGCGTAGTGCAGTCCCTGTGCGTCGACTTTTTCATAGGTCACGTTCGAGAATTGCGTGACGCCCCGCTCTTCGAGCGTGATTTTATGTACCCAGCCCGTGGTCTTGCCCAGCGTACCGCCAAATTTGCCCTTGCTGCGCTTGAACATGGTTACCTGACGCGGCGATTTATGGTGTTCGGCGGATTTCTGCGTGAGCCCGGCAGGGGTGCTGACGGTGAGGTCAAACCCCCATTCTTTGGCAAACTCTTCGGGCTTGGCCCAGGTCTCGCGTCCCCCGTCGGTGAGATAGAGCGCGGTATCATAACCGATGCCGCCGCCGCCGATAATCGCCACTGATTTGCCCACCGGTTTCTTTTCACGCAGCACGTCGAGGTAACTCATCACATTAGACGATTCAGCGCCGGGGATGTTCAGTTTTCTCGGCACAATGCCTGTTGCGAGAATGACATCGTCGAATTTTTCGGCGATGAGTTCCGCAGCAGAAACCTTTTTGTTGAGCTTCACTGCGACTTTATGCTCGGTGAGCATGTTGCCGAAATAACGGATGGTCTCGTCGAATTCGCGCTTGGAAGGAATTTCACGCGCAACATTGAGTTGACCGCCGATCTTGTCGTACGCATCGAACAGCGTCACCTGGTGTCCGCGTTCGGCGAGAACGGTAGAAACCGAAAGGCCGGCAGGGCCCGCACCCACAACCGCGACCTTGCGTGGCGTTGTGGTTGGCACATAGTTCAGGTTGGTTTCATTGCACGCGCGTGGGTTGACGAGGCAGCTCGTGAGTTTGCCGCCGAACGTGTGGTCGAGGCAGGCCTGGTTGCAGGCGATACAGGTGTTAATCAGGTGCGCTTTGCCGGCGCGGGACTTCGCGACAAAATCTGCGTCCGCGAGAAATGGGCGTGCCATGGAAACTAAATCCGCCTGACCGCTGGCAATAATTTGTTCGGCGAGATCGGGGTTATTGATACGGTTCGATGTCACAACCGGTAACTTCACTTCTTTTTTGAATTTGGCCGTGACTGCGGCGAAAATACCACGTGGTACCACCATCGCAATCGTCGGAATGCGGGCTTCGTGCCAGCCGATGCCGGTGTTGATAATTGTGGCGCCGGCTGCTTCGATCGCCTTGCCTAGCACCGCAACTTCTTCCCAGGTCGAGCCGCCGTCTACGAGATCGAGCAGAGACAAACGGTAAATGATGATGAATTTTTCCCCGACGGCCTTGCGCACGGCTTTGACGACTTCGACCGGAAAGCGCATGCGTTTCTCATAGCTACCGCCCCACTCGTCGTCGCGGTTATTCGTGCGGCTCGCGGTGAACTGGTTGATCAGATAGCCTTCGCTGCCCATGATTTCGACGCCGTCATAGCCCGCATGCTGTGCGAGCCTGGCGCACTGCGCGTAGTCGGCGATGGTCTTCAGAATATCTTCGTGGCTGAGTTTCTTCGGTTTCACAAAATTGATCGGCGCCTGTAATTCGGACGCACCGACACAATCGCGGTGGTAACCGTAACGCCCGGTGTGCAGAATCTGCATAGCGATGAGTCCGCCATTGTCGTGCACGGCTTTGGTGATGCCACGGTGCTCATCCGCCTCGTGTTCGGTGTCCATTTTTGCCGCGCCGGTGAAAACCCGGCCCGAAGGATTCGGGGCGATGCCGCCGGTGACGATGAGGCCCGCTTCTCCCCTTGCGCGCTCGGCATAAAAAGTTGCGAGACGGTTGAAGCCACCTTCAGTTTCTTCGAGCGCGGTGTGCATCGAGCCCATGAGCGCACGGTTACGGAGTTTTGTAAAGCCCAGATCGAGCGGAGCCAGGAAATGTGGATACTGCTGCATTTTGCCTGATTGGAGAAGTCGAACAGCCGTTCAAACAGTTCTTGCTTTACGCATTGTTGCTCAAATGACATTTTGTCAATTAACAAAATGTCAGAATCGCTGTACTCTTTTGTACCCCGGAAAACTATCGACGGCAAGTTCGAAAGTTTACACCCGCTTGACATGCAGCCCAATATGTTTCTCGAGGGCAATTTTGCGCCTGTCAAAGAAGAGCTGACTCTTTCTGAAAGCGGTAATTTTGACATCCGGGGTAAAATCCCCAAAGACCTCAATGGCAGTTTTTTCCGCAACGGGCCCAACCCGCAGTTTGCCGCTGCTGCGAACTACCATTGGTTTTTCGGCGATGGCATGGTGCACGCATTCCATCTGCAAAAGGGTGAAGTTTCATACCGTAGTCGTTTTGTGCGCACGCCGACATGGGAAATCGAACGCAACGCCGGTAAAGCGGTGTTTTTTGGCGGTGGATTCAGCCCGCTCGCAAATCTGCAATTGATTGGCGGCAATATTCTTTCTCTGATAAGCGGGCTTATTCGGCGCGGCAATGCGGATGTATTCACCAAACTGATCAGTAAGGCGAATACTTCGCTCCTGTCTTACCGCGAGCATCTTTATGCGCTGGTGGAAAGCAGCCCGCCTTTCGCCATCGATCCTTTTACCCTCGACAGCATCGGCTTCGAGGATTTCGGTAACCGCTTCATTGCGCCGTTTACGGCGCACCCGAAAATCGATGCGGTGACCGGTTACCTCTATGCATTCGGTTACCGCGTTTCGGGGCAACCCAAACTCGAGTACTACGTCATCAATCCGTCGGGCAAAATTGTCGCGCGCACACCGGTGGATCTGCCCTACCATGCGATGGTGCACGATTTTGTTATCACGCGCAGTTACGCGATTTTGCCTGTCTTTCCTGCGGTGACCTCTCTTGCAGCAATGAAGCGAGGCCGTATTGCCGAATGGAAAGGCGAGCAGGGCGCCTGCATATTTGTGCTCGAAAAAGGCGGTAATAAAGCGACAATCCGCCGCTTCGAACTGCCGGCCTGTTATGTGTACCATTATGCGAACGCTTACGAAGAAGGCAAAACCATTGTGTTCGATGGTGTGCGCTACGACCAGGTGCCGCTCATGGGAGACGACAACGAATGCCGCGCCGAGCTGTTTGCGGGCAAAAATCCCGGCGTGCTGACGCGTTTCCGGCTCGATCTGACGAGCGGCAAATGCAGCGAAATGCCCCTCGTCGGCGACCGGCCGATGGAGTTTCCCGCGATCGACCACCGCCAGACCGGCGAAATATATGACCGCCTTTTTGCCGCGACATTTGCCGGTAACGGCGCCGGCGCCGGTGTCTTCAACGGGCATGTGTCTCTGTCGCTGGCCAAAGGAAGAGTGAGGGTGGAAAGCAGCGAGCTGCCGGCCGGACATTTTGGCGGCGAACCGGCATTTGTGCCGACGGGTAAGCCCGGCACGGCTAAAGGTTATATCCTCAATCTTGTGTATGATTCTACGGCTGACCGGTCATACCTCGCGATCTACGACGCCGAGAAGAGCGAGCGCCGTCCGCTCTGCGAAATCGGCGTCAGCGCGCGCATCCCTTACGGCTTCCACGGTCTATGGATAAACCGAAAAAAATAAATTTTCAGGGCGAGCACTACATTAACCGGGAGATTTCCTGGCTGAAGTTCAACGAACGCGTGCTCGAAGAGGCAACCGATGCTTCGAATCCATTGGCCGAACGCCTGCGTTTTCTGATGATCACCGAATCGAATCTCGACGAGTTTTTCATGGTGCGTGTTGCGGGCCTGAAGCAGAAACTCTTCAACGAAATTGACGCAGAAAATGCCGACGGCATGCAGGTGCACGAGGTACTGAAAAAAATCAACAGCGCGACCCGCGAGTATTATGACCGGGCGTATCAGTTGCTGAACAAAACATTGCTTCCGGGCTTCGCCGAACGTGGTATACAAATTAACGGCACGGCGACGCTGAACGCAGAAGAGATGGGTATCGTCCGCCGCTATTTCGACAGCGAAATTTTCCCGATTCTGACGCCGCTGGCAGTCGACATGGGGCATCCGTTCCCCCGTCTTTCGAACCGCAGCCTCAATCTCGCTATCATGCTGAAGCGCAAAAATAAGCCCGATTCCCCGGAGTATTTTGCCGTGATGCAGATCCCTTCGGTTTTGCCGCGCCTGTTCCTTTATTCAGACAAAGGCGGCATCAGGCGCTATCTGTATCTCGACGATATCATTCAGCTGTTTTCTCACCGCCTGTTCAAGGGGTTCGATGTGCTCGCGACGCACGCCTTCCGGTTAACGCGCGATTCCGATCTCGTGATTGAAGAAGACGAAGGCGAAAGCCTGATGAAAGTGGTGCAGCTCGAATTGCGACGGCGTGAAAAAGGCGCAGCGGTGAGGCTGGAGGTCAGAGACACGATGCCGGCGGCGGTTGTCGACAGGCTGGCAAACGCGCTCGATCTCGACCAGGACGACATCTACACGATCCGCGGGCAGTTGCCGGTTTACGGATTAAAAACCCTGCTCGAAGATCCATTACTGATTTCGGAATCTTTCCGTCCTTTCACGCCGCTCTCCCCGATCAAGTATGAGAGCCCTGAAGAAATTTTCGGTATTATCCGCAAAGAAGACGTGCTGTTGCACCATCCGTTTAATACCTTCGCGATCGTCGAAGATCTGATCAGCGCCGCGTCAGAAGACCCTACAGTGCTCGGCATCAAGATCACGCTCTACCGCACCGGCGTCAAATCGCGTATCGTCGATGCGCTGATGCGCGCCGCGCGCAACGGCAAACAGGTGACGGCGCTCGTCGAACTCAGGGCGCGCTTTGACGAAGAGACGAATATCCAGTGGGCTAAGCGCATGGAAGAAGAAGGTGTGCACGTCGTCTATGGCCTGCTCGGTTATAAAACGCACTGCAAAGTGGCGCTGATTGTGCGCAAAGAGGCGAACAAAATCGTGCGCTACGTGCACATGTCTACCGGAAACTATAACTCCGCCACGGCGCGCCTTTACACCGATCTGAGCCTGATGACGGTCGACAAAGAGATCGCGCAGGATGCGACGCACCTTTTTAATTCGATCACCGGCTATTCAAAACTTCCCGCAATGCAGAAGCTCGCGACGGCGCCTGGAAACCTCAAGACTCTCGTGCTCAGACTCATACAGCGCGAAACGCAGATTGCGCGCAGCGGTAAAAAGGCGCGCATCATGGCAAAGATGAACTCGCTCGTCGACCGTGAGGTGATCGACGAGCTCTATATAGCCTCGCAGGCAGGGGTGCAGATCGATCTCGTGGTGCGCGGTATCTGCTGCCTGAGGCCTGGCATACCTGGCATTTCTGAGAACATAAGGGTGCGTAGCATCGTTGGCCGATTGCTCGAGCATAGCCGCATTCTCGTGGCGAATAACGAGGGTGAGCCGAAAGTGTATCTGATGAGCGCCGACTGGATGCCGCGTAATTTTATCCGCCGCGTCGAAATCGCTTTCCCGGTGCAAAACAAGGCTATTAAAGAGAGAATCATTAAAGGTATTCTGCAGATTTACTTCGATGATACGGAATCAGCACGCGTACTCGGCGCCGACGGCGAATATAAAAAATTGCGCAACGAAAAATCTGCCGGGAAAAATGCGCAGAAATTTTTCATCGACGAATGCCGCGAGGCGCAGGAAAAGCAGCTGGAAAAAGAACAGATTAAGAAGCAGCTGCGCAAAATAAAAAATTAAACGCCAATAGAAGTCCTGTTCTGCACAGCCGCGCAGGCAATTGAGAAAAGGTGTCATTCGCAATTACGGTTGACAGGCACTTGCGCCGGTTAATCCGCAGGCATGAAAACTATCGACCAATGGCTTGAAGAATACGGTGAAAGCCACCGCAACAAGACCAATAAACTGATCCACTGGATTTGCGTGCCAACCATCATGTTCACGGTATTGGGCATGCTGGCGGCGATTCCCACGCTGTCGCTGTTCA
>CAYHJO010000231.1:0-6909 GCA_964356715.1 uncultured Turneriella sp. | reverse complement strand
CTGTATATTGCTGTTCGCCAATCGTCCACTGAAACTGAAATCCGCTCTGCGCATCGCCGCTGATCGCTACGCTGCCTTCGTATTTGCTGCCATCGGGCGACTTACCCTGAACGGTATATGTGCCGCCGATATGGAGCGCGGGCGCCGGTGTCGCAGTTGAGCTGCCATTGCATTTCGGGTTCATGTGCGCGTCGGGAGCCTGGCATTCGGAATAATTTTGCGCGGCGAGCGCGCTGAGTGCGCCCATCAGCAGGAAAATTGGCAAGGGTGTGCTACAAATGTGTTTCATGCGCTCGGCTACCGCGTGGCACGCATTCCGTCAAGCACTGCACAGGGTCGGTTTATTAAAATTTTTCTATTGACGGCCAACTGTGGTCGCCTTAGGAGAGGTTGTGTTTGGCTCTTGGCAGAGTTGAAGATGCGGCAAAAGAAATACATATTTTTTGCTCTCCCGGTCATCATGGTGTCCGGTCTTACCCATTGCAATTCGTTCGGAAAATTCTGGCTGGCACCACCGGCTAATCTGAATTATGCGGCCAGCCCATACGTATTCACGCTCAATGCCGCAACCGGAAATATTACCCCGACCGTGAAGGGCTCTGTCGAAAGTTGCGTCGCAAGTCCGCCTTTGCCGGCAGGGCTCACTCTCGGCGCGACGACGTGTACGATCGCCGGTATTCCCACTGCAATTCAGGCGCCAATGACTTACACAATTACGGCCGCGAACGAAGTCGGTAACACGACCACAACGATCAGTATTGAAATTAATGCCAACCCTCCTTCGGCGCCCGTCTATGCCGGCAGCCCTTATGTGTTCACGCAGGGAACTGCGATCACGCCGCTGACGCCGGCGATTACCGGTGCGGTGACCAGTTGTGCGGGCGCGCTGCCGCCGGGTCTTGCGCTCGACAGCGCCTGCGTCATCAGCGGCACGCCGACAACCGTGAGCGTCGCGACTAACTATTCTATTACGGCGACAAACGCTTTCGGCGCGGGTGCCGCGGGGACGATCAATATCACGGTCAATGCGGAAACCACGCCGCCCTCGACACCAACCGCATTTAACGGCACCGGCGTTAGCCAGACGCAGATCGATCTGACTTGGACTGCTTCGACCGATAACATTACTGCGCAGGCTAGTATCATCTATGAAATCTGCCGCTCTGTGACTGCAGGCGTATGTACTACTACGTTCACGGTAACACACACGACCACAGCGGGGGCAGTGGCGTTTAGTTCGACGGCGCTGACTGCCGGTACGACGTATTATTTTGTCATTCGCGCGAAAGACGCGGCGAATAATTTCAGCGCGGTGTCGGCGGAAATTTCGGCTACGACAAATGTGGCAGGTACGGTGAGCAATCCGATTGCGTCGCCCGTTGCGGGATTATACAGCAGTGCGCAGAGCGTCAGCTGGTCCGTTGCCAGCCCGGCCGCAGCGACGATCTGCTACACGACGAACGGCACCGCTCCGGCGTGCGACGTGGCGAAGACTGGCTGCGCCGCCGGTACACTCTACAGTATAGCCATTGCGCTCGGCACTACGGACGCCACAGTTAAAGCAATCGGCTGCAAAGCGACCTACGCGGATTCGGCAGTGTCGTCTTCTGCGTACACTTTTGACACAGCGCCGCCAACCGTTACCGGTGTTACGACGAGCGCCGCGAACGGTACTTATACCGTCGGCAATGTGATTACTATCCAGATCAACTTCAGTGAGATTGTCAACGTCGCGGGCACGCCGACGCTTTCACTCTCCACGGGCTCTCCCGCGACGACCGCGATAAACTACGCGTCGGGTTCGGGCACAACGACGCTGAATTTTGCCTATACCATCGCGTCGGGTAATTCATCACCTGATCTTGATTATGCAAGTACGGCGGCTCTCACCGCCGGAACGTCGATACAAGACGCCGCGCTCAATAACGCGGCATTAACATTGCCAGCTCCAGGTGGAGTAGGATCGCTCGGCGGTAACAAGGACATCGTCGTCAATCCGCCGCCGACGGTAATTTCTTCGACGCCGCTGGCCGGCGCGCAGGTGCTCTGCCAGAATGCGCCGATTGTCGTGAACTTCAGCAAGGCGATGAATCAGGTTACGGCCGAAGGCGCGTTTTCCCTCTCGCCGGCGGCTGCGGGCAGCTTCAGCTGGACGGGCAACACTATGACTTTTACGCCGAGCGCCGCGTTGCCCGTAACGGGTTCGTACACCTATACGGTGAGCACGGCGGCGCAGAGCAGCGAGGGCGTTCCACTCGGCAGCGCCTATAGCAGGAGTTTCAACGGCTACCGGGGCAAAATGTATACCATTCAGGGATCCGCAGGTACAAAAGTTAATCGTTTTGAAGACGGCGAGGGGCTCAGCACGCAAATCGCTCCTGGCGCTACCACGCTCTCGTTTGGTCTTCACGTTGATGTAGATACGCAACGCGATATTCTCTATGCCGCCGACGGTAGCGCCGGCAAAGTATATATCTGGTATGGTGCGAGTACCACCAGCGCGTCACCAAACGTGACGCTGACTATAGGCGGCCCGGCAGGTTTGGTTATCGACAAAGCGAACGACCGGCTTTATGTGGCGAATTATGCTGCGAGCTCAGCCCTAAAAAGAATTTATGTGTTCAATGGCGCGAGCACACTTCCGACAAGTGCGCCGAGTGCCTCAAGGACAATTACCTATACCGGCACGACGACCGTAACCGGCTTACGGGGTATGGCCATCGACTTTACGCGCGACATCCTTTATCAGGCTGATTTCAATAACACGGGCGCCAGCACTGGATACCTGTATAGCTGGGATAGCGCTTCGACGATCAACGGCGCAGTCGTTCCCAACCGGATAGTGACCATTACCAACCAGGGACCGTCAGGCGTGAGTGTGGATGAAGCGAATGACCGACTTTACCTCTCGACATATGGCACGGCGAATGTTCATATCTTCGATAACGCCAGTACGCTCAACGGTGCAGTCGCAGGTGGCACGCGGGTCTTGAGCGGAGGCCTCACAACGCTGGTGAACCCGAACTCGGTGCATTTCGTGCCTGAACTCAACAGGCTCTACGTTGCAGACGCCGGAGCCGGCAAAGTTTCTTACTGGAATTCGGCTTCGACGGTTTCGGGAAGCATCGCGCCCAATGCGACAATGGCCACAACCCTAACCACACTCACCGACGTTTTCTTTGACCCGCTGCGTTGATTTTACTTTACGGCGTATTTGCCGGAAGAGAATGTCAACCGCTCCATGGTTAACAAACCGCAATCACTTTGGCTAAATGTAATGGTCGTCGTGGTCGTGGTGTGTTCTGCCGCTGGGGCATAGATTCATTCTATCCCCGCGGCGCAGGCCGGCGGGGATAAAAAAACTCCGCCAGCCCGAGCCCTCGGATAAACGAGGGAAAATGGAAACGATCAGCGGAGCAGAGCTCCTTATCAAATTTCTGGAAGACATGGGTGTGCGCGTCATCGCCGGCGTGCCCGGCGGTGCTGCGTTACCTCTTTACGATGCTCTGCATGGCAGCTCCATCACGCACATTCTCGCGCGCCACGAACAGGGTGCGGGCTTTATCGCGCAGGGCATCGCGCGCGCGACCGGTTTTCCCGGCGTGACACTCGCGACCTCGGGCCCCGGAGCCACGAATCTCGTCACCGCAGTCGCCGATGCGTACGCCGATTCGATTCCGCTTTTGGCTATCACCGGGCAGGTACCGCAGCACCTGATCGGCACCGATGCTTTTCAGGAAGTCGACGCGTGCCAGCTGTTTCGTAAAATCACCCGCCGTACGTATTTCGTCCAAACTGCCGGTGAGCTCTATGAAATTCTGCCCGAGGCGTGGTCGCTGATGACCTCAGGACGTCCCGGGCCCGTACACATCGACATACCGAAAGACGTGCAGAACCAAAAGGTGGATTTAAAACCGTTCCGTGGCATCACCGTCGAATGCAAAAATCCTCTGCCGCAGCAGATTGCGACCGCGGCGGCGATGATCGCTGAGAGCGAAAGGCCGCTCTTTTACATCGGCGGCGGTGTCGTTCACGCCGGCGCGACAGCAGAACTCGCCGAGCTTGCGCAGACGCACCGCATTCCCGTGGTGGCAAGTCTCATGGGGCTGGGCGCATACCCTGCGGACGATGAACTTTTTATCTGTATGCTCGGCATGCATGCGGCGCCTTATACAAATCAAATCATGCATGAGGCGGATCTGCTCGTGGCGATCGGCGTGCGTTTCGACGACCGCGCGACGGGTCGTCTCAGCGAGTTCTGCCCCGCCGCGCGGGTCATTCACATCGACATTGACGCACGCGAACTCGGCAAACTGCGCATGCCACAGCTCGCGATCTGCGCAGATGCGAAACCGGCGTTGCAGCAACTTCTCGATGGCATGGAAAATCCCGCGGAGCGCAGTGTTTGGCTCGCGCGCATCGAAGAACTGCGCATCGCTTCTCCGTTGCCCATTAGCCCCGACGCCGCGCAGTCTGTTCGCCTGATGCAAAACCTGGCTGCTCAGCTTGGTCCTGCCGACACTGTTGCCACCGACGTCGGCCAGCACCAGATGTGGGCGGCGCAGCATCTGCCGTTTCGTGAACCGCGCCGCTGGCTCACTTCGGGCGGGCTGGGTACGATGGGGTTTGGCTTGCCGACGGCGATCGGCGCAGCGCTGACAAACCATGGTGAAGGCCGCACGATTTGTATCACCGGTGACGGTTCATTGCTGATGAATATCCAGGAATTCGCCACGCTCGCCGAGCTTGCCTTGCCGGTGAAGATCATTCTGCTCGATAACGGCCATCTGGGGCTCGTGCGGCAGCAACAGCAGCTGTTCTTTGCAGGGCGTTTTTCTGCCTGCGAGTTTTCTTCAGCGGTGGATTTTATGCGTATTGCTCAGGCATTCGGTATTGCCGCCTCGTCTTATGATTCAACAAACCCGGATTGTCTGGCCGATTTTTTGTCGGCCGACGGCCCGGGTTTGCTGCATGTCAGAATTGCGGCCACGGAGAAGGTACTGCCGATGGTGGCGCCCGGCGCAGGAAATCTGCAAATGATTGTGGAAGATGCCGAAGCCTTAGTTTCGACATAGATCCTACATGCGCAACAAAACAACTCGACCGGCTGACATAAGCATGAAAGTTGCAACTATGAAATCACTCATGGCAGTAATGTCGGTCGCGCTGGTTCTGTTCGCGGCTTGTAAAAAAGAACCAAAAAAACTCGGTTCGCACACGGTGGCGATCGTCTTTGTCGGTGGTAACGATGCCCTCGTGCGCACCCCCAAAGGCGATGTGAAGGCCGTGAAGGGTGCGATTCTGAACGAACACGACTGGGTACAGACAGGGGCCAAGACGCACGTCGACCTCGCGTTGCCGGGCAATATTCTGCTGCGCGTCGACGAAAAAACCACGCTTAAACTCGAACAGCTGGGGCTCAGCGAAGGCGGCGTGCAGGCAGACAGACTCGTGCTCGCGAAGGGCACTGTGTTTTCCAAAGTGGCCAAGCTCGACCCGCGGTCTTCTTTTGCCATTCAGACACCGACCGTCGTTGCGGGTGTCCGCGGCACGAAGTTCATGACTGAAACCGACGAAAAGGGCGCGGGCAAGGTTGCCGTCATCGAGGGCCGTGTCGCAGTGGCATCACAAAGCAAGACCGAAGAGGTCGGCGAAGGTGAGCAGGCGCAGGTGACGGAAAGCGGCGGTGTGACAGAAACCAAGATCGACCCGGCAACCGCCGCGCGCGTCAACGAACTCGCCTCGGGCGTCGATAAGATCAAACAAGAGCAGCTGCAGATTTTCGAGAACCTGTTCAAGAACCAGAAAGAAGCGCTCGAACGCGCCAGCGGTGACAATAAGGTACAGGAACAGATGAAAAAATCTGATGAGGCGATCGGGAATATCAAAGGCCAGACCGACCAGAAAATCAATGAGATGAAGGCGACAACCGATTCAAAAATGAAAGAGACCACTGAGAAGGTAGAAGGCCAGGGCGCAAAGACGCAAGATGCTCTCGAAAAAGCCAAAGGCGGCAGCCTCGATGAGATGCGCAAAAAGCAACAAGATCTCTTCAACAAACAGAAGTAACAGAGAGATTGCCTAACCGACTGCGAGGCGACGCCTCGCTGCCGGTTAGGTCGATTTTAGGCCAGCAAGAAAAAATATCTCCACGGGCTCTGATTTTCCACGGATTGCCGTGGTGCGCAATCTTTTCACCGCAATTTTATCGCCGGCTATGCGCCGCGTCGTCTGGTCGAGCAATACGTCGACATGCGCGCGTTTGGTCATTGCTTCGAGGCGAGCCGACAGGTTTACTGCATCGCCGAGTATCGTGTATTCGAGTTTGTGTACGTTGCCGATATTACCGGCAAAAACTTCGCCGGTGGTGATGCCGATGCCAAAACCGATCGGCTCTTTCAGATTTTCGGGCCGCAGTTCGTTATACATCGCAATATGATCGCGGATCTTCAGCGCGCATTGTATGGCGTTCATTGTCGCTGCTTCGCTGTAATCTCTGAGGCCAAAGGTCACGAGATAGCCGTCACCGGTGAATTTATTGATGGCACCGTTGCAGCTGTAGATCAGATCGCTGATGTCGGCAAAAAAAGAACTCAGAAACTGGAAAAAAACCTGCGGTCCCATTTGTTCGGCAATCGCCGTCGAACTGCGCAGATCGAACATCAGAAACGTCGCCGTCGTGATCTCGCCGCCCGGGTCTGCCGCGATGCTGCCGTCGAGAATCGCGTGGATGAGATCTTTGGAAAAATAGCGGCTGAGTTTTCTGAGATCGCCTTCGAGTTGTGTCTGCAGCGCATCGTTAAATCTCCGGTAAGTGCGCAGGCGCTCGATCGCCGAAATGCGCAGCAGGTATTCTTCGTGGTGGAATGGCTTGCGGAGAAAATCCTGCGCGCCCTGCCTGAGTGAGGG
>CAYHJO010000230.1:0-6973 GCA_964356715.1 uncultured Turneriella sp. | reverse complement strand
AAAATGCAAAAGACTATCCACGCCGACCGTTTTTGACGCCAAGTCATCACAATGGATTTCGTGGATTATTACAAGGTTCTGGGCGTCAGCAAAACGGCGACGTCCGACGAGATCAAGGCGGCATACCGCAAGCTCGCGCGCAAGCACCATCCCGACCTGAATCCCAATGACAAGGCCGCGAAAGAAAAATTCCAGCAGGTGAACGAAGCCAACGAAGTGCTGAGCGACCCGGAAAAACGGCGCAAGTATGACCAGTATGGTAAAGATTTTAAACACGTCGATGAGAGCGCCGGCGCGCGCGGCGCGTATTCGGGTGGTGGTCCGTTCACGTACTCAGGTGGCGACGAAGACTTCTCCGATTTTTTCCGTTCGATGTTTGAGGGCCGCTCTGGTACAGGCGGCGGGGGCCACGCCCGATTTCGCGGACAAGATATCGCCGCCGAACTGCGCCTCGATCTGCGGCAGGCGTTTACTGCGCACCAGCAGGTTTTTTCGATAGGGGGAAAGCAGATTCGCGTGACGATTCCCGCCGGTGTCGAGAATGGCCAGACGCTCGCGCTCGCGGGGCAGGGTGGCCAGGGTGTTAACGGCGGGCCACCGGGTGATCTCTATGTCACTTTTGTCATTGCAGAAGATCCGCGGTTTAAGCGCCTGGGGGCCGATCTATATACCACGGTCGAGCTCGACCTTTACACGGCAATCCTCGGCGGTGAGATTGTCGTGCAGACGATGGATGGCAGCGTGAAACTAAAAGTCGCACCCGAGACGCAAAACGACGCGAAGGTGAAACTCAAGGGCAAAGGCTTTCCGGTGTTCAAAAGAGAAGGGCAGTTCGGCGACCTCTACGTCACGTACAAGGTGAAACTGCCGACTAAGCTTACGGAAAAACAAAAAGAGCTGTTTTCAGAATTAGCCGGAGGTGCAAAATGAACGAGCCTGAAGTGTTAATTCCGATTGTCAAATTCTGCGAGAACCACCATATCGAAATGGCTTTCATTACCTCGCTTCACGAGAACGGTCTCGTCGAAATTATCAAAGAGGGCGATATTCTGTACGTGCACGTCGAGAAAATTCCGCGGCTCGAAAAAATCGTGCGTATGCATTACGATCTCAACATCAACCTGGAAGGTATCGAGGCGATTTCACACCTGCTCGAGCGGATAGAATCGCTGCAGCAGGAGAATACGGAACTGCGCAACCGGCTGCGTGTGTTTGATGAGTAGCCATGCCGCGCAGCGGCATGGCTACTCATCATTTATTGTTGACGCTTGTTTCAGATCAGGGGTGGGTTTGGCCGATACTTTAAGACGACCCGCCTATGGATCAGCTCAAAGGCAAGATTTCGATCGGCTGTGACCTGATACAGGCCGAAAAGCTCAGCGAACAACTGATCAGGCTTTTGCCTGCGGGGCTCGACATCCGCACCGTCAATACGCTGCGTCTTGGGCTGAGGGAAATGCTCATCAACTCGATCGAGCATGGTAACCTGGAAGTTGGCTTTGAGCAAAAGACCGATGAGGCGATCAGGTCCGATTATCTGGAGTTTCTGCTCGAGAGGCAGAAATTACCGCAATACGCCGGCCGCAGGGTAATTGTCGAATATGATATTACGCCGAAACATGCCGCGTTCCGCATCTCAGACGATGGTCGGGGTTTCGACCATAGACGTATGCGGCAAAATGCGCTGCAGGGCGAAAACAATCTCGACCTCGCGCATGGCCGCGGCATCAAGATGACTCTGAGAGTATTCGATAAAGTGCGCTATAATACCCGCGGTAACAGAGTGACGCTTTTCAAACGTTTCAGCGTGGCGGCGGCGTCGCGCGCAAAAGGCGCTTAAGCCGGGCAGCCATTTGGTGGGTCGGTGTTACCGGGCCACAAAACGTTTTTTGAGCTCCTCCAAAAGGGCGTTCGTCGTTGCGCTGGGGTTGTAAACAAAATCACGCAGGCTATCGACGAACCCCGGGCCCCGCAACAGATTGCGAATGGCCTCTTTTATAGTTTCGACGCGCTTTTCGCCATCTGCGCCCTCCCGTGCGTACAGTCCATGGAAACGGTGCGCAGCACGATCGGTCAGTTTTCCGATATTCCATGCTGCCGCTATGCGAAGCGTTTCGCCGAGATCGTCCATGCCGATGGGTTTCGAAAGGTAGTAGGTTGCACCCAATTCCAGCGATTTCATCGCGGTTTTTTCCGAGGGATATCCGGTCATGATGATGACCGCAGTCGCAGGCATTTTTTCGCGTACGGTTTCGGCAAACTGGATACCGTCCATTTTCCCCATTTTGACATCCGAAATGATGATGTTGAATTGGCGCTGCTCCATGCGGCGCAGTGCCTCCTCTGCGCTGGCGCATGCTTCGGTTTCGAATGACCACGAGCTGGCGATTTTTGTCAGTAACGTGCGCATCGCGGCATCGTCGTCGACGACGAGCAGGCTCATTCCCGAATACGGTGCTTTGTGTGACATTTACTTCTCCTCAACGAATTCTGTTTTATGCATCTTGCAAAGCCTTTTTTATGGTCTGTAGCAGCAGTGATGCCGCGTACGGTTTTTGCAGAAAGTGCAATCTGCGCAGATCGTGCAAGGTGGGTGCTTTGCGATGAGTGTCGAGACCACTCACGGCGATAATGGGTAAATCGGGTTGCATTTTCCTGAGCACACGGATTGCGGCCGCGCCGTCGAGCACCGGCATCATCATGTCTGTCAGCACGAGGGAAATCTGATCTTTGACCCGGGAAAATACGGCAATCGCATCGGCACCATCCTGAGCGGTGACGGTCTTATAGCCGAACGCATCCAGCGTTTGTTTTGTGACTTCGAGCACCGCGGGCTCATCGTCAACGACAAGAATCAATTCTCCGTTGCCGCGCGGCAATTCGTCATCGTTCACGGCATCCGGATGCTCAGAGCCCGCGGGAAGCGCCGGTAGGTAGATGTGGAATTTAGTGCCGATGCCCGGCTCGCTGTAAACGCGCAGAAATCCGCCGTGCGCTTTGACGATGGCCAGCGATGTCGAAAGCCCGAGCCCTGTGCCTTTGCCGTGGTCCTTGGTCGTGAAAAAAGGATCGAAAATCCGTTCGACAATTTCGGCAGGCATGCCGGTTCCCGTATCTTCGAAGTTGATGGCGACATAGTTGCCGGGGCTGGCACCGGCCTGCATGCCGGCGTATTGCGCATCGAAGACACAATTCTCGGCCCATATGAGCAGGCGGCCGCCATTCGGCATCGCGTCGCGCGCATTTACTGCGAGATTCATTAATACCTGGTGCAGTTGCGTGAAATCACCTTTAACCGGCCACAGGTCACCGTTACTGCGGATTTCCAGCAAAATATTCCTGGGAAATGTATCGCGAATGATCGGCTGGATGTCGCGCAGCAGATCACCCAGGCGCATCGGCCGCGGATTCCCTTCGGCCCCGCGCGCAAACGACAATACCTGCCTGACCATGCGTGTACCGTGTTTTACGCTGGCTTCGATCATGCCGAGAAGATCAAGCTGGTCATTCTTCAAATCGCCGGTCTTGAGCACCTCTGTTGCCAGCATGATCGGCGTCAGTACATTGTTGAGGTCGTGAGCAATTCCGCCCGCCAGCGTGCCAATGCTCTCCAGCCGTTGCGCGCGCAGAAACTGCTGTTCCAGTTTTTTTCGTTCGGTGATGTCCGAGCAAATGCAGAGCACAGATTTAGGTCTGCCCTGATCGTCATAAAGGAGCGTCCACCTTGCGAGCACGCTGATCTTATGTTTTTCCCGCGTCATTTGCTGCAGTTCGCCGCTGAATTCACCCCGCTGCATCAATGTCGCAAAAGCGGTATCGAAGTCTTCGCCGTTTTCAAACAGCAGATCGCGCGTCGACTTGTTCAGTGCTTCTTCTCGGGTCCATCCGTAGATCTTTTCTGCCGCTTTATTCCAGAATTGAATATGGTGATCGATGGACTTGGCAATGATCGCGTCGCTGGCCTCGTCGAGCAGAGTCGCCTGCTCGCGCATGATCTGATCGGCCTTCGCTCGTTGCGTGATATTCTGCACCGTACCCGCAATGGTAAGGATTTTGCCGTGTTCGTCGAAGATTGCCTCACCGACTTCATTGACAATCAGCACTTCGCCGTCCGGCCGCACGATGCGGTGTTCGAGCTCGAAATGCGGTGCGTCCGCCTTCGTCGCAGAAATGCGGTCGCGTATTTTATCGCGGTCTTCGGCGTGCACCAACTGCAAAAAGCCCTCAAGCGTGCCGTCGAAGGCTTCGGGCGAAGTGCCGAAAATGCGATAGACCTCGGCCGACCAGTTGAGCCGGTTTGAAGGCATATGCCAATGCCAGCTGCCTATGCCGGCAATGCGCTGCGCGACTGCAAGGCTACGTTCGCTCTCAAGCAATTTAAGCTCATTCTCTTTGCGTTCAGTGGTGTCGCGCACGACGACCATGATTCTTTCATTATCCAGCGGCGTGAACATCGCCTCGAAATGCCGGGGCTTATTTTCCAGCGGCAGGGTATATTCGATGCTTTCGAGCTGACTGCCGCGCGCGATCAGATTTGTTGCATCCGTCATATTCTGCGCAAGTTTTTCGTCGAAGATCTCGCGGAACGATTTGCCAAGGAAGAATTCGGGTCTGTACGCGAGGCGCTTGGGCTCTGATGCATGGTAGTCGAGAAACACACCTTCGCGGCTGAGAACAAATATCAGGTCGGGCAGGGCATTGACAATTAACCGGTTGCGCTCTTCAGAATGTTTTTGCTCGCTGATGTCCTGTACGGTGCCGCGCAGTCCGATTATCCGGCCCTGTTCTGAACGGATTGCGGTGCCCCGGGAGATAATCCAGCCACGTGTGCGGTCGGCGCGCACAATCTCGCATTCGAGCTGATACGGTTCGCCCGTCTTATAGGTATTGGTGACGCACGCTTCGAGCCGTTGCCAGCTTTCGGGCGCAAACAATTTGCTCACTTCGGCAAAAGGCACGGCCGGTAAATTCTCGTCGATGCCGTAGATTTTGTACATTTGCGGCGACCAGATTGGCGTGTCGCTTTCAGGATACCATTCCCAGCTGCCGAGCTTTGCCAGAGTCTGTGCCTGCAGCAGCGCCTCGCCGTTGCGTTCCAGTTCCATCGCAGCCTGCTTGCGCCCGGTGATATCCTGTCTGATCGAAAAATATTGGTACGGTTTTCCCGCTTTATCAATGAAAGGAATTATCGTGCTGCTCACCCAGTAATAAGTACCGTCTTTGGCGCGGTTCTTGATTTCGCCAGTCCATATTTGACCAGCGGCGATCGTGTCCCACAGATCGCGCATGAATTCCCTGGAATGGAAGCCCGAATTGATGATGCGGTGGTTTTGGCCGATCAATTCATTACGCGAATATTTTGAAACCTGGCAGAATTTATCGTTTGCATAGATAATATCGCCCTGCAGGTCCGTCACCGAAACCAGATTGGATGCATCGAGCGCCTTTTCGAGATTCAATATTTTGCCGTAATAATTCTCCAACTGCCGCTCATGCGATGCGCCTGTGGATACGTCCGCAAAATTGAAAACGTAGCGGACTGCATTGCTCTCGGGCAAAGCGGTGGCGCAAAGGTGCACCGTACGCAAATTACCTTTGGCCGTCCTCAATTCGCAGGTATGCTGTTGTACTTCCGCGTTCTGCGCGAGCTGTGCGCAGAGCGCTTCATAATATTTCGCGCTGGCAAAAAAACTGCGGATATCCGCAATTGCCTCTGGGTCGCAGTCGGCGGCAATTTCGAGAATCTTTTGCGCGGCGTTATTTATTTCGAGAATCTTTCCGTTGCCGGCATCGACGACGAGAAACGCCGCGGGGCTGAACTTTAGCAGCTGCTCGAGCTTCGCATTCTGCAGGCGTAACGTGCGGACGGCTGCGGACTGGGGTGTGCGGGGTACTTTTGTATTATGGATAATTTTATCTGTTTTTGCCTTTGTGCGGCTGCGAGAGGAAACCGTGGATTTTTTTTTCAAATTTGTCGGGCGCATGTAATCGCTCGGGATATCAATGTCGGCGACGGTTACGGACACGGAGCCCGGAGCCTCACGCAAGTCGACCGTTTTTCTTCTGTGGCTCAGGACAAAAACAAGATCGTTTGCAAACCTTACCTAATCAACTGCAAACAGCATGATCGTCCGGTCATCGCTGATACCCTGTTGAGCCGCAAGGTGCTCGGTGACGATCGCATACGTGTCAGCAGCGTTTTTGCCTGCTGCGGCGATATCGGCCAGCCGCAAATCTTCTTTGTACCCGCCGTGGTCAAACAGGTCGAGCACACCGTCCGTATAGCACAGCAGCCAATCGCCCTTTGAAACCGCCATACTATCAGCAGTGTAATCCTCATACGCATTGACGCCGAGAACGGGATGCCGCGGCGTTGGGAGTCTTACGTGTTTTCCCGCCAGCCGGGCGTGCGGTGGCGGATGACCTGCGTTGGCATATTGCAGCACGCCCTGCGCAGCGTCATAGCTTACGCAAAACATGCTGACAAAATAGTTGACGGGCAGGTATTCGGTAAGCTCGCGGTTGAGTCGCGTCAGAATTTTGTGCGGTAACAATGCTTCGCGGTACGCGCGGCGCACTGCAACATCGACGAAGATGGCAAACAGCGCGGCGCTGATCCCATGCCCGGTGATGTCGCCGATGAGAAACACCGGATTTGCGGTATCTGTAGCGAGCGCGAGGCATATATCACCACCCACCTCGATCAGGCTTTGCCGGTAGGTAAATAACTGGTAGTTATGACCGCGCAGCGAGGCGGGTGTCGCCATGCGTCTGAGAATCGCAGCTGAAACTTTGAGATCCTGCTTCGTGTTTTTATGGAATCGCTGCAGCTCGGCAATCTTGAATCCGTTTTCAACGCGCGCGAGCAATATGTCGGCGCTCTCGGGCTTGCCGATAAAATCATATACACCGAGAGCATAACACCGGCGCATAAAATCCTCATTCGTGTCTCCCTACATCATCAGCACCGAAA
>CAYHJO010000229.1:0-6975 GCA_964356715.1 uncultured Turneriella sp. | reverse complement strand
CCGATCTGCGATAATCGCGTACCTCCCCAGAAGATAATCACCGCTCCCGCAAGGAAACCCAGGACATTCACACCGAAATTATCCATTTTTTCTCAGACTGCGGCCGATTTCTGCTGCACTGACCACGGATGTCTGCAACTGGCACCCGCGTACAACAAAAAATCTACTTCAATCCCCGACTTACATAACCGAAAATAAAATGAAGTACCAATATGGACAAAGGTTATGTATTCGGTTTTGGCATCGCCATGGGGGTTCTCGTCCTGGGGGTCGAATCGTCGGGTGTTGCCTGGAGCGCGCTCTATGACCTTGCATCCGTGTTCATCACATTCGGCGGTGCGTTTGCCACGACGATGATGCAGAACCCATGGGAACTCACGCTTCAAATCCACAAGATTTACAAACTCGCCTGGCTGAAGACCGAAGTCGACATTAACCGCTATGTCTTACAGATCGTTTCTCTTTCTGAAATCGCGCGCCGCGAAGGCATACTTGCGCTCGAAGACCATGTCGACAAACTCGACAGCAAATTTCTGACGAAAGCATTGCAGATGATCATCGACGGCACCGACCCTGAAATCGCAAAGCGCGTCATGAAAATTGAAATCGAAGCACTCGAAGCCAGGCATTCCACGGGGCGTAACTTTTTTGATATGCTCGCGCTGATGGGCCCTGCCTTCGGCATGCTCGGTACGCTGATTGGCCTCGTTGGTATGCTTTCGAGCCTCGGTGGCGACACCTCTGGGTTGGGCAAAGCGATGGCCGCCGCTCTTATCACTACATTATACGGATCTTTCCTTGCGAACGTCATTGCCATGCCGACGACCAACAAGCTCAAAAGCCGTACAGGCGACGAAGTGACTCTCATGAATATGCTGCTTGAGGGCGTCATGTCGATTCAGGCGGGGGAGAACCCAAAAGTCATTATGGACAAGCTGCTCTGCTTTGTCGATCCCTCTGCGCGTGAACTGCTCATCAAACAGCGCGAATCTGAAGGCGCAACAACCTAACAATGGCCGACAACAAGTGCCCCCCTTGCATTCAGGAAGTTCCCCGCTACATGTCCACGTACGGGGACTTTATCACGCTGATTCTCTGCTTTTTTATCGCAATCTATCAGCCGCCTGCACCGATCAAAGTTTCTGAAATGCGCATCATGCTGTCGCCCTTCCAGGGCTCGCGCGGTATTATGCCTGGTGGCAACACGCTGTCGAAACAGAAACTCGAGGACATGGGCCTGACCGTCGAGGCTATGCCTTCCGAGGCCAAAGGTAAAGTGCAGTCTAAAGACAAATTTCAGGTAAAAGTTCTCTTCGAAGAGGAAATCAAAAAGAAAAAGATCAAGATCACCGAAGACGAACGCGGAATCGTCATCAGCCTTATCGGCGACGGTTATTTCGCACCGGGCTCAGCCCGGTTGACCGAACAGGGCCGGCAGATACTCGCCAAAATTTCTGATCTGCTCGCGCGTATGGATTCATATACCCGTATCGAAGGCTTTGCCGACGACGAACTGACCGCCAGACCGCAGGGTGAATTCTACGAATCGGCGTGGGAACTCGCCGCACAACGCGCGATCAACGCGCTGCGTTTTCTCGAGGAAAAAAACGAAGTTCCCGCCGAAAAACTCTCAGCGGCGACCTATGGCAAAACCCGTCAGCTCACGCAGTCGGGCACCCCTGAAGCGCGCGCGCTCAACCGCCGTATAGATGTGATTATTCTTTCGGGCAAAAGCCAGGCGCGTTCGTACAAAGATTCTGCGCTGCCGCAGGGCCGCGTACCGCAAACCGAATCCAGCGTACCTTAAAAACAGCAAGTGAACCGCGCGCATTGCGCGCGTTTCACTTACTGTTTTCAAAGCTTTTTAAATGTCCTTCAGCACGTATGTAGTCCGGGTTTTTGGCGTAACCTGTTTTGTTGTTTTTTTTCAGCTGCGCCATCAGGTCAGTGAGCTCGCGTTTCGCGTCGGCGTTTTCGCCGCGCTCCTTATGTAATCCTGATAAAAAGAAATATGCCTTCGCCTGGTCGGGTTCAACCGATTTATACTCGCGCATGAGTTCGATCGCCTTTTCCTGATACTGCTGCTGCGTCACCGTCAGCACGTCGTTCAATACACGGTACTGGTTATTCCTGGCAAACGCGGCATAGTACATCACCGCAAGTTCATACTTTACCTTGTTGAGACTTTTGTCGAGGTTGAGCGCTTTCAGAAACGCCTGCTCCGCCTGATGCGCATATTCCGCCTGCCAGTTATTCACCCGGGACAAATTCGCATAGCACAGCCCCTGCCAATAGAAGACATCGGCAACGGCCTCACCGTATTCGAGCGCCTTGTTCAGGTTTTTGATGCACAGATCATAACTTTCCAACAGCGCGTAGGATTCACCCAGCTTACGGTAAACTTTGCCGGTCTTGATTCCGGCGTCGATTTTTTCGTTGATGATTTTTTCGTATGCTGTAATTTCTTTTTCCCAATCGGCCAACTGGTCCTTGCCGGCAGGGCGGTTACCGTAACGCTTTTCGAGGTGTTTTTCTTTTGCTTCTTTATAGCACGAACCGATTTCGCAACCCATTGCCGTGACTGCGAGGAATATGACCAGATGCCGTATTTTCACTGCGCGGAAGATGTGACATAACCCCCATGGCATGTAAACAAGATTTGCCTGCGGCTGCGGTGCAGGCCCTGTGTTCCGGAAAACGGCCGACGCCGCAGGTGAAGAATCTGAATCCGTCACATGCAGAAGGTTTTCTTTTCAAGGCTGGGAATGCCCGGGAATATCGAAGAAATCGGCACCGTCGATTTCACGATTCGCTGGGAAGTCAGCTACAACGCGGGCGAACGCGAGGCCATAGATACACATAGCTACGATGAACTGGATGAATTATTGCAGCAGAAGGTCGCCGCAATTCTCAGAGAAAAATCCGGCGATGTCGCGCGTATCACGCATTCGTCAGTGCACCACAAAACAAAATACGAACCGTATGTGTCGGAAATCAGCGGCGAGTACGAGGCGATATTATATAAGCTGGTTTGATGCTCCAAATACGCTGCTTTTTGCCAGCGAGCCGGCACGAATAGCTTCATAGATTTGCATAATCTCATCGTGATCCGGCAGCGGCTCGAACGTTGTTGCATTCGATTTTACGGCGTTGTACAGGCGTTTCGCAAACGCAGCGTTGAGTGCGGTCATCCATGCGCCCGCGGCATGCTTGCCTTCGATCACTTCGCGGAACAGCGCCAGCGACTTTTCTTTGGTATCGGCTTTAACTGCATCGAGCGAATGCAAATGCACCTGCGGCTGCGGTGTGTACCGCCCGGTGGTGATTTCGCCCTGATACAACAGCGCATAGTCGGTCGCTGCTACCGGAGACACTTCATCGAGACCTTCTTCGGAATGCACGACGAGCGCAGCCCTGAGACGGAGAAGTTTCAGCGTTTCGGCCATCGGCACGAGCAGATCGCGCGAATAGACACCCATAAACTGCACGGGGGCCGCCGCGGGGTTCGCGAGCGGCCCAAGCACATTAAAGACAGTGCGCACACCGAGTTCACGCCGCACCGGACCTGCGTGCTTCATTGCGGGATGGTAGAGCGGAGCGAAGAAGAACGCGAAATTATTCTTTATCAACCGTTGCGTGATCAGCTGCGGATCTTCTTCGAGCGGATAACCCATCGCTTCAAGCACATCGGCAGACCCCGAAGACGACGACACCGCGCGGTTACCGTGCTTGGCCACGGGAATTCCCTGCGCCGCCAGCGTCAGTGCGACAAGCGTAGAAATGTTGATCAGGTGCGAACGGTCACCACCCGTGCCGCAGGTATCGATAAAGACAGCCGGCAATTCTGTGCGGCTAATCGGAGTCGCCATTGCACGCATCGTCTTCGCGCACGCGGCAATCTCTGCCGGGGTTTCGCCCTTCATGCGCAGCGCCATGAGCCAGCCGGCAATCTGCGCTGCCGTCAGTTTTCCCTGCATCGTCTCAGAAATGAGCCAGGTGATCTTGTCATCGGGCAGATTTTTCGACGCCAACAGATCTTCGAGTATTGCTTTGAATTCCATGCTTGAGGTGTGGTTATTTTCGCGGCGCTGCCGCGAAAATAACTTAAATCAGATAAGCTTTCTGATCATACCGGCGAGCTCCACCGGTTCAACCGTGTCGACCGCGCGTGATTCGCTGGGAACGTCGGAAAACAGGAAGTAGGCTTTCTGTTTTTCGCCATACACCTGCCAGCTGTGCCGGCGATGACTCGGCATCAGCGTCAGGCTTTTTTTGCCGATTGCAGCGGCGATATGGCGGGGCGCGGCGTCGTTGCAGATAACCAGATGCGACAACGAAAGCAGCGATGCGCTCGCGTTAAAACCAATGCCGTCGGCGAAGTAAACTTTCGGCGATTTGAGCTCGCTGGCATTCACGGCTTCTTCGAGCTCGAGAATGAACTTTTCGTCGCCGGGGCCAGCGGCAAAAAGCACAGGCAGAAGAATACGCTTTTTGCGGAACAGGCGCAGCGTCTCGATAATCTGGAACACCGGATAACGCTTTTCTTCGAGACTCGAACCGATATGCCAGAGAATGAACCTGCGGCCGAGCTTCTGCTTGAACAGGTCATTGCGCAACCGCGCGGTCTCTTTTTTATCGATCGCAATCGTGGGAAACTGCACCGTTACCTGCGGTGACACCAGTAACGCCAGCTTATGGTAAAACTCGAAAGAGCTCACTTCGCTGGCGTGCTCGCGCACCTTGCGCGTCAGCAGAAAACTCAACGGCTGGTTGCTCGCCCCGACGCGCACCGGCACGCGCGCGAGAAATCCCCAGGCGCAGGACTGCGAATCGCGGCCAAAAGTGAGTATCACGTCAAAATGGTGGCGGCGTATCTGCCCAAGTACGGCGAAGAATCCCTTTGCCTGACCGTTCACCAGCTTCAGCGGAATAATCTCTGCAATATCCGGGTGTTTTCTCAGCGCCGCGACATTGCGCTCGTCGCAGGCAATGCTGATCTGCGTTACCGGATGCTTTTCTTTGAGCGCCTGGATGACTCCCATCTGCAGAATCAGGTCGCCCAGGGATTTTTTTGATACTATCAGTATTTTTTGCATTGCGTTAAAAAAGAATTCCGGCGATGGACGCTGCCAAAATGTTACACATGACGCCTACCACAACTGCCTTAAAGCCGAGCGCCGCCAGCTCTGCGCGCCGGCCCGGTACCAGAGCGCCGATTCCCCCCGCCTGAATGGCAATCGAAGTCAGGCTGCCAAAACCACACAGCAGGTAAGTCGAGACCAGAAATGCCTTCGGCGAAAGCAGCGCCTTGATCTTACCAAGTTCAATATAACCCACAAATTCATTGAGCACAATGCGCGTACCCAAAAGGTTCCCCACCTGCACGGCCTCGCTCCACGGTACCCCGGTGATGAAGGCGATCGGCGCGAAAACATAGCCCAATAGCTGTTGGATTGTTCCCGGTACTGCGGCTGCGATGAGTTGCAGCGTGCCACTCGTGTTTGCCACGCTGTAATCGCGCAGCGATGACCAGACGCCGTTTAACAGCGCGATGAGCGCAATAAAGGCAATCAGCATCGCAGCGACATTCGCCGCGAGAATCATGCCCTCTGATGCACCGCGCGCCGCCGCGTCGATAACGTTGACTGGCGGGTTCGCATTATCTTCCGTAGAGACGTCCTGCAGGGCGTCTCTACTCATCGATGCGGTCTCTGGTGCACTCGTTTCGGGAATCACCATCTTCGCCAGCATGATGGCACCCGGTGCGGTCATGATAACCGAGGCCAGCAAGTGTTTTGCGTCGACGCCCGCGACCGACACGTAGACAATCAGTATGCCCGCACTGCAATGGCACATGCCCGACACCATCACGGTAAACAGTTCTGAACGCGTGAGGTTTGCAAGATACGGTTTAATCGTCAGCGGCGCCTCTGTCTGCCCCATGAAGATATTCGCCGCCACGTCGAGAGTTTCGGCACCTGAAGCGCGCATAAAGCGGTTGATAAAATTGGCGATGTGGCGAATGAGCGGTTGCATCACCCCCAGATAATATAGAACAGAAAAGATCGAAGCCACGAAGATAATCGTCGGCAACACCTGGAACGCAAAGACGAATGCCACCGCACCGGCCTTGTCTCCCAGAGCCGACGAAAAGGCGGAGCGCATCGTTTCTTCTGAACCCAATACGCCGAAAACAAAACCGGCGCCCGCACCGGAATATTTGAGCACCTGCGCCGCGCCGGTTTTGAGGCCTTCGAATATCCATCCGACGGCATTGAATTTTAATGCGTAGACGACGGCCTCGACAAGCACAACGCGCTTTACCCATTGCAGCGGAATACTGACCGCGAGATCTCTCCGGAATCGCGCAATCAGCGCCAGTGCGAAAATCTGCGCTGCGACAATGCCAAGAAAGACACCGTGCGTAACGGGAAGAAAATCGAACAGGCGCGCAATGCTGTCGCCACGAATGATCAGCAGCGCAAAAATCACCTGCAGCACAAGACCCCATGCCACGGTGCGCCAGTCGATTCTGCGCCTCGCCGACGACATCGCGTAGCAGGCTAGAATAACGGCCGCAATTCCCAGAAGCCCGGTGAGGTTCGGAAAATTCACGCTCACTCCCCTATTTTGTAGCGTTCGATTTCATAAATCGTCGGCCGCAGCAGCGACATCAGCGCGATCAGAATGCCCAGCGGAATCAGCATATTTTTTTCGTGCGTCATATAGAACACAACGCCGATGAACAGCGCAGAGCTTTCGAGCATTGCCCATTGCACGATTTTCATACTCGTGTATTTTTGCATGGGAATCTTTAATCCCGGGCGCATCATAAATCTGGGTATCAGCTGCGAAAAGCCGACAGCGATCACCGCGAGCGCTGCGGCAATGGTCTGAAACACGACAACCTGGTCTTTTGGCAAGCCCTCACCTTTGTCACCCGGCAGAACGATGAAATAGATCACCGCCGCAAAC
>CAYHJO010000228.1:0-6976 GCA_964356715.1 uncultured Turneriella sp. | reverse complement strand
TCTTTTCGCTGTATTTGCGGGCGCTGTCGTCGACAATCACCCATTCCATCTCGAAATCGAGAGCGGTGGGCTTGAAACTCGACAGGAATTCGGGCGTAATTTTTGGGTGCGAAAGTTTGAGATCGGGATGCACCGCGTCTTTCTTTCTGGAGCGGCTGCCGGAATAAATTTCGCTGACCGCCTGCACGCCGACGGTTGCCCACAGGCAAAAAAGCGGCAGCGCTCTGAGTTTCACACGGCGCAGGATTCGCCGCGTTTGTCGGCATAGAGCCGGTCACGCCACTCGATCAGATCCGAAAATTCAGTGGCGAGATCGTTTTGCGTAAAGACTTCGCGGATCGCAGGCTTCAGCGGCACGTAGCGGTCGGCGACGGGTCTGATAAATTCGAGAGTAGCCGCCGCCGTGATATCGGCATACGTAAAGTGATCGTAGATGAACCGCTTTCCGTTCAGCGCTTTGCGCACTTTATTCAGCACTTCCCGCACCTTCTTTTTTTCCTCGGCGATAATCGCGTGGCGAAAGTCATATTTCATGCCGAGGTATGCCACGCCGAGATCGGCAAGCGGCGTCAGCACGTTGCGCGTGAATTCCGGGAAAAAATCGGGCAGGTTATCGCGCTTGGCCTCTTCGCTGTGCGCCGTGGCATCGGTCGCAATGATGCGGTTCGATTTTTTGGCCACGTCGCAGATATCGTGCCACTCGCGGATCGCATCGATTTTGTCGAACGGGATTAGTTTTTCACGATGCCCCGTGCGGTCTGCAAAGGCAACGATCTGCCACGAATCTTCGAATGCGCGCCCGTCGGCAACGAGCAGCGGCGCGCTGACCTTGCCCGTGAGTTTGCCGGCTGCCAGGCGCAACAAGGGGGTCGTGATCATCGGAATGTGCTCAAAGTAGTTGTAGCGAATCACGTGATGATCGAGCGCCCAGCGCGCCTGAATCGTCCACATCGAATAGTTCATGCCGAATAACCGCAATTTCATGAGACGCAGTGCGGCGGCGAAAGGGGATGTAAAGAAGAATGGTCAGCCATCGCAACGATTGCTGTACGTGCCAGCGGTCAGATTACGGTTGGGTCATAGAGCGGTTCAACCGAAAGTGAGGATTTCATATGTATCTGCGCCTATTGAGGGTTGGTGCAATCTGCACCGTACTGAGCGGCAGCACAGTTACGGCGCGACACATGGCGATTCTGGTTTACCCATTCCTGAATACCGGTGCAGAAAAAAAGATGCAGAAGATGCGCTGCGGAACACCAAACGGCTCGATCGCTGAACCTGCGCGTTAATTCGACTTGATGTGCTTTAGCCGGTCACCAGGCGGGCTTTTTCGGGTGCGACGCCGACCGTAGCAATCGCTCCCGAATTGAATTGCAGAAAATCGCGCTCAACGCCGTCGCTGAACACCACTCCCGAAGCGGCCATGAGCGACTCGAGTACCAGCGGATTTGCCGCGTCGATCATGCCCCAGACCAGAGAGGCCTGCGACTGTTTGCTGAGAAAGGGTTCGCGCACCGCGTAGATGAGTTCGGGAGAATTCCAGCGCAGATTGTCATAGCGTGCCACATGCGAGCGACCCGCGAACCCCGATACCATGTTCAGCACGGAGCTCATCCACCCTGTTTTACCCGCCCCCGTCGAAACCAGAATACCCGACGAAGAATGCTCTTCTTTCTGGCCGGCGTGTGAAATGATGTAGCGCGCCGAGATATGCGACGACGGCCCGATAAAAAAATCGTTAAACGCAAGGAGGCGCTGGCCGTCGTTGAGCCTGAGCTCTGCCATCGTAATCTCACTGAGCTGCATCGACTGCATGAGGCAGTGTTGCACATGGTTACTGAAGGTTTTCACCGATGTTTTCAACAGCACGCCGTCGAAGCGCCCGGGGTCGGGATTCACGCCAATGATTGGCTGGCCGTTCACGTATTTCGCGGTGTTGGCCACAAGGCCGTCCTGCCCGACGGTGATAATGAGGTGCGTGTCGGCAAAAATGAACGACGGCAAAAAACTGCGGTCGATGAGTTTGAATTTCAGCTTTCCCGACAGCTGCTGCTGCACCGCGTCGAGACTGCGGTAAAACTGATCGTGCTCGGCATCGATGTCTGCGATGCTGCCGCCCGATCGTTCGACGTAAAATTTTGCCTGCGCGTGCGTCTGAAACTTGTCCTGCAGCATTTCGCGCCGCGTCTTGCTGCGCACGATGATCGCAAACTCGAACAACCGCCCTCACCCCGGCAAGAGCCACCCCTCTCCCGGAGGGAGAGGGGAAATCACAATCCCCCTCTCCCTCCGGGAGAGGGGGCAGGGGGTGAGGGAGGGGGCGCTATACCGGATCATTTGTCCTTTGATTCTGTCAGCGACTGCAATAGATCCGGGGTAATATTCAGCGTGCCGATTTTCTCGGCGTTCTCTGCCAGCAGGCGAAACGCCATCGCTACCTGCGAATTGGCGTTGAAGTCTTTGCCGATCGCGGCCAGCGTTTTCCAGTCCATGCTGCGATAGGGTTTGAGCAGCGTTTCGATGGCATAGCCCTGCGCGTCGGCTTCTTTGCGCTGATTCTGCACGCGCGTATCAATAAATTTCTGACGCTCAGTTTCGACCGAAATATCGGCTTTAATTTTCATCTCGCGCAGCTTCTTGTTGTTCTCGGCATTGAGAACTTCTGTCTCAGCTTTCTTTTCAACGATCTGCTTCTTCTTCTCTTCAACCGCGATTTCGGTATTGAGTTCCGATTCTTTTATCTTACGCTCCTGCTCGACGGCAAAGTTGCGCCGCGCGTAAATCGCCTGATCGGCTCCCTGCTGAATACTCTCGCGCGTCTCGGTTTCGAGCGCGCGCTCCATCTCGGGTGTGCCTTTCACCGCGAGCACATTGACCGACAGAATTTCGAGGCCCAATGCATTGACTGCGCCGGCGTTTTTCAGCCCGGCAGAAATCTTTTCTTCGATCGCCTTCGCGCCGCGTATCGCTTCTTTGAGCGGCATCGAGTGCACCAGCGCCGAGGTTGCAGTCTGGGCTTCGTTGATGATTCGCTGCGTCAGCTTGTCGCTTTCGTCTTTCTTGTAGACGCCCTCGGCGTCGACGGTGAAATCGAGCACTTCAGAAAGCTTCTTCGCATCACTCACGCGATAGGAGACCTGTCCCTGTACAGAAATGGTCTGGTAATCGACCGTCGTTTCATTGAAGATGAATGGCACGTCGTTCGACCCCAGCGGAATAGCGGCGATCGAACTCGACGGCTCATAGTAATAGAATGCAAGACCCCGGCCCTCGCGCGCCACACGCCCCTTCTTGTAATGGATGACATATGTCATCGCATCGAATTTGATGAAGCGAATGCCCAGCATGGTTTACCTCAGGAAAATGACGTGGATCAGCCCCAGTACCGGCAGAAGAATCGCCGTTGTGTATGCCATGTAACCAAAAAATGACGGCATCTTGATCTTGGATTCTTCGCACATCGCCTTCACCATGAAGTTCGGCGCATTGCCGATGTAGGTATTGGCACCAAAGAACACGGCACCGACGGAAATGCCGATCAGAATCTTTTCTGTGATAACGCCACTCGCGGCGGTGACAATCTCTCCGGCCGCTGCGCCCAGATTCGCGGTCACGCTTTGGCCCAAAGCAAAGAATGTCGCATACGAAGGAGCGTTATCGAGGAATGAGCTTAACCCCCCTGTGATCCAGTAAAACTGCCAGGGCTGCGTCACGCCGGTTTCACCGCCGCGCGCCTTGAGCAGGCACAGCGCTGGAATCATCGTAATAAAAATCCCAATAAATAGCGCGGCAACTTCAATGATCGGCGCAAATCCGAAGTGGTTCTTGTCACGCGGCGTGTGCGGATGGTAGTGCACCATCAATCGCATGTTCTCTGTCGCTTTGCCTTCCTTTTCGAGGCGCTTCAGAATCTGTTCTTCGTGTGCTTTCGTGAGTTTCACTTTATTCATATGGTCGAGCACGAAGGATAATAAAGCAAAACCCAACATAACGGGTTGCTGCAGCCAGGCCATCGCCAGCGTGCCGTGTTCGAGTTTATAGTCTTTCAGAAATACCACGGCGAGCAGCACACCGCCGATAAACACAAAGTTCAACGCACCGTGCACCCTGAGTGGCGTTTCATTCTGGTCGTCTTTGCGCAGGTCGGCTTTGTTTTCACGACCGTATGCAAACATATCCCAGGCAAAAAAGACCATCAGCAGAACCGCGACCGCAGTCAGCCAGATCGGCCAAAGTTTGATCAATGTCCAGAAAAACGGCACGCCGTAGAGGTAACCCATGAACAGCGGAGGATCCCCCACCGGTAAGAGCACGCCGCCCACGTTCGACACGAGCAAGATAAAGAACACAAAGATGTGCGTCGTGTGCCTGCGCTCCTTGTTTGTTTTTATCAGCGGCCGAATCAGCAGCACCGAAGCTCCGGTCGTTCCAATGAACGACGCTATGACTGCGCCGATGCCCAGGATCACGGTATTGGTCAGCGGTGTTGCCCGCAGATCGCCCTCAATAAAGATACCGCCTGAAATCGTGAAGAGCGCGATCAGCAGACAGATAAAAGCGTAGTACTCTTTGAGCGTTTCGACAATCACTTCGACGCCCAGATGGCCCTGCGTCACGAGGTACGCCCCCATGACCAGAGCCAGCAACAGGCTGATCACTGCTTTGACCAGGTTCGATTCCCACAGATGCGGTATCACCAGCGGCAGAATCGCAATCGCGAGTAAAATCAGCACGAACGGAATGACGGTGAATATCGACAGTTGCTTGCCGAGTGCTTTTTGCGGATCGACCGCTTCATGCGCGGCCGTCGTGTGCGGCGTGGTTGTTTCGCCTGTCACTGCCACCGGCGGCGTCGATGGCGCCTTCGTCTCTGCAAGAATCGGCGCGGCAGAAAAAAGCGCCAGCAGGGTTAGACATCCTGCGAATCGAGTTAAGCGAACCATGGAAACCACCTTAGTTTATATTACCACCTGCGCTGCGGCTGCGCCGCAGGGCAGGTAGTTTCATTGCAACAGTTTGAAGGTCACGCGGCGGTTTGCCACCCTGCCTTCAACAGTTTTGTTATTCCCGACCGGCTGCGTATCCGCCACACCCAGGGTGTCGATGCGGTCCGCTGCAATACCGCGCGCCACGAGCGCCTCTTTGACAACGGCTGCGCGCTTTTCAGAAATGGTTTTGTTAATCGATTTCGGCCCGAGCGAGCAGGTGTGCCCGGTGATCTGCAGCCGGCCAGGCGCGGCTTTCAACCGCGCAGCGAATTCGTCGAGCAGCTTTTCTGATGCAGGTAACAATGCGGTTTTTTCGGCGATGAAAGACAGACGTGCCTTGCTCACATACGATTGCAGCTCTGCGTCCGCAGCTGGCAGCGAGGTGGATGGCTTCTTTTCAATCACGGGTGCCGCCGCCGGTGTTGGCACCGCCATTGCTTTCGGGCTTTCTGCCGGCACAGCAGGAACCGGTGCGACGGGCGGCGTCGCGACAGGCGATGGCGGCGCAGAGCGCGCGCAACTGCTCTTGTAAACGACGAAGTAGAATAGCGCCGCAAGCCCAAGAATCAGCACCAGGGCGATGAGGATCTGCTTCAGCGCCGTACCGGCTACCGGGACAGGCGAAGGCGATACGCTCTGTTTCTCCGCGGCGCCGGGCGCAACGGCTGTGGCCGCCGCCGTTTCGGTGACGGGCATGGGCTTCAGCGGTGCGGCGGCGGCAGATTTTTTAGCTTTTGCGGGCGCCTTTTTCGCACCTTTGCCGGCCGCCCATTTGCGGATTTCAGACCGGAAGAATTCATCCCCCTCTTTCGTGAATTTGAAATGCCGCCGTATGTATTCCATTGTCTGTTTTTCTGTCGCTGAGTAGCTGTTGGCGTCTTTCACCACGCGCAACAGATTCTTTGCGTCATTGATGGAAATGCGGCCGTCGCCGCGGCCACTGGTCAAACCTTCTGCGAGCTCCAGCATGCGGCGATCATATTTCTTACCGCGAATGACCGTGTAATAACTGTCGGCGGCTTGCGGTGGACGTTGTCGGGCCATGAGTGATGCCTGTTTTTTTGCGAGGGATGTCAATAGTTTTTAGACGCCTGTTGAGGTCTGTGCTCGCGGTAAAGCTGCAGAGCAAATTGGCCGGCTGGCATTGTGCGATAGCGATCGACAATCGCGTGTATCGCAGAATCTTTCGCAGCCTGCTCGAGGCGCGGCAAACGCGCACCATAATTGTCAGGCAGTAATACCGGGGCCGAGAGCGCGGCAAACGTGATATCCGCCGCGGTGAGCGCATCGCCGCACAGATAGCGCCGGCCGTCCCGCAGCTGCTCTGCGACAAATGCAAATTCCCGTTCAAATATCAGCCGTGAGTTTTCGGCCGCACGCGGATGGATGGCCATGTCGCGGATCATTCCCTCTTTGATCGCGGGTGCCATCAAGCGCAACAGGACGATTTCCCATTGCGGCACATTGCCCTGTGAAAACAGATCTGCAATCGACAAGTCATTCTCAAAAAGCTGCTGGTAGATGTAGCGCCGGGTATGCGGACCAATATTGCGGTCAAAACGCTCTTCGAGCTCAATAACCTGCGCATTCGGGTACAACCATTTTTGCGCATACTTTGTCGACAGATGCCGCAAGATAGCCGTCGAATCGGGAACGACCAGAGAGCCGTCGATGAGCACGGGGGTTGCCCGGTGTGAGCCGCGGGTATGCCAGAGCGTCGCCAGTGCGTGCAAGCCAGGTATGTGGCTTTCTTCGGCGTACGCCAGGCCCGATAGCGCGAGAGCCCATTTTACCTTTTCGACGTAGTGGCTGATTGAGATAGTGATTAACTTCAGCGGGGCTGGCATAATTTATTGTCGTAATGTGGCTTGTCTGCGCGTCGTCTATTATATATCCGGGAAGCGGGCCTGAAAGGGCATAGTTTCGCGGAAACTGAGAGGTATTTGTGGAAGCTAAAAAAACACGCAAGAGCCTGAATAAGCTCACGC
>CAYHJO010000227.1:0-7029 GCA_964356715.1 uncultured Turneriella sp. | reverse complement strand
GCGTACCGCGATCGAGTTTTTCGTCGCCCTGGTGTTCCTGGATCAGTTCGAGTTCGCGCGCACGCGCCAGCCGTTGTGCGGCATTTTTATATTTGCCGAATTCTCCGCGGTACATCAGCAACAGATCGGCGAGATCCTGCACCTGGGCTTCTTTGCGCTTCTGTATTGCGCGATAGGCTTCCATTTCATCATGCGTATCAGCAACCGGGGTTTCGGCTGGTTTTTCCGGAGGTATTTCCGTTTTGGCGACCGGTTCACTTTTTTCGGGCTTTACTGCCTCTGCGCTTTCTTCGGTCCTTGGGGCAACTTTAGCCTTCTTTCTGGCCTTTTTGCGTTTTGCACCCATAGCAGAGTCTGCCATCACCAACACAAGTACCAGACACAGAAATGCGCGCCACATAATTCACGCTCCGCTCGTTTTCGGTGTTGTCAAGAAAATTGCAGAACAGTGTCGCGGGTATGCGTTGACGCGGTACGCTGCCGTGCGGCGGTGAAGCATGTTTTCCGCCACGTCAGTATTTGCACCTCTAAAGGGGCCGAAACCGCCCGCACCGCCTTCGCTGCCGCTGATCGGCAGTTTTTTCTCCCTTAAACACGACAGCCTCGAGTTTTTGCGGCGTGCGGCGCGCGATCATGGCGATGTGGTCAGAATCGAATACCTCACGCAGGTGTTTTATCTGATCAGCAATCCTGAATATATCGAGCGGCTGCTTTTGACCGAAAACTCCGCGGTGATTAAAGACCTCGGCGAGCAGATGCTCAGAAAAACATTCCTCGGTACGGGACTTCTGACCGCCGAAGGGGATGAGCACAAGCAGATGCGCAAGATGGCATCGCCCGCGTTCTCGAGGTCGCGTATTCTGGGATACGGCAAAGTGATGACTGCGCTGGCTGAAGAGGAAAGCGTGCACTGGCAACCGGGCGAAATCAGGGACGTACACCGCGATCTCTCGCACCTGGCGCAGCGCATCGTCGCGCGCACGCTATTCGATTCCGATGGCAGCGACAACACGCTGGTCATCGGCGAAATTATGGCGGAAATCATGCCGGTCATCGCGCTGCGCAATTTTGCCGAATTTGTCTTAAAATTGCCCAATGGCATCAAAAATCGAGTGGAAACCAGTATTGCCAAACTGGATGCAATCATTTATGCGATCATCGACGAGCACCTTGCCTCCGGGACAGACCGGGGTGATTTTCTGTCGATGCTGATTGAGGGGAAAAAAGCAGCGGGGCGGGATGTTCATAGTAAGGAAGAAAGACAGCGCCTGCGCGATGAATCGCTGACGATCTATCTCGCCGGCTTTGAAACCACGGCGAATGCGATGACCTGGGCTCTGCACCTTCTCGCGCGCCACGGCGAAAAACAGGAAATCATGGCGAAGGAACTTGCCGAAAAACTGCAGGGCCGAAGCGCGCAGGCGGAAGACAGCGGGAACCTGCCTTACACCCGCGCCGTCATCTGCGAAGCGATGCGGCTTTATCCGCCGGCCTGGGTCATCGGCCGTGTGCTGCTGAAGGATTTCCAGTTCGGCGAATATACGATTCCCAAAGACGCGGAAGTGTGGATCAGCCAGTATGTCATGCACCGCGATCCGCGTTATTTTGCCGACGCCGATGCTTTTATTCCCGAGCGCTGGCTCGATACGGAGTTTCAGCCCTCACGCTTTGTTTATTTCCCATTCAGCGCCGGACCGCGCAACTGCATCGGCGAACAGTTTGCCTGGTTGGAAGCGACTCTCGTGCTGGCGACACTCGTTGGCCGTTATCGTTTCGACGACATCGGCGAAAAAGTGCAGACCGAACCTCTGGTAACGCTGCGACCCAAAGGCGGGCTGAGGCTCAGGATCTTACATCGTCGTTGACGGTGTGTCTTAATGCTATGGGCTGTTGCGGGGCCTGGCCCTGCAACAGTTCTAGCAAATTCGGGGGTTTAGCTCAGTTGGGAGAGCGTCACAATGGCATTGTGAAGGTCAGGGGTTCAACTCCCCTAACCTCCAAAACTCAAAGGCAAAATGCAGATTTCAGATCGCACGTATAACGAGCCGTTCAGGGATAAATCCACACGCATCGCGGTGATCACCGCTCTTTTTAATCAGCACCTTACAACTGCACTTGCAGATGGGGCAGTTCAACAGTTACAGAAATCGGGCATCGCCCCTGAAAACATCATTCGCTTAGAAGTTCCAGGCGCATGGGAATTACCCGTTGCGGCCAAGCAGATTCTTGCCGGCCGCAAAGCGCACGCCGTCATTGCCTGCGGCTGTGTGATACGCGGGGAAACGGGTCACTACGACATCGTGGCCAACGAAAGTGCCCGCGGCCTGATGGCTGTTTCGATTGAATTCAATTGTCCTGTAATGAACGCCGTTCTGACCGTCGAAAACGCGGCGCAGGCCGAAGCGCGTGCGCGCAACGATGACAGTAACAAAGGTGCCGAGGCCGCGCGATCGCTGGCTGAACTCCTCAACAATATGCAGGCGGCAGGGCTGGCCTTTTCGCATGGCTAAGTCGCTGAGACAGAGCCGCCACCGCTCGCGCATTCTCGCGATGCAGGCGCTGTTCCAGTATGATGCGCGCCACGATGAAAAACCCGATCTGGAACAGTTGAGTTCATTCAACTGGATCGACTATGCAGTGCCCGATGACGAAAGGGAATTCGCGCGATCGATCATCCGGACCACGCTCGATCATCTCAACGCAATCGACGAACTCATTACCGAACGGCTCGTGAACTGGGAATTTTCGCGCATTTCCCCCGTGAGTCGTGCGATTTTGCGCACCGGTGTCGCCCAGCTGCTTCATATGCCGACCGACGCCGATGCGGCGGTCGTGATCGATGAAAGTATTTTGCTGGCCAAACAGTACGACTCCATTGAAACTACGGGATTCATCAACGGCCTGCTCGACGATGTCAGGTCGATGCAAAATCCGGAAACCATGGTGATGAAGAAAGTCGCTGCCGGCGATAAGATCAAGATCAAGCGCCGCGCTAAAACATAAATTCCAGCTTATGACAATTGGCTCTGCGCCGACGCGCAGGTCTCAAAAAGTCAAATCCAGCGTGACCGTGGTTTTTTCGAGGCGCGGTTCGGGGAAAATCGTGCAGAAGTAACGGATGCCTTTTTCCCGGCAGACATCCTCCAGATATGAGTTATAGAGCAGGCCGAGACCCGCACCGAGTTTGCCGCTTTCTGACGGTTGCTCGTAAAAATCAGCCAGTCCGATTCCCGCCGTGTCTGTTTTGAGCTTTTGCGCGAGGTTCGCGCGCGTCGCTTCGTTGATGAGACCGTAGTTTGAGAGAATCACTTTCACGTTGTAGGCTTTGCCGGCGCTCACGCGATCGGTGTGGAAGTGCCATGTCACTTCCAGCTGCTGTTTGTTGCGCGCCGCGAGAGCGATTGCCTGTTCGCGGTGCGCTTTGCTGCGCAGATATTCATCGACCTGTTCGCGCGCCGCAAGGTGGTTGCGCACAATCACACGTTCGAGGTGCGCTTTTTCGGCATTCTGGATAAATTCCATGACGAGATTACCTGTGTGCACGGCAATCTGCGTGTTGTCGAGATACTGAAAAAAGAGATCAACGTATGCTTTTTCAATCTCGGCCTTGAGCGGCGTCTGGTAGATAATCAAATAGAGGTACCAGATGCGTTTGTCGACCCAGCGCACAAATTTTTCGAGGCTGCGCATGCGCACGATCTTGTCTTCTTCGGGCAATTTCGTGTCGGATGTGATGCGGTTCAGCACCGCATCGATCATCTCGTGTTCGATGCGCGCGAGTATGGCCTTGTTTTTAGTCAGGAAATCATCCATGACTTTCTGCGGTACATGCTTGAAATCGAGAATCGCGGCTTTCGGGTTGCGGCGGTTGTACTCGCGCAGCACAGGCGATTCGATCACACGCTTCGCCATTGTGGGAGACAGCATCTTATACAGCATTGCGTAGATGACGAGGTTCGTGGTGCTGATGATCTGGTGGCGTTTGGTGAGAAACTCCGCGGATGTATAGTAAATCTCGTCTATGTACGAGTTCATAATCATCTTCTGCACGGTCGCGGCGTTGAACGCCTGCGACAGCAGGCCCTCCCGCGGCTGCCCGCTGCGCGTGGGCACGCGCTGAATCGCCGTGCGCGATTTCGAAAGAATCTGCGCGCCTTCGGCCGACAGCACGATGCTCGCCGGAATATCGATGAAGCCTTTCGCGACCACAGGTGGTGTCTGCTGTTCCGCCATATCAGTGTCTAAGGTAGAACTCCTCATGGCCGTCGGCGTAGACCTGCGAACCGACGCGGCCTTCGCGCATCAGTTTGCGCAGCAGCGCCTCGAGCAGTTCGAGCGCCGTGATAAAATGGTTACCGCCTTCGATGTGCGCGCCGAATGCTGATTCCATCAGGTCGACGAGATTTTTGCGCCCCTCGACGAGTTTTTTTAACAGCCCGTTTTCGAGAATGCCAATGGTCTTCAGCACAATTTTGATCGCGCGCTCGGGATTTTCAATCTCTTCGCCGTGCGCCGGTAAGAAGCGTATGTGCGGTTGCGCCTTACGCAACGCGAGCAGATCCATCAGGCTCTTCTGAAAAAGTTCCAGGTTGCCGTCGAGGCTGTCGTAGATTGCGGGAATATTGCCGATCAAAAGGTCGCCGGTGAAAGCAAAGCCGACGGTCGTTTCCACCGGCGTGATGTGCCACGTGTTGTGTCCGGGAGTCTCCATTATACGGAATTTCAGGCGGCCGGTGGAGAATTCATCCCCGTCTTTGAGCAGGCGGTCGAGATGCACGCCGCGATCACCCTGTTTCACTGGTCGCTCGGTCGCGCTACCGGCCTGCATGCCTCGCACGACCCCTGTGACCTCCTGTCCGTTGGTCGCGCTTTCGGCGTCCGTGCCTGGCGCGACCCTTGGCACCTGCTGCGCATGGGCAAATCGCTTCACAAATCGCGCCCAGCGCTCGTTCGCGCGGCGTATGCGCGCGCTGCGTGCCTGCTTATCTTTGAATGCCAAGGTCAGAATCCGCGCGGTGTCGGCCTGCCATACGTCGATAAATTCGGGGTAATCAGGAATCGCCGCCGCCATTTTATGGTGCCCCCAGCGTTCGGTGCGGCGCGAATATTGCGACCACAGAAGACCGCCTGTGATATGGTCGATGTGCGGGTGTGTATAGACTATCGTGTCGATATCGCGCATCGCGAGCCCTAATTCTCTGAGCGCTAATGCCAGCGGGCCGATCGACTCAACATAGCCCGAATCAATGAGCATATTCTTCTCGTCGCGAATCAGATAGACCTGATTGGGCGCGTAGAATGGCTGCGGCAGAGTAATGCGGTAAATCTGGTCACTTATCGGTTGGATTCCACCCGGTTTTAGGGTGAGCTTCCGCATAAAGGCAGACTTACGAAGCGTCGGCAAGTGAAAAGTACGAAAAGCAATTGGCGAACAGATGTTCAATTTCGATTTACAGGCGCATTGCCAAAGTAAATCCGCGGCATGCGATTAAATACCGCTTACGCGGCAGTCATTTTCTGCAGTGCTCTGCTTTCGGCCTGCCAGTCGATCAGCACCGCCAATTATGCGGAAAAAGAAAACCAGCGTGATTTCACCATCGACGCTGCGGGCGGCAACTATTCGGTATCGCTCTTTCCCAAAACGTACAGCGCGTTGGCCGGGCCGTCTTTTTCGCTGGTGATTGTCTCGCCGATGCTTGTCAGCGATACGGTGCTCACGAATTCAGGTAAAAATTCGCTGATTCCATGGTTCAACGCGCGCGGCGTACCAGTATGGCTCGTGCGCGTACCGCCGGGTATGGCGCTCGAAAAATTCGGCCGCCAGGTATTGCCGACAATCACGGCGGCGATCCGTAAGAATTCAAACGACGCACAGTGGGTGATGGCCGGCGTGTCGCTCGGCGGCCAGGCTGTCGCGCATTATCTCGACGATGCGCAAAAGAATGCGACCGTCTCGGGCATGCTTGTCAAAGCCGCGTTTTTTCTCGGCACTGGTTTTGACTATGCTTACCCCGGATCGTTCAGTCGCGCTTTGGTCAAGATAAGCGGGCAAAATATTTGCGCTGTCAGTCATCGACCCGACGACCCGGCGGGCCGTTCGAGCCAACAGCCGACGGCGGATGAATTCTGTACACGCTATTTGTCCGCTATCAAATCCGACCTCGTTTCTCCGCGGTCGGCCCTGTTTGACGCAGCCGGCAAGCCTGTGTGGCGCGAGGCGCTCGATAATGTCTCGCTCAAAGATAAGGGCGTGCGCGTGATGTTCATCGCCGGTAAAATCGACAACGTCGCGCCGTCAGAATCGGTCTACAAATTCTTCGTCAAAACGATCGGCGGCGAAACAAAAAATTCGCCCGACGTGCGTTTTTTTCTCGCGGGCCGCATGAACCGCTATGCACGCGACTATGACCATTCAATGATGATCGCGTCAGACGATCTCGCGTCAGAGCTGCTGCCCGATGTGCTCAAGTGGATTGACTTGTAGTTTTTGCGGTTGTCGGGTGTTTTTCGCCAGCCGGGCGAAAAACGTATCGAGACACCGCGAATATTACTTATAAATCTTCGCGAGCTGTGCGGCAATTTTTTCGTCGCGCGGATTGCGGATTTTCAGGCGCGTCAGCACATCGGCCGCCCTTTCTGCCTCACCGAGCTTCAGCAGTATGTTGCCCAAAAGTTCAATCGCCTGCGTGTCGCCAGGGTTCACTTCGCTGTAAAGGTCGAAATATGCCGCCGCCTCTTTCAGTTTGCCCGCTTTGTAGTAAATATGCGCGAGCGCGCGCGCGACGTGCAGGTTATCCTGCGAAACCTTGTACGCATGCTCGAGCAGTTCTGTTGCGGCCGCATATTTCTTCTGCGCTACAAGAGCTCTCGCGTCGGTGATCTTGTTGCCGATACCGAGGCGTGCGTCTTTGGTCTCGAGTTCGGGCAGGTAGGTGAGTGAAATCAGCGAGAAGTCGTCGGTAATTTCACCGGTCTCCTTGCAGGCGTCATAGACCGCTTCGAGGTTGCCTTCGCCCGTCTCGAGCATAC
>CAYHJO010000226.1:0-7121 GCA_964356715.1 uncultured Turneriella sp. | reverse complement strand
ATTCAGCAGATTCAATAACAACTGCTGCAGGCGCGCGGGGTCGACGTGCACATCGGGCATCCCCTCGGGTATCTCGTCGACGAGCACCAGCTGATTGTCTTCAGAAAGGCCGAGACAGAGCTGCAACACAGGACTGAGAACCTTTTTGAGCGAAACCTGCTGCGGGTTTAGTATGATGTCATTGTGTTTCAAGCGGATAAAATCCGAAAGATCGTCAATGAGATAAAGCAGACGCTGCCCGTTCTCTTCCATCACAGCCAATGACCGCTGTACCTGCTCGCTCACCGCACCGCTGGCCCCCCGCCGCAGGTTCTCGGCCGTTTGCACCATCGCCTGAACCGGTGTTCTCAGCTCGTGTGTCGTTTGCGTCAGAAAATCATCGCGCAGCCTGTCAGAATGCAGCAGTCTCGCCGACAGATTTGCATTGTCGCGGAAAACCAGCAGCGACTTTCCTGAAATCATGAATGCCTGTACGAAAATAAAGCAGAATATCGCATAAGATATCACCGGTGGTGTACGTATGATTTCGTTGCTGCCGAGCGAATCATTGATGAATGCGAGCGTCAGCGCTAAAATTCCACCAGCAAAAACACCTGCCCCAAACACCCGCTGCCGCGCGAATTTTACCACATGGTAAAAAAGATACAGACAGACGAAAAAGAATCCCCACTGAAAAATGGGCAGCAGATACCGTGCAGTCTGCACCGGCAGAACGACACCCAAAATAGCCAAGACACCCGTAACCAGTGCGGAAAAGCGGATAACGCGATCCGTGGCCATGGCGCTAAAAAACTGCGTGACGTAGAGCTGGAAAAAAAGACCGCCGGCATAGATCGTGAAATATTCCAGCGCCATATGAGATTCCCAGCTGAGCTCCGGCCAGAAATTTGCGATCAACTGCTCATGGGTCAGCAAACGGCGAAGCCCGATCAGAAAGCAGAAAATGGCATATTGAATAATCGACTTGTCAGGACTGCGCAACAAGGCCAGCGCCAGATGGTACAAGGCAATCGTCATCAATGCGGCGGCGATTGTCACATCGAGAGTAATCGACTTCAGGCGCTCGCCGATCATTACCGGTGCCACACCGAGCGTCAATTTCTGCCATATACCGCCTCTGCGGTTCTTGACATTCGAAACCTGAATCAGGATTTCCGTTTTTCCCGCCAGCGGCCCCTGAAAATACTGCATCGGGCCGGCCGCTACAACTTCCGCCGGCTTTTCAGATACCCGGCCCGTTTCGATTTCCAGGCTATTGTTGATGAATACACGCGAAGCCGTAGCCGGCGGCGGAATTCTCATCACATACATTGCGAGTTTATCGGGAAGTTGCACAGTTAGCCGGTATGTGGCGCTCGCTGCGGCGGGTAAACGTAACCCCGGTTCAGTGTACGAATTAAAGCTGCGGGGCAGTACCGCGATTCTCTTCGAAGCCTGCTTCTTCGCAAGATCTTCGGGATTGACCAGTTCACCGGGATAGTATTCCCATTCGCCGTCGAGGTCAACGGAACCTGCGTTTGTGAAATCATGCTTTTGCAGGTCCAAAGCTCCCGCTATTGCCAGTCGCTGTGCACCACGCTCAGCCTGCCGGTTGCAGGCAAACACACACACACTTACGATAATGGGGATTACAAATTTCATTGCAGTTTCTTCAGCAAATGGCGCGTAATTTTGTCATCGGCGTTGGCTTTGTGCAACCGGTTTACGAGATTTGCGGCGCGCGAACGATTGCCCGATTTTAATGCGATAGCGGCCAATAATTGCGTCGCCCGCACATCGCCGGGAAACTTCTCCAGATGAAGCCTGATATGCTTCTCGGCCAGCGGAAATTCTTTTAGCTGGTAGTAAATACGCGCAGACAGAAAAGGCAGCGCCGGAAATTCAGGATACATCCGCCAAAGGTCTTCGAGCAGGTTTGACGATTGTTCGAGCATCTTTCTCTTCATCGCTTTCACTGTTTCGTTAAACGTCTCGATGAACTGGCGGTACTGCGGGTGCACGCTGAGCGCCAGCAGCGATACGTCGTCGCGAATGCGCATACTGCCGGCGAAAGCGGTCAATTCTTCAAGAATCGCGTCCGCGAGTTTTTGCACCGGCAATTCATGGTAACGTAAGATAAGCTCCTGCAGGCGGGGCTGGCCGAATTCTTCGCCGGCGGCATTCACCTGTTCTGTGATGCCATCGGTAAATAACACCAGCAGGTCGCCGTATTGCAGGCGTGACTGTTTCTCTTCGTACGTTCCGGTCGCATCGGCCATGGCGCCAATAAACAAACCATTGGTGTCGTACGATTCAATCGTGTTGAACTTGCGGCGGAAGTGCAGCGCCTTCTGGTGCGAAGCGTTCGCGTAGGTTATGTGCAGGCGTTCGTCGATGCGCACGAGAAAGGCTGTCAGATAATCCTGGGTCTTGATCTGCTCGCTGAGCTGCGTATTGACATCGCGGAAAACAGCCGCGGGTGAATCGGAATTACGGATTGCCAGCCCAAACGCATCGTTCGCCGCCATCGTAATCAGCGCCGCCGGTACGCCGTGCCCGGAAACATCGGCCAGCAGCGCGAATATGGCGTTGTCCTTTTTGTAAATATTCAGGAAGTCGCCCGACACCTTTTGCATCGGTTTGAAGATGATGCCGAACTGTATCGCCTGCCACGGCGGGTGCGCATGCGGAATCATGTCTTTCTGTATTTCGGCGGCAAAATCGAGCTCCGTCTGGATTTCGTGGTCTTTTGCCTTGAGTTCTTCGTTCGCTGCGCTCAAATGCGCCGTCGCTTCCCTGATCTGGTGCTCGAGGTCGCGGCGGTAGTTCAAAACTCTCTGCGCGGCGTTGAAAAAACCGGTCGATAAGGTGGCGAGCTCCTGGTCTGAAGTCTGCGAATAGAAATCAGGATCGTGGCCTTCTTGCAGGCTCATCGCCGCAAGCTGCAGCTCTTTGATAGAAGCAAATATGCTCGAAAACAGCAGAATCGTTAAGGCCATCAATAGAGCCAGAGAGAACAGTGAAAATCCGATAATGTAGGCATAGCCGCCGCTGGATTTCGCGACTTCAGATCTCAAAAGAGATATCAAAATATAATCGCTGAGCGCAATCACGAAAAGAATACTCGCGAATTTCAGTTTCAGTGAAATAGAATATTCGTTCGGGGGTTCGTGACCCATAAAGAATAGCTGGCGCTTCACGAGCGACCGGTAGCGTCCCATATGCAGGTCGGCGGTCACGTAAACAAACAGCACATGAATCGGCAAAGTGACCAGCGCGGCCTGCAAATAGATATCCCCGTGGCCCGTGTGCAAAAACATATATTCAAACACTAAAACCGTACCGAGGACCACCGCTACATGAAACGGCCCGTAAAAAGCACGGTTCTTGCCATAGTCGGTCAGGTAGAAAAGCAGCTTCTGGTATTCTTTAAGTTCGCGGTCGATCTTCAGCCGGCCCTCATCGAACATGGCGTTCACGAAACGCACCCGCGGAATAAAAGACCGAATGCCCAGCTTATGAAAACCGTCGTTCATGTAGATCTCGATCAGAATAATGATTGCGAGACCTATCACCAGCGCCTCAAGTATATCCGGATGAATCACAGGCAGGTGGCCGCGACCGTAACCATAAGCAAAACCAGCGGCTGCAAACACGCTGGTGAACACAACGTGCAGCAAAGGGGCCGCATAAAAGCCGACAAGCCATACGGCAAACCGCGTCAGTTGCCGGTAAAATTGCAGAATCGGAGTGATCAACGCTGCCTCAACATTGTTAACAATTCATTGATACGCGCTTCGATATCGGCAGCCTTAAGCGCGCGGTACTTTTCGGGTACCATGTCCTGGTGCGTGCATTCGCGCACCGCCACGAGTGTTTGTAGCTCGATAGCGAGAGGGTATTCGGGGCTGCGGAAATTCCCGATTGTGTCTTTCAAAATTTTTTCGTCCAGCGCCGCGTCGTGTTTCACTTCTGCTGCGAGGGCCGCACGCGTCATCATTGCTTCGATGTCTGCGCCCGAGTAAGCGCGGTGTTTGTCGAGCAGTGGCTGCAGCTCCGTGAGCGGTGTGGGTAATTTCAGCTTGCGGCACACGCTTTGGTACAGCGCCTCGAGTTCATCTTTGGATTGCGGGTGAAACAACGCGAGGTGTTCTTCGGCGCGGCCCTGGCGCTTCATATCGACCGGCAAAAGGTCGGGGCGCGAGGTCATCAGAAACCAGATAATTTTCCCCCGGTAGGATGTATCGCTCATCAGCGATGCGAGCGAAGCAAAAACCCGCATCGACACGCCGCTATCGCCGCTCGCATCGCGGTTACCCAGAAAAGCGTCGGCTTCGTCGATCATCACCGCAACGGGATAAATGTATTTCAGGATATTAAAGATCTTCTCGAGGTTGGCTTCGGTTTCGCCCTGCCACTGCGAACGGAAATTCAGGAACTTCACCACCGGCAATGCCGCGTCATGCGCAAAACATTCGGTGATAAAAGTTTTGCCGGTGCCCACCGGGCCGCAAATCAGAAACCCCATCGGCAGGTAGGCTGTTTTACCCTGTTTGATGGCAGAGGCTGTGAGCGTAAGAATTTCCTTTACCTTTTCGTGGCCTGCGACTGCGCTCAGAGAATGCTTGGGTTCGACTATTTCGAGCAGGCCACGGCATTCAGCACTGATGAGATCCTTCTTGATCGCACGTAAGGCAATCTCGTCGGTCTGGCCTTTACCGAGTATTTCGAGAATCTGGCGGTTGGTAAGGCCGGCGGTGAGCTCTGCGAGTTTGTCGACTTGCTTGCTTTGATTGGCCTCATCGCTGGCCCACGAATTAATTCGTGGGCTAGCAGAGATTGTGGTTCTTCTTTCTTCAAGCCCCGGCCGCGGCAGGGTAATATGTTCAATAAACGCGTTCTTGCCAATGAAGCTGTCGACGCGCGCGACTTCGGGCGCGATCAGCACAAAGCGGATCTTGTTGCGGCGAAACTCGGGATTCTGCGCCCACTTGTCGAGCGCGATTGTCAGATAGCGCAGCTCGTTGTTACCGGTGAGCCCGGTGGGAATAATCTGGTCCAGGTAGTGGATGACGACGGCGAAAGATTTTTTGTCGAGCAGGCTGAGGCGCGCGAGGTTATCGAGAATCGAAAACGCCGGCACGGGATCTTTCGGCGGATTCTGCGCAAAACTCGTTTTGTGGTAGGCGTCATAGCCGCTGAGCGAACGGAAATAGGCTTCGCGTTGCTTCGCGTCGGCGAATTGGATGCCCCCCTGCGGATCGTACTCGGCAACACTCTCGTAGTCATTGAATAGTTCGCAGCGCAGCATGTCGCTCAGCGCACGAAACTGGCCGTTGGCATAATAGACATCCCGCACATTGCCGCTGAGAAGCAGCACAGAGGCCTCACCCGAATTCACATGTGCGCGGGCCGCTTCAAGAAACATGACACCACAGTCACGAAAATTCGCGTGGGGTGGAAAGACGAAAAGGTGGCTTGCGAGGCCTATTTGCGCCGTCGCAAATATTCGATAATTGAAAGAATGCCGCCCGTCGTGCCGACGATTACCGTTACGGTCTCCGCGATGACCTTATATTCATGGTACGTTGCAATTAGAGCCAGCGTAGTCGCAATGATAGCAGAACCAATAAAGAAAAGAAATCGTTCAGCCATGGCGGCGGGATTTCTCAACTTCCTTTGCTACCATGCGGGAAAGCCCGACTCCCATCAGGTAGAAACCTGAGGTTAAGGCAACTATGCTCGCAATTATCATCAGCGGGCTCATGTTCTAAGGTTAATCCTTCTATGGCAAAACGTCAACATATTTTCAGGTTAGCTCATTCATTCAAAGGCTAACCTTTCAGAACCGGTAGCCGACCGAAAAATTAAAGGCTATATCCGTGATACCCTTGTTGGTCCAGTCGCGGCTAAGCTGCTTGATGTTTGTGGTTGTGCTATTCGAGGCCGTCGCGTCGAATTTATCCTGCGAGGCGGTCTCTTTGTAAGTGGTCGTCGTGACAATCGTCGTGCCCGATGCGGTTTTGGTTTCGATACGCGTCTGGTTGATGTTGTCCGTCGTGGCGACAAAGGCGCGTGCACTGAGGCCGAAATACAGGCTATCGGTGATTTCATAGTTCACGCCCATTTCGCCGTACATGCCGCGCAGGCTGAAATTGTATTTGTCTTCGATTTTCAAAGAGTCAGAGGCGCTCGTGAAGGCCGTGCCGCTGCTCGACGCTTTAAAATCTGTGGTTTCGCTGAAAGGCATGGTCACCAGCCAGCCGGCACCGGCAAATAGCCGTCCACCCAACGCTTTGACAAACGGTCTGATACCCAGAGTGACAGCAAAACTGTCGCTGGTAGATTGACGCGTCCAGGCTCCGCCGCCATTCGAATTGGTAAATGTACGGCTGCTGACGGATCTGCCGTAGCCGCCCAGTACCAGACCCAAATTTTCCGACACGTCATAACCGAAGGCTGCGCCCCCGCCGAAGCCGCTCGCGTTCTGCGATTTCTGCCCACGCGAGGTGTCGCTCGCCACGGCGTCTGGCTGCCCATCCTCAACGGTGGGAAAAGTGCCCTGTACAAACGTGAATGAACCAAAGATTTCGAGAAAGACCGGGCCGGGTTTTTCGGCCGGCGCTTTGGTCCCGGGAGCCGCACTTTCCAGTACCACTGGCGCGGCCTTCAGTGTTTTTTCCTGTTTCGCGGCTTTAGGCTGGGGTGCGGCAAAATGTGGCGCTGCGAGAGTCAGGGCCAGGGTGACTGTGGCGAGATGTTTCATGGATTCAAGGTTGCGCGCGTGGAGTAGGGTTGCAATCAGATTTTAACCACAAGCCCTTTAGCCCATCCCCCTAGCCCACGAATTAATTCGTGGGCTAGGGGGATGGGCTAGCAAGAAAAGGCTCGAAAAAAGCCGAATCTTCTAACTGACGGTTGGCATGAGCCTCCCATTGCCTTTGGATGTATTCTGTAAGGGCCGGCAAGTTACGCGATTCAACCACTGCTACCCAATAGCCAACTTGCCAATACAGATCACCAATTTCCCTAGATGTACGGCCCTTAATCCGTTTGACTACCGAGGCGACGCTCGAATGCGGCGGAATTCGCAACAACCAATGTAAATGATCGATGTACCCATTGAGAGCGATTACCTCAAA
>CAYHJO010000225.1:0-7127 GCA_964356715.1 uncultured Turneriella sp. | reverse complement strand
TCTCTGCCGGTGTGTCGCTCCACTCGAGAATCTTGTTAACTCCGTCCTGAAATTCGCTGAGGTCGCCCGCAAGCTGCACAGATTCTGTTTGTGCAGCTGCTGCAGGGCGCGCCTCCTCTTTTTGTGCCGCGAGTTTCTGCAGGCGCTGCAGCGCGGCCTGTGGATACGGCGGGTAGGCAATTTCCGCGAAGGATAAGAGTTTGTCGCGTATCGCCGTGAAACCTTCGGTAAAATATGCGCAGGCAGCGATAATATCCTCGCGCGCAGCGCTGTTTGAATTGCTCTCCATCAGCTCGGCCTGCAGCGCAAACTTCGAAAGCCAGGCGTAGTCACCGACGAGCATGCGCTGCAGAAACTGCTGCATCTCGGACAGGCGGCGCTCGATATCTGTGCCGACCGTGGCGGCAATTTCGCTCACCGCCTCGGCCGTCGTGTACAAAAGCTGCGCATCGCGTGTGGCAATAAGCCCTAATACATCCTGCGGCAGGGACACCAGGCGGCGTAGCAGCAAAACCGCATTGCTGTCGGTTTTTTTCTCCGCAATTGTCTCAATCTGGTTCTTGGCAGAACGCAAAAAGTTGATATTGAGCGGTTTGACGATATTGCCGCCGCGTTCGGTGAAATCCTGCACCTGGCTGCGCGCGGCCGGTAGCAGCGGATCGCTGAAACCCGCTTCGTTTTTGATTTCGCCGGCAAATTTATCGGGCATCAACGCGCTCAGCGAAATAGAGAAACCCAGCTCATAACTGCTCAGCTGTTGCCATGTTGCCTCAGCCTGATCGGCCTTGGCCTCGAGATCGGTAAGATCTTTATACACCGACTTGAGCGCGAGCACACCGATATTCGGTTTGGCAGCGATGAGCTTGAGGATATACTCCTTGTTGCTGGGGTAAACACTCAATTCGCTCTGCGCCGAGGTGACCACATGATAATTACTGCGCGCCTGTGAGAACAACGAAGCCCCGGCGAGAACCGCGGGGGCGTTGATATTGTAAAGCGGGCGCATGATCGGCTGGCCCACGGGGCCCGTTTCGACGCCGTTAATGGTAACCTGGCCCTTTTGAAGAATAATGAGGGATTTTACCACCTGACCTTTGGCGGCAACCACTTGCCCGGCCGGTACTTGTTGATTGGCGCCGCTACGGTCTGCGATAGTCTGCATCAGATAGCCAACAAGGGTGAAACCTGAGCCGGCATGTCAACTATCCTTTGCAGTGAGAAAATCATAGAGCAGGCAAAAGTCGGCCACATCCAGATCGTCTGCTCTTTTCTCCAGAAATGCGGCAATCATGGGTGGCGCTGCCAGCAATCGGCCTGCCCAGTTCTGCGCTGCGGCGTCGCTTTGCCAAAACGGGTTCTTTCTGAGCGCCGTGCCCAGGGCTTTACGCTTGCCCCAGAAGGCAGCCTTGAGCAGAGTTCTCAGATACGGGCGGTCTTTGCCGGCCGTGCGCTCAAAACTGATCATCGCGGCATCGACGTTCGGTGCGGGAAAAAAACTGTGCCGAGCAATTCTTCCCGCGATCCTGATTTTTCCCTGCGCGCCCAGCGCGACCGACAGCGAAGAACCCCTGCCGGCGGCGAGGCGCTCGGCGACTTCGAGCTGCACGCCAAAAATACCATGCGAGATCTGCGGGCAGTCAACGATCATGCGCAGCAAAAGCTCGGAGGTCACGTAGAAAGGCAGGTTACCCACAGCGGCGGTGCAGCTGCGCAGCGGCTCTGCCTGAAGATCGAGTTCGAGAAAATCACCTTCGATTACCGTTACGCGTGTGTCGGATTTATAGAGTTCTGTCAGCCGGCGCGCCAGCGTGCGGTCTTTTTCGACGAGCACCATTTTATGGCCGCGCGCATGGAAAATTTCCGTCCACGCGCCGAGCCCAGGGCCGATTTCGAGCACTTTTGCGCCCTGTGGAATGAACGGCGCGGCGTTGGCAACCACATGCGTATCGATCTGAAAATTCTGTCCGAGATGTTTGAGAGCCGAGATCCCCAGTTCTTTGAGGATTTTTGAGGGATGCAGCATGGTATCGGTGTTCGATCGTTTCGACTGCGCTCAAGGATCGGTCACTGAGCGCAGTCGAAGTGACCGAAAATCACATCAGACTTTTCATCTGCGACAGGCGGCCGCGCAGGCGCATGATTGCCTTGGTATGCAGCTGTGAGACGCGCGATTCGGTGACTTCGAGAACCTCGCCGATTTCTTTCAGTGTCAGATCTTCATAATAGTAAAGCACGATCACCTTCTTTTCACGGTCGGGCAGTTTTTTGATGCACTCGACGATCATGTTTTTGATTTCTTCGCGCTCTACGATGGTATCGGGATTCAGCGCTTCGGGAGATTCTAGCGTATCGACGAATACCATCTCTTCGTTTTCGTCGTTTCCGTGCCATACGTCATTGAGCGATATGAGTGAAGTGCCCGAAATTTTCGACATCAGATCGTGAAACTCATCGATGTCGATATCGAGCTCGTGCGCAATTTCCTCGTCTTCGGCGGTCCTCCCCATGCGGTTTTCGAGCTCAAGAATTATTTTTTCAACCTGCTTGGCCTTTTGTCTGATCGAGCGGGGAATCCAGTCGACGTTGCGCAGTTCGTCGAAAATGCCGCCGCGTACCCGCGTCATCGCATACGTTTTGAATTTGACTTCTTTTCCGGGATCGTATTTTTCTATTGCGTCGAGCAGACCGAACGTACCATAACTCACCAGGTCGTCAAACTCGACGTTGTGCGGCATGCCCACCGCAACCTTGCCGGCGACGTATTTTACGAGCGGTGCATATTTTTTGATGAAATATTCGCGCAGCTTGGGTTCGCGCGCCTTTTTGTACTCTACCCACAGAACTTGCTCATCGGTTTCTTCATATTTCTTGGGATCAATGGGCATTATGTCACCCTCAATTCGTCCTGCACGGGTACGTCAAGTGTTTTCAAACGCGTTATTGTATGTGTGTGCAATGCACACACATGGCAGCCCCCTTCATGGCGCGAGGCGCATCAGATCGAGGAGCTTAAAACCATCCGGCAATTGCGACAGTGTCGCTACGGCGCCCATCATGGCACCCGCGACTCCCGGCGACGAGACATCGGCGCCGGTGAGGTAGAGGTTGCCGACGGGTGAAACCGGGTTGCACCACGGCGACTCGGTCGATAAAAAGCGTTCGGGCACACAAGCCACACCATAGATGCTGCCGCGCGGGTGCGACGAAAAGTGTTCGGTCGTGATCGGCGTCGAAAGCTCCGTGTACTCGATGAGATCCGGCAGTCCCGGGTAGTGCTTCGCCACGAACGCAATCAACGCCGCCGTGATCTTTTCTTTGAGCTCTTTATATTCGGTATCGCGTTTTTTCCACGGCTGGTCTTTCCAGCGGGCAAAAAAACCGTAATCGGTGAAGGCGATGATCTCCGCTGTGTGCGCTTTGGCCTCGCTGTTTTTGAGCGAAGGGAATGACATGTATGCACCGGCGGCCATACCTTTTTGCACCCAATCTGTCCCTTGTGCGAAGTTTGCGTCGTGGTCATACGAGTTGTAGATCCAGTGGTTTTCACCGCCAAACCCCAGCGCGCGCGGGTCGCTTTTGAGCCCGAGATAAAGCGTCACGTTACTCACAACCGGGTGGTGGTCATAAAAAGCGCGCAGCTTGTCCGCGAAGGCAACGGGGTTCTCAGACAGCAGGCGGATGTAGGTGTTGTATGCGCCTGCATCGGAGATAATTTTTTTACCGAAAAATTCTTTGACCGGCTCGCCCGCCTCGCGCAAGGCACGCACGCGCACTCCGCTGGCTTTGCCGTCAGCGACGATGATCTGCCCGACCGCGTGCGAAGTCAGTACCTGTCCGCCCTTGGCCAGAATTATGCCCTCGGCGGAGTCGAATATTTTATGCGAGCCGCCGCGCGGGTAATAGCCGCCGGCAAAGTAGTGCTGCACCACTGCCGCGTGTATCATGAATGAACTCTGCGACGGCGGCAGGCCATAATTGCCCCATTGCGAAGTCAGTATGGACTTGAGCTTATTGTCCTCAAAGCGTTTGTCGAGGTATACCTTCGTCGACAGACGCGGGTTAAAACCTTCTTTTTCCGCAAAGCCGTTTTCCACGCTGTCGGTGAACGCCGCGCGGCCGCGTATCGATATATGCCGGCCAAACCAGGTGTTGACTTTTTTAATATCCTCAAAATATCCGTCGATATTTTCTTTTTCGGCGGGAAACATGGCTATCAGATCGGCAGCATATCTTTTCACATCGTCATAAACGGAAAACGTCATGTCGGGATAGACAAATTTTTCAAACAGCGCCGGCATCTTCTGCCATTCGAGTTTGCCATCCGAAATCAGATCGAACAGTTTGCGCAGAATCGAACCTTCCTGCAGATCGCCGATGTAATGGATGCCGACATCCCAGAAAAACTTGTTCTTGCGTTTGAAAGTGTGCGTGAAACCGCCGGGAGTAAAATGTTTTTCGAGGATCAGCACTTTTTCGTTGCGGTATTTCGCGAGAATGGCCGCGCAGAGAATCGTACCGATGCCCGAGCCGATAAAAACGGTGTCGTATTGTTCAGAGTTCATGGTCATTCCTGGTGTGCGCCCGAACCTTCCACGTTCAGGCGCCGCTTAGAAGAGGAAGTTCAAGCTCACGATGTGTATATGGATATCTTTTGCATCTTTTGCGTCGTATGCTTCACTGGGTTTAAAAAAACCGTAAGCGTAAAATACTTTCACATCGCTTCTGAAATCCCATACGACCTGCGCGTCAATCCCCTGACCAACTACAGGTTTCGCCAGTTTTGCGGACGCGTCTGAAATACTGTAGTCGGCATTAATTTTGCGGTAATAGGTATATTTTGTCGCCACCATCAGGTTTCTTCCCCAGTAAAAATGGTGCAGCGGGCGGAATTGAAAACCCGCGCGTATCACGTGCAGATTTGAAAGTTTGGGTTTGAGGGCTAAGCCCGCCGAATAAGCTCCGAAAAAATAGAAGTTGTTGTCGTCGCCGGATACGTTCTCCTGCGACGGGTTCGATACGTTTGTCTGGCTGGTTGGTGTGGATTCGCGGCCCGAGCCTGCGGCATACTGCGCGATCAGACCGGGCTTGAAAGTGTGTTCGAACCAGGGTAGAGTGTAGTTCAGGTCGGCCGTAACACCCCACGCACTGATATTGGTCTGTTCATTTTTGGCTTCGTCGTTGGTCGTGTTTTTATTGTAGGTCTTGCCGCGCTGCAGAACAAATTCACTCAGATAACGCAGCCGGGGAGTAACGATATATCCGCTGAGGCCCCCCCCGAGGTTTAGTGGATCATAGGCAAATATTTTTCCCTTGCTCGTTCCCGTCGCCGCAGCGCGACTCATATCGCGCGAATATTGCACCATCAGATAAAGACTCGAGCCATACAGCTGGGGCGATACTGCTTCTGCCGCCGCAAAAAAACGCCGGCCCGGATCGGGCAAATTGACGTCGGCCGCCCGGCCGGGCACGATTTCATAGAGTCCCTTCTGCGCGATATCGCCATTGGTGGCACAACCGCCGAGTGAAATTGTACAGCCGGCATATTGTCCCGAATAAAGGCCATGCGCCTTCACCAGCACGTATTTAAAAGCCCCGTTGTATTCGGCTCCGTCGGCGAAGTTGGCGAAGAGCAGACCGCGGCCGAGTTTGTAGAACGACCGGCCTGCCACGATCTGGTGGCGCGCAAAATTCAGCTCTGCATTAAACAGCTCGATATTATACTCGCCCGTACTACGCACCGCGCCTGATTTTATTTGCGCATCGGTGATACTGGGATTATTCTTATAGGCAAACTTGCCCCGCGCGTTAAAAATATGCTGCTCGTGCCAGAAATATTTGAAATACGGGCGGTAGCTGCCAAGAAAATATCCCTGCGGCAGGCCAACCGAATCATTGATCAGCGTATTGGCAGCCGACACACCGTACTGAAAGCTGTGCTTCTGCATGCTTTCCGTACCCTTTTCCAGCGGCTTCAGGTCTGCAAGCGGGACGAATTCGTCCTCGGCGGTTTCGACTTTCTCTTCCTGCCTTTCGTTCTCAACCGGCTCCTCTTTTTCCTTGCCCTGGGCGGAGAGCCCTTGTAGAAAAAAACACAACAACAGTATACTGAATATTATTTTGAACATGCACACGCCCTGATTGCAAAATCTACAATTTTTCGAAGGTAACCCGGTTTGCGAAACCCAGCGCCTCAAACTCGTCAAAAAGATCGAAGAGGTCTGTCAGATCGCCCAGATTGCCCGAAAAGGAAAAATCTCCGGATGAAAAAGACATATCCGCTTCGGCTGCCGTTGCACCCTGACCGGCCATAGTGACCGTGCTGCTTTTCATTTCCATTTTGTCGGCGGTCGTCGTGCCGCCTGTAGTGATCTGCGATTTGCCACCCTGTGGAACGATGGAAGATCTGCCATTACCGTCGACAACTTCAGAGCTCGACTCCTGCAGTATCACCTCGGTGCCTTTATCCGCCGTGTGACCGACTTCTTCAATTGTACCGCGCACGCCGGCAACGACCGTCGGAGTGCGCACGCGAAAGTGATTGCGCGCGTTTGCATCGTTAACTTTCGCAATATCGGCATTCATGCGTCCCATGCGCAGACTCATGTTTGTCTGCGTGCCATACGGACCGCTGCCGTATTGGTCGAGGCTCGCCAGTGTCCCGGGATTCAAGGTGACCTTACTGCCATTGGGAAACAGCAGGGTTGCTTTGCCATTGGGGCCCGTCTGCAGCTCCGTCTCGGATTGCAGTTGTGTCCCGATTTTTGCGTTCTGCCATTTGCCTTTTTTCTCCCGGTATTGCACAAGACCCGACAGCGACTCGAATCTCGCGACGACTTTTGCGTGCAATGCGGCGGGCAAAAGCAGCGCCACAATCAGGAAAAATCCTATTAAGTGTATTTTACGCATTTTCTATTTCCCCCAGTTTTTTTGTGATACGACGTATTCTTCCGCGACGGTGATGGTGCCCAGCAATTGTTCCCCCGACAAATTCTGCCCCGGCGTGGATTTTGCCGGCATGATACCGGCTTCCTGCACGTCACGCATTGCGTAGCGCTCCCAGCCGGTGATCCAGTAGAGCAGGCCTTTTTCGGGATGGTACACTTTCATGATTGCATAGGCCAGCGTAC
>CAYHJO010000224.1:0-7128 GCA_964356715.1 uncultured Turneriella sp. | reverse complement strand
GGGGGCGTTTATCACTAAACTAAAAATTCTCATCTAGCCGGCTGCGGCAACAGCGCCTTAAGGCGTGGCCTTATAGGCAATGCTCCTGGTGTTGCGCGCGCCACCCCAACGGGGTGGCGCGGTTCGCTTAGGAGGCTCTATGTTCCGCTTTTTTTTCCTGCTCATTATTCTTTGCCCGCCGCTTGCGGCAGAGTCAAAAGATTACTACCTTGAACTTGCGCTCGATAACAATGCGCGCCTGAACGCCGACCGCCAGCTCAATGCGGCGGCAGAGAGCGATCACCGGCGCGAGAGCACATTTAATGATAACCCCGAACTGATGGTCGGCCTCATGAATGTACCAGTGAATACGTTTCCTGCACTCAACCGTGAGAGTATGTCGAACTTTAGCGTCGGCATTTCGCAGCGCATCGCCCTGCCATGGGAAAGCCATTACCGGAAAGCCGCGGCCGAGCTGCGCGCAGCAACCAGCGGTATCAATCTCGAAATACAGAAGGCCGCGCTGCGCTTCGAGGTACTCGAAAAACTCAATGCAGTGAAATTCTACGAAGAGCGCGGCAAGAACCTGGGCGACGCGAAGAAACTCGTCACGGCTACGATGCGAGTGCTGAGCGTACCGCGCAAAGACGCGCGCAACACTGCCGGGCAGATTCTCGAAGCGCGCGCGGCCCTCGCGACAGTCGAAAATGAAATACTGAACAACGGCTACGAACTCGAAAAAGCGTGGATCGATCTTGAAGCTTTGTGCGGACAACCATTGTCTCGCGAGAGCAGCGGCACAGCCTCTGCCGAATGGCAGAATCTACCGGGCCAGATTACAGGTACAGGCACTGAAGCCCTGCGCGCCACATTTCTATACCGCAAGGCAGAGAGTGAAGTGCGCGCACAGCAGGCGATGCTGTCGCTGTCGCGCTCATCGCTGTTCCCCGAGGTGAAAGTTTCTGCCGCGTACATGTTCCGCCAGACGGTGCCGGGCATGAGCCAGAGTGAAGATATGGTTTCGCTTTCGGTTTCAACCCCGATGCCACTGTTTTATCCGCTCAAGAACAAGCATGAAATCGAAGGGCAGGATCGGCGGCTCAAAGCAGCCGAACAAATGCTCGCCGATACCGAGCGCCAGCTTGCCGCGCAGATCGCCGCGGAAAACGCGAGGCTCAAAGCGCTCGTTGCTTCGGTGAATAACTATGCGCACGCGATTCTGCCGGCGCACATCTCGGCGCACCGCTCGCATCTCGCCAATATCAACCTGATGGGCGGCAGCTCCGCCGAAGCATTGATCGCGTACCGCATGTATCTGACCGCCGGCGAAGAACGCCTAAAACAGATTCGCGAGGCGCACACGGCGATCCATCGCCTGGAATACCTGACTGCTAAAGGAGAAATCAAATGATAATTATTGTCCGTTCATTTTTATTGTGCGCTTCGCGCACAATAAAAATGAACTTTAAAAAAATAGCACTCATTGCAGTTATGCTGGGTGCTTTTGCGCAATGCGCAAAAAAGCCAGCAGAAATTTGGTACTGTCCGATGCATACTCATTATCGCACGGACCATGCCGGCAATTGCCCCATCTGCGGCATGGCCCTTGTCAAAGAAGAAAATCCGCAGCCTAAGCAAGCTGTAACCGAACCCGCCTCCGCTGCAAAAGGCGAGGTCGATGCAAAACCGCCCGAGCCGGCAAATGCAATCACCATTGCACCCGACAAACAACAGTTACTGGGCATTACCACCTCTCACCCGCAGGAACGCAAGCTCACGCTCAAATTGCGCCTTGCAGGGCAGGTGGCGTATGAACCCGATATCTACGCGGCAATCATCGAATACCGGCAACTCGCCGCCGCTGCGCAGAGTCTCGACGGTTCTGTCGGAGGCGGTGCAGGCCTGACTCAGAGCGCGGCATTGAGATTGCGCCAACTGGGCCTCGGTTCAGACGAGATCGGCCAATATGCGCGCTCCGAAGCGGCCGCATCGCGGCTTGTAACGGGTTATGGTGCAGGTAAGTCGCTCATCACGCTGCGCCTGTCAGAGGCAGACCTGTCGTTCATGCGCAAGGGTCTTAGCGTCACGATTACCGCCGCGGCTTTTCCGGGCAAAACCTGGCGAGGCCAGGTGACCGGCATCGGCAGTCTGATCGATGCGAAGAACCGCAGCCTGTCTGCGCGGGTGCTGGTTTCAGATAACGGCCAGCTGCGCGCGCAGATGGCAGTCACCGCCGAACTCGACATCAAGGCCGGCGCGGGTGTGAGCGTCGAACGCTCCGCGGTTTTTGACAGCGGCGAAAGGCAGGTTGTGTTTGTGAAAGTTTCAGCGACACAGTTCTCTCCGCGCGTGGTGCGCGTGGTGGGCGGCAACGACGAGTTTGCACTGGTGTCGGGTATCACCGCGAAAGATGAAGTGGCAACGTCTTCGGCGTTTCTGCTCGATTCAGAGGCGAAGCTGAGGTTGGGCGATTCGGGAGGTGCCGGTGCGAGTGTGGCCCAACCTCAAGGACACCAGCACTGATGAACACCTCACAGCCAAGCCGTAGCAGCAACGTCATGCCCGCGAAAGCGGGCATCCATCCCTTGTTGATACCGGTGACACGCCCTGTGGATTCCCGCTTTCGCGGGAATGACGTAATTAGCTTATTGAATCCTCCGCAAACGGAAACAATATCTTTGCGAGGTGAAAAATGATCCGCAAGATTATCACCTTCTCAGCGCACAACCGCGCGCTCGTGCTGTTTCTCACACTGCTGACCGTGATCGGCGCGTGGTATGCCACGAAGACAATCCACCTTGATGCGCTGCCCGATCTGTCAGACACGCAGGTTATCATCTATTCGCGCTGGGACAGAAGCCCCGACGTCGTCGAAGCGCAGGTGACGACACCGATCGTGCGCACGCTGATGGGTGCGCCCAAAGTGAAAAGCATTCGCGCGGTGACCGACTATGGCACTTCGTTTGTGTATGTAATCTTCGAAGACCAGACGGATTTATACTGGGCGCGCTCGCGTATTACCGAATACATGAGTCGTCTGCGAGCCACGATTCCCGCCGATGCGCGGCTCGAAATCGGCCCCGATGCGACTGGCCTCGGCTGGGTTTACCAGTATGTGGTGAAAGACGAAACAGGCAAAGCCGATCTCGAAAAGCTGCGCGCGCTGCAGGATTTCACGATCAAATACCAGCTGCTTTCAGTGCCCGGCGTCGCCGAAGTGGCGAGCGTCGGCGGTTTTCAGAAACAGTACCAGATCGCCCTCGATCCTGTGCGGCTGCGCGCGGCGGGCATCAGCCTCGCGACAGTCGTCGACAAGGTGCGCGGCAGCAATTCGCAGGCCGGCGCACGTTTACTCGAAATCAACGGCGCCGAGTACATGATACGCAGCCAGGGTTATCTCAAAACCAAGGCGGATATCGGTGAGATCGGTATCGGCAGCGATGAGGCGGGTAATGCCGTGACTTTGCGCTCGGTGGCGACGATCAATGAAGCGCCTGCGCTCAGACGCGGCGTGACCGACTTCATGGGCCACGGTGATGCTGTCTCTGGCATCGTGGTCATGCGCCAGAATGAGAACGCGTACGAAGTCATCGGCCGCGTCAAAGAAAAGATACAGGCGATTAAGAAATTTCTGCCGCCGGGCATCACGCTCGTTCCGGTCTATGACCGCTCAGAACTGATCGAACACAGTATCTCTAACCTCAAGATCAAACTCATCGAAGAAATGCTGATCGTCGCTCTGGTAATCCTGATTTTTCTCGGACATTTCCCGTCAGCGGTTGTGCCGATTCTGACAATCCCCATCGCGGTACTGATCTCCTTTATTCCGCTGAACCTGTTCGGCGTGAGTTCAAACATCATGTCTCTCGCGGGTATTGCGATATCGATCGGCGTGCTCGTCGACGGCGCCATTGTCGAAGTCGAGAACGCGTACAAGAAACTCGAAGAATGGCAGAGCTCGGGTAGAAAAGAAGACTACCACCAGGTGCGGCTTGAAGCTCTGCTCGAGGTCGGCCCGTCGGTGTTCTTTTCACTGCTGGTGGTCGCGGTCGCCTTTCTGCCGATCTTCACACTCGTCGATCAGGAAGGCCGGCTGTTCAAACCGCTGGCCTACTCGAAGAACCTTGCGATGGCGGTGGCAGCATTTCTCGCAATCACCGTCGACCCGGCGATGCGTATGCTATTCACACGGATGGAGCCGTTTGCCCCTCATCCCCGGCCCTTCTCCCGGAGGGAGAAGGGTGACTCCCCTCTCCCTCCGGGAGAGGGGTTAGGGGTGAGGGTCTTGAACACTCTGCTCGTCGGCAAATACCACGCCGAAGAGAAACATCCGATCAGCCGGCGGCTGATCGCGCTCTATGCCCCAGTCTGCCGCTTCACGCTCGAACACCCGAAAAAGATCATCGGCGGCGCGGTCATTCTCATGCTGAGTATGATTCCACTCTACATGCACCTGGGTTCGGAATTTTTTCCGGCGCTCTATGAGGAGTCACTGCTCTATATGCCGGTGACCGCGCCGGGGCTATCGGCGACTGAGGCCGCACGACTACTGAAACTCACCGATGGAATCATTGCCTCGCACGGCGAGGTCGAACGTGTGTTCGCCAAAGCTGGCCGCGCCGATTCGGCGACCGACCCAGCACCGCTGTCGATGTTCGAGACCAACATCATGCTGAAGCCCCGCTCGCAGTGGACGGTGAAAACAAAAGAAGAACTCATCGCTAAACTTGATGCATCGCTCAAAATTCCAGGGCTGACGAATGCATTCACGATGCCGATTCGTGCGCGCGTTGACATGCTCTCGACCGGCATGCGCACGCCGCTGGGCTTAAAAATACACGGACGCAACGTGCATGACATCGACAAAACGGCGATTCGCGCCGAGCAACTGCTAAAGTCTCTGCCGGGGCTGCGCAGCGTTGTCGCCGAGCGCGCGGCGACGGGCTATTACGTCGACATCGAAGCGCGCCGGCAGGATATCGCGCGCTACAATCTGTCGATCGACGATGTGCAGCTGTTCATTCGCACCGCGCTCGGCGGCGAGGTAGTCACCGAAACGATCGAAGGCATCGAGCGTTATGGCGTGATTGTGCGTTACGCACCCGACTGGCGCAACTCGGTTGAGAAGCTCAAACGTGCTCCGCTACCGATTCCCGGCGGCGGGCAGATTCCGCTGAACGCAGTCGCGGATGTCTCGCTCAAAACCGAAGCCGGCATGATCAGAAACGAAAACGGCTTTCTCACCGGCTACGTGTTCATTGATACGAGCACATCCGACCTGGCAGGCATTGCCGGGAAAATCGAAAAGGAACTGGAAAAGCTCAAACCATTACCCGACTCAGTGTCGCTTTCGCTCAGCGGGCAATATGAAAACATTCTGCGCGTGCGCGAGCGGCTGAAGATCGTGATACCGATCACACTGATGCTGATTGTATTTCTGCTGTTCTTCAACACGAAGTCGTGGGTGAAAACCGGCATCGTCATGCTCGCGGTGCCGTTTTCGATGCTCGGTGCGCTGATATTGCTGACGGCGATGGGAGTGCAGATTTCGATTGCGGTATGGGTCGGGCTCATTGCGCTCATGGGCCTCGACGCCGAGACCGGTGTGTTTATGCTGATGTATCTCGACATCGCCTATGAAGAGCGCAAAAAGAAAATCCACAACGAGCGCGACCTGAAAGACGCAGTATACGCGGGCGCAGTGCACCGGTTGCGGCCCAAAATGATGACGGTGCTCGCTGCATTCTGCGGTCTGTTGCCGATTATGTTCTCGTCGGGCACCGGATCCGATGTGATGAAGGCGATTGCGGCGCCGCTCGTGGGGGGCTTGTTTACGAGCTTTATTCTGGAACTCGTGATTTATCCTCCGGTATACTTTTTGTGGAGAAGAAGGGGGCTCGGAGTCGCGTAGTGCTGTTTTTCCTGTTGGTGCGACCCGTCGGTGTCTCCGGCTGCGGAGCTTGTCGAACCATAGCAGCCGACGATGCACCAATATTATGTCTCATTCCCTGCTATGGATTTCCTAAGCGGCCAGGGAGGCTCTGAAAGAGCCCAAATCAGGAGCGCAAATGTCCGCATTTGCCTGCATACCCTCGCGCGGCATTTAGCCGCGCATGACTTTTTCAGAGCTTCCCTTGGTCTGTTTTCAACAGGGGAAAATCTTATTGAAAGCATGAAATCCATGTTGAATCAGAGTCCATGAAGTTCCGCAGTATTTTTGCCCTCGCCGCAACCACAATCCTCTGCAGTGCGGCATATATCCACGCCGACCAGCAAACACTGATCGACTCCGAAGACGCGCGCATTCGCGCGCGCATGACGGGAAAAGGATTTGTCTGCCGTGAAAATCCGCCGCAGGGCAACGGTGAAAAATTTGAAACGCGCATCCCGATGACAAAACACACGATCTATTACATGGCGCTCATCACCGGCCGTGGCGAAAGTGCCGCGCGCACAAAGGCTCTCACTCTCATTAACCAGCGCAAAAGCGTCAAAAAACTTGAATTCCAAAATACCCCATTCGGCACCGAACTCAGCATCAAGCCCAACAGCGAAGGCGAAAAACTCATGATATTTGAACTCACCAAAAAATCCGATTACCGCTTCACGCTGTGCACAATTCAGGCGAGCATCTACCGCATCGGTGACGGCATGCCCGCCATTCAGGATTACGGAAATTTCTGATTAACGCGCGAGACGCGCAACGGCCGCCGTGTCGTTATAGAGTTTCGCTCCGGCGCTCTTCACGCGCAGACGCACGAAACTGTTGCCCGACGGTGCGACAAAAGTAAAGCGCATACGCATCACACCGCCGCTGGCTTCGGGGTGCGACGCTTTACTTCCCCCGCTGATTTTGCGGCCTTTGTCGTCTGACAGGGTTGCGGCCACAGCGCATGTGCCGGGATATTCGACTTCCACAAAATACTCCTGCGCTGCGACGTCCCCTAAGTTGTGGTTCAGGATTTTAACGCCGTATTCGTGAGACGCGTCGAGCAGCGCCAGCGTGTTTGCCAGCGGCAACTCTGGCCCGCTACCCTCGCTGCCCACCAAGGTGAATTCATAAATTTTCGTAAACAGAGTATCGGGGCGGCGGTGGCGGGGGGGGGGGTGGGGGGTGTTTTTGACGGGTGGGGGGGGGGGGACACGTCA
>CAYHJO010000223.1:0-7166 GCA_964356715.1 uncultured Turneriella sp. | reverse complement strand
ACCCCGGCGGATTCAGCAGCGCTTCGCTCAATTGTTCGGGTTTGGCTTTGATTTCCTGCAGAAAAACCAGATCGGGCTTTTCTGCCTTGATGAGGCTTTCGAGCTCACCCTTTTTTTCGATTGCCCGAAGGCCGTTGACGTTGAAGGATATGATTTTCATGCTGTTTACCGTTGTCCAAGCGTCACGGGCGCTTCACGCGGAGAACCTTGTTTTGCAGTTTTTTCTTAAAAATAGCTGCATTTATACCGTCGCGCATGCCGAAATTGAAGCGAGGGACTATACCGTTTCAGTGAGCACGACCATGAGCACCAAAAAGATTATGTCACGTACTATCGTGCTGCTGGCAGCGGCAGCCTACCTACCGATCAGCGCGCAGTTCCTGACACCCGAGGACACGGTTAAGATTCCACCCCCTACGGCAGAAACGCCGGTACCAGCCGCGCCACAGCCTCCGGCCGCCATGCCGCAGTCGCAGCCGCCCCCCAATGAAGGATATTTTGCCGATCTTGCCGCGTATAGTCGCGACAGCGGAGTTATTCTCACCTGGCACCTCATGCACGGCCGCGCGACGGACAGGCGCATCCAGATCTACCGCTTCACCGAAGAACCGCGCGTAATCCATGATATTTCCAAGGGCACGCTGATAGCGAAGCTGACGGGTGAAATTAATCTGTATGAAGATCTGCCACCCACGCGCGGCCTGTACTATTACGCGGTTTTTGTGGAGAGTGCACGCGGACTCGAACCCTCATCGTTTAATTCTTCGCGCAACATGGTTGGCCCGGTTTCGTTTCAGGCTTCGGGCAAAGCCCAGATGAAACCACCGCGCGACACAGAAATGCCGCAGGCAGCGGTACGCCCCGAGTTTTCTTCGACGGAGCTCGATGCCCCCGAAGAGCCAGCGGTCGAAGTCGATTCGGACGAATCCGCGCGGCGCGGCATCAACGGCGTTATTCGGCGCACCTTTCTTAAAGGCGACTACCAGTCCGCTGTGCGCCTACTCAAGCCGTTTCTGCGCAATAAATCTGCGCGCGTGCGTGCAAAGGCGATGTTCTACATCGGTCTGTCGCGCTACCGGCTCGAACAATACGACCGCGCGATCAAATACTTTGAACATCCTCTCACACAGAAATACTATCGCCGGAATGCGGAATTCTGGATAAACAGAACATCGGAGAATTTGAGGTAATATGCGCAGTATCACAATCTGGGTCGGGGCGATTGTCTTCACAATCGGTGCCGGCGTATTTTTGATTGAACGGGAGTATATCTCGGGCAACAAGGCTGCGAAAATCCGCCTCGAACAGGGCAAACTGCAGCTCGAGCGTTTCGACGAAGACGGACTGCGCAAGGGAATCGACGACCTCACCGCAGTGGTCGCACAGTTTCCGGAATCTCTGCATGCACGCGAGGCCCGATATTATCTCGCCGAAGCGTACGAGCGCCTCGGCATGCGCGATGTGGCGCTGGGCAAGTACAAAAAGCTGCTCGAAATGCAGATGCCCGACGAATTGCGCACGCGCGCACGCTTCAAAGTAGCGAAGCTGCAGATTATGCGCAACTACTCAGACGAGGGCATGAACCAGTTGCTGCAATTGCTCAATACCACTGCGGACCGGCAGCTGCGCTGTGAAATTTATCTGGAAATTGCAAAATATTACCACCGTAAGGGTCTTGGCAAAGACGCCCGGCGTAATTTTGAAAACGCCCTGACTGAAAATCCGGATAACCGCGAAGCACGCGCGGCGCTAGGCTATACTGCCGACGCGGATTACAAAAACTCGGTCGCGCTGCACGGCATTCTGGATAAAGACGAGCCGCAGGCCGCGCCCAAAAAAGAGGAGACAAAAAGCGCCGCACCCGCCGCTGAGAAGAAATTTGACGTCAGCGCAGGAGTACAGGCTTTCACCGTTGGTGAGTACCAGCGCGCAGTGGCATTGCTTTCGGCGGCCGCGAACTCTGCTGGACGCGAATCAGAAGAAGCTTTATATTATCTGGGCAATGCCTACCTGAAGCTTAAACAATACCGCAACGCAGTGCATTTTCTGAACAAGGCCGTGAGCAATAAATTTACCGAGCGTGACGAGGCATCGTATATCAAGAAGGGCGAGGCGCTGTATCTCAATAACCAGTACGCGCGCGCGCAGCGCGTGTTCAGCTTCGTCCGTACGCACTATCCGAATGGCAAGTACGCACAGATCGCACAGGATTGGGAGACCGAGACTCGCCGGATGCTGGGCGAAAAAACCGGCGGCCATGTGCCACTAATCGATGACGACGACGATGACGAAGATGCCGATGTGCTGGGCGGTGTGGCGATGGCGGGCGACGAAGCCGCACCGCGGCCCAAGCGCAATGCAGAGCGCCGCTCTGAAGAAATTACGCTCGACGACGATGCGGAAGTGACACCGTAGACACCCAACCCGGCGGCAACGCCGCAAACGTGCGAATCACTTAAAATTTCAATTCTTCGATCATTTCGGCGATCTGCATCTGCAGCGCCGGATCGGTATCGATCAGCTCACGGACTTTCTGGTCGGCGTGCAGCACGGTCGTATGATCGCGTTTGCCGAATGCACCTGCGATATAGCTGAGCGTCGCGCCCTGAATCAGCGTCTTTGCGAGATACATGCACACATGGCGCGCCAGCGCAACCTGTTCGGTGCGGTTAGCGCCGACGATGAGGGTTTCGTCGACATGCAGCGTGCGCGCGACGATGCGCAGAATATCTTCGATTGTTATCTGGTGGATGCCGTTTTCCTGCGGCAGCGCTTTGAGCGCCATTTTCGCCATTTGCAGGTCTATCGGGCGTTTTTCATGTTCGGCGGTGAAATGCAGAATGCTCAGCGCGGCTTCCATCGGGCGCACCTGAGAGGTGAAGCGCGTCGCAAGATACTTTAGCACGTCGTGGCCGATGTCGATGTTGTTTTCCTGCGCCTTGGTTTTGAGAATTGCCATGCGCGTTTCAAAGTTGGGTGATTTGACGTCGACAATAAGTCCCTGCTGAAAGCGGCTCTGCAGACGGTCGTGCAGCTGCGGCAAAGCCTGCGGCGGCCGGTCGGCCGAGATGACGATCTGTTTTTTATTCTGGTAAAAATAGTTGAAAGTATGGAATATTTCTTCCTGCGTATAATCGGCATTTTTGCTGATGAATTGCACATCGTCGAGCAGAAACACATCGACGCTGCGGTAACGCGTGCGGAAATAAGACAAATTTTTGTCTTTCATCGCTTCGATCAGATCGCTCTGGAATATCTCAGATGGGCAGTATTTGACCTTGAGCCACGGATAACTCTGCTGCACATGGTTGCCGATTGCCATCATCAGGTGCGTTTTGCCGAGGCCGACTCCGCCATAGATATACAGCGGGTTATGGTAGTCATTGGGTTTCTGCGCAGAGCCGAACGCCGCTGCGTACGCGTGTTCGTTTGATGGTCCCTTGATAAAACGGTCAAATGTGTAGTTGGGATTCAGATCGATACGGTTGGGGTACGCCGTTTCTGAACGCTGCCCCTTTACCGTCGCCGTGACTTTGGCGGGAGTGGCCGCTGCACTAACCGCGGCAGTGCGCAGGACAATTTCACCACCGAAGCCCAGGAGCTTCGCTTCGTCGGCGATCTGCCGGACATACTGCCTCTGCAGGTGGCGTTCAACTTCTACGCTGGGGCAGTGCAGAATAAGTTCGTCGTTTTTCAGTTCTGCGGTAATTTCAGAGAAAAAGACCGAAAACACCTGACCGGGTACCTTTTTACGCAATTGTTCTTTAAGAGATAGCCAGATATTGGCGTTTATGGCACTAAGTTCGGCGCGTTGAGAATGCTGGTATGAATCGGGATAAAGCATGGGGATGAGTTGCGAAACGGTTCAGAAATTCAAGCGTCTGCTCACCCCGCAAGGCGCGAAACGCGGCAGTTTGGGCGAGGCTCAGTGTGAATTTTTGTTACAGGTATTATGTCACATCACAACGGATAAAATCCGCATTTTTTTCCGCCTAATGCATTAGGTCGCACACCGCAGCGCTGCACCGGCGAACGCGATGGCCAACGCAACTATTGTTCGAGAATCAGGATCGCTTCAAAATCTTCAAAAATAAAGCGCCGCGCAGAACGCGAAAGTTTTTCATCGAAACGCAGAGGATAACCTTCACCCTTATAAGCGCTCGGCAGTGAAAAATCGTAGCGAATCTGGGAATAGCGCTGCGCAGAACCCACAATAATATTCAGCAATTCGCCGGCCGTATCCATCAGCATGCGGTCTTCGGTGGATTGCGGAATCTGCAGTTTTTGCATCGCGAGTGTGACACCTGGTTCGGAGATGTTGAGCCAGAGCGTGCCAGGGCTTTCCCCGGCAATCTCGATTTTTGAGGTGATATTCTGAAATTTGTCAGGCAGAGTTTTAATCGATTCGCTGGTCAAGTCTTTCAGACCGACAAATTCGGCAAAAACATGCCTCAGCGCTGCGGAAAATATCTCAAAATCCAGCATTTTTGAAAAACATCCCGATTTGATCCCACAGCGCCGGGCCCCGCACGGGTTTCTCCACATAGCTGTTTACCCCGGCGGCGGCGGCCTGCAATATTCGTTCGCTGTCCGTAACCGACGTGATCATGACAATCGGCACCTTATTGCCATGCATGCGTATTTCGCGCACAAATTCCACGCCGTCGAGAACCGGCATGTTCCAATCGAGAAAGATGAGGTTGATTTTCTCCTGGTTGAAGATATCCATTGCATCTTTGCCATTGGCTGCATGGAAAAACCGGATGCGGCTGCCCGCGTCTTTGAGATTTTCTACGATCACCTGCTCGACGATTGTACGCATCAGTTCTGAGTCATCAACAATGAGAATCTGCATGAATTATCCCGGTAAGTTTATGCGAATCGTCGTGAGGCCGTTTTCTGAGCTGATTGTGCCTGTTCCTTCGAGTCTGTGTATGGTTGCTGCAATATACTCCATTCCCAGACCCCGGCCGGATTCAAGCGTCACGGACTTCCGCGGAGCCGTCAATCCCTTTTGGAGCAGCGTGTCGAATGCGACTGTTTCTCCGGCAGAAAGCATGCTGAACCCCCGGCCGTCTTCGCTGTAGCACAGTGTTATTCCGCCCCTATGCAGTGTTGAGATGATGCCGATCTGGATTTCAGCGCTCTTGCCTGCTGCGACCCTTTCCGTAGGCGATTGCATCCCGTGCGCAAACGTATTGCGCAGCAGCTGCACCAGTATGTTGTGCAGCAGGTGCACGGCATCTTCGGTTCCCGCAGCAAATTCGACAGTGGCTTCGACCGGTATTTCAAGCCTTGCCGCTTTCTGTTCAATTTGCGCCAGCCAGAATTTACGCAATTGCCTTACTTCTGCAGCAGCGTCTTCGCTGCCCGCTGTGCCGACGAGCGCCCGTATGCGGGCAGTCAACCGGTCGCGGTCGAGAATCAGCGCCTCTGAGTGGTTGATGCAACGGGATATTTCGTGCCGCAGGTAGCGGATGTCGCCGGTCTCACCCAGCATTTTGCTCTGCAGATGATTCTCCAGTTCGTGCAACAGCTCCGCCAGAGTCGCAAAACCGAGTTGCGCCGCGTTGCCTTTAAGCGCATGTACATACTGAGAGAAATCCGCAATTTCTTCTGCACTGACCGATTCGAATCTTGAAATGATCGCCTTGCCCTGCGTCAGATACGATTTTTGCTGTGCAATAAAATCTTCGAGAATGCGCGGTGGAATCTGAGTCAGGCCAATCAGCAGGTCAAATTCATTCCTCTTCGCCGCTTCCGCCAGGCTTATCTTCTCGCGCAGTGCGTAGCTCAGCGTATCATCGACAATGCTCACCAGCAGCCTGTTGTGTGTGGCGTCTTCACCGGCGCCGAGCGGCCGGAAGGTGAAACGCAGGTGGCGAATCTCACCTTTGACATTTGTGTAGGCAATCTCGCGCAACGGATTTGCCTTATCGAGCATCTGCCGGCTGATGTTTTGTCCGGTCAGCGATACCGTGATAAACCTGTCCACTGCCGTGCTGAGCTTTTCATCGGCAAACAGACTGCTGAACCGGCGTTGCGCGATATCCGGCAGGCCGAATATCGCCAGCGTTTGTCTCGAATAGTCTCCCTGAATAATGCCCGTGTTGTCCACGGTCAGCAGACCCTGTTCCAGTGAGTCCAGAATTCCGGAAATTTCACTGGTGCGCATCGCGATGCGGCTTTCCATGTGCAGCGAATACTCGCCCAACTCGTGAGCCATCAGGTTGATCGCGTAAGCGAGGTCCGCGAGTTCGTCATTGCTGCGCGTTTCAATGCGGACGGAAAAATCCCGGCGGCCGATACGCACTGCTGCATGCTGCATATGCTCGAGTGGTTTCAGCAGAACGCGGCTCGTCACAGCGGCGGCGGCGATCGAGAAGAGCAGCACGCCGATCATGATATAATAGCCCGTGACTTTGAGGGAGAAAATCGCATCGAATTCGGTCGCGGCGGAAAAGTCGACGACCAATATTGCCACGGTTTTACCGCGCGCATCCCTGACCGGCGTATAGCCGGAAATATAAACCCCCGTATATTCGCTGCGGTAGCCGTTGCCAACGCCGACCTCACCCCTGAGCGCGGCTGCAATACCGGCATGTCCGCGTCCGTTAAAAACGTCGCCGATATGGTAGATTGCCTCCTCGGGATCGATTTTTTTATTATTATTGCGGTCGATTTCCTCAAACTCGTCGGCGCAGAGCACGCGCAGAAACTCCGGCGCGCGTTCGTGCATTTTGACACCGGCAAGCCAGGCGCGGTGGATCAGCGGCCTGCCGCTCTCCGTTAAATGCGCGGCGGGCAGGGTGGTATCATGAACGGGTGTTTTGCCTGAAGAGTATCGCAGCCGCCGCAGCTTCTGCGCAATCAGCTGGAACTTGTTCGTCCGCAGAATCGCGGATTTTTCTTCGTCGGCCAGCGCGCTCAGATTTGGGCCGTTGCCGGCAACGGAGGGTACCGCCGTGCGCGCAGCGGAATTCAGATCGCCGTCGAGTTTTTCCAGAAAATTCAAATCTTCGCGGTTGAACAATGTAACGCCGATCTTGCCATAGTCACGCACGCGGTTCATCATCTGCGACCAGATGCGCTGCGATGCGATCTGGTAATAATAGATGAGTCCCGTCGTGGTCGCCCCGATGGCAACCAGGAAGATAGCCGCGGTG
>CAYHJO010000222.1:0-7198 GCA_964356715.1 uncultured Turneriella sp. | reverse complement strand
CTGATCGATTGGGGCAGTGTCTTTATGTGGCTCGGCGTCTTTTCCATGTTTTACGGCGCATTTGCAGCATACCGGCAGAAATCTTTTCGTTATGTTATCGCCTATTCGTCTCTCGCGCATATGGGGCTCATTCTTTCCGGTGCGCTCAGCCGCCAGGAGCATGCCGTCGCGGGCGCTATGCTGCAAAATGTAGGCCACAGCCTGGCGAACGCGCTGTTGTTCATGATCGTGTGCGTCAACCTTGCACGCAATAAATCCGATTCGCTCGACGATATGCGTGCGCCGGCGGGTTTTTCTTATTGGGCGTTCTTTTCGCTCGCCATGTTTTCGGCGATTGGCGTACCGGGAACAATCGGTTTTGTCGGCGAATTCATGATTCTGTACGGTCTGTCTTTCCACTCTTGGTGGATTGCCTTCTTCGCTGTAACCACGTTGGTGTTGAGCGCAACATACATGCTGCGCCTCTTCCACAAGGTGCGCTCCGCGCCGTCAGACCCCGTTTTTAGCCTGACCTGGCTCGAAAAACTCAGCATGGCTCTCGTCGCAGCGCCAATCATCTGGTTCGGCCTGTTTCCTTCGTTTCTCGCTGAATATGCACAGACCACGGCGCGGCTTATCGCGCATGGTGTGGCCGGAGTGTTACGCTGATGATTGGTCTGCAACTGAACGATTTTCTTTCCATGGCGCCACAGCTGATTCTCGTCTCTGGCGGCCTGTGCGTTCTCGTTGCGCAGATGCTGCTGAAGCGCGATCGCGCTGCGGTTGGCTGGCAGATCACCTTCGTCACGCTGATCGCGAGTCTGATTGTCGTCCTTTTTGGTCTAACAGACGCTTCCGGTGTTGCAACCGTTCTGCCGCGCGCCTTCAAAGGCACCGACACCGTCATGGCGATGGCGGGTATGTACCGCTACTCTGTATTCAGCGCAAACGCGATTCTGCTGCTTCTCGCTCTGGCCCTGGCCGCGCTGTTACTGATGCGCCGTGTGCTGGTCGCAGCAGAGATACATTTTGCAGAAAACTATTTTTTTCTGCTGATGAGCCTTGCGGGTTACGGTTATGCGTTGTGCGCAGAAGACCTTGTAACGCTGTTTGTCGGCATCGAACTGGGATCGCTGCCATTGCTGGTTCTCGTGGGCATGAATCGCAGCGACCGCGCAGCCAATGAAGCCGCAGTCAAATATATGCTGCTCTCCGCTTTTGCGATTGCTTTTCTGCTGCTCGGCATTGCGCTGCTTTACGGCAGCAATGCGACGGTGAAGCTCAGAGAGCTCAAGGACCTCGGTCCGCATTTTATGAAAACCCGTGTCGTGATGCTCGGTTATACCTTTGTTTTTGTGGGATTTTTCTTCAAAATAGCTGCCTTCCCGATGCAGGCGTATGTCGCCGATGTGTACGAAGGCGCGGCCACGATATTTACCGGTATTCTTGCCTCCGTTTCGAAGGCCGCGTCGGTGTTGCTGATGCTGAAGATCAGTCTTGGCATGCACGACGGCTACCGGCAGTATCTGGCACCGATATTGACCGTCGCGGCCGTGGGTTCAATGCTCTATGGCTCATTCGCCTCGCTGGCCGGGACGAACCTCAAGCGTATTCTTGCCTATTCTTCGATCGGCCACGCGGGTTACCTGATCTGTTTTTTGATTGTGCCCGCTTCAGCCGACGTGGGCATTATGGGCATACTCAAGCAAGATGCCGGTTCGGGATTATTTCTCTACGTGGCCGGCTATGCGTTTGCCGCGCTGCTTGCGTTTTCGACGATTGCCTACCTGGAGATTTCCGGTGGCCAGCGTGAAATTATGACGCTGTCTTCGCTTGCAAACCTGCACAAGCGCGATCCGCTCGCTGCCTGGGCGCTGGCCATCGCCGTGCTCTCATTTATGGGTATGCCGCCGCTCGCGGGTTTTCTGGGCAAGTTTCATCTTTTTCGTTATCTTGCGCTTTCGAATAATCTGGTTCTCGCGGCGGTGGCCGCTCTGGCGAGCGCCATATCGATGTTTGCTTATATCCGCGTGCTGAAGCCGATCTTTTTTGCAGAAGGCGAAAACACCGGTCCGAATCGGCTGACGGTGTTTCCCGTCAGCTATGGTGTGCGATTTGCGGTTATGTTCCTGATATTCGTGGTGGGTTTTTTTGCAGCTTTTTCCGGATTTTTATACAATAACGGCATTGCGGCCATACACAAGATTTATTAGGCCACAGAGGTAGATAATGTTTAAGAAGCTTAATCAGAGAAAATTCCGGTTTTCCACACTCGGCGTCGCCAATCTGACACTTTTCGTATTTTTGATCGGCGTTGCTTTTTCGCCCTTTGCCGGCACCTGCGGCGGCGGATCGCTCGCTGAAGCCGGGACCGATAACCCGCTGCTGAAATCCGAATCCGTCCAAATTGCGCTAAAATTTCAGGATGCCATCCGCGAGATTTATAAAGAGGTCAACCCCGCGGTGATCCGCATCGAGACCGAACAGACAGTCGAAGTAAACCATCCGTTTTTCAACGATCCGATGTTCCGCCGTTTTTTCCAGGTACCCGAAGGCCAGCAGAAGCAGAAACGAGCCGGACTGGGTTCAGGTTTTGTGATTTCGGCCGATGGCTTTGCAGTGACTAATCACCATGTCGTGCAAAAAGTCGACAAAATTACCGTGAAGCTTACCAGCGGCAGAGAATATTCCGCCAAACTGATTGGCTCCGACCCAAACTCTGACATCGCGCTGATTAAGATCGAAGGCGCAAAGAACCTGAAAACCGCTCATCTCGGTGATTCCGATAAAATAGAAGTCGGCGATTTTGCGCTCGCGATCGGAAACCCGTTCGGCCTGCAATCCACGTTGACCACCGGCATTGTGTCATCAAAAGGACAGGACGTAAATTCTGCCGACGGCGTCAGCCGCATCCAGACGGATGCATCGATCAACCCTGGTAATTCGGGCGGGCCGCTGCTTAACGTGCGCGGTGAAGTGATCGGCATCAACCAGATGATCTACTCGCAATCGGGCGGCAGTGTTGGTATCGGTTTTGCGATTCCGATCAACCATGCGAAGCATGTCATCGAGAAGCTGAAGGCCGGCAAAAAGATCCGCCAGGGTTACATCGGCGTTTCTGTGGATCCCGAAGTGACCGAAGAGAAGCTGAAATTGCTCGGAGTTTCGGGCAAAAGCGGTCTGATCGTGGCTCAGGTCGTCATCGGCTCGCCGGCTTTCAAGGCGGGCATCGCAGCCAATGACTTCATTACACACATTGACGGTAAGCCAGCCGAAAAATTTTCCGTGCTCAAGGCCGCTGTCTTGCAGAAGGGCGTGGGCGGCCAGATCGAAATCCGGCTTATCCGCCAGGGAAAAGAAGTTTCCGTTTCCGTGAAAATAGCGGAAGCACCGCAACCGCAGCAGTGATACTCACGACCGACGTCGGTAATTCGCACACCGTCGTCGGCCTGTGGCAGGACAGCACCCTGCTGCAGACCCTGAGGCTATCGACAGAGTCACGCCGGACCGCGGATGAGTGGCGCATTCTGTTATCCGCGTGGCTGGCTTCGGTTGGTCACAAACCGGCAATCGCGCAGGCAGCCTTTTGTTCCGTGGTACCCGCCGCCAGCGCGGCGCTGAGCGAAGCTGTCGGCGCGCTGGGTGCCAAAGAACCGCTGTGGTTGTCTTCGGCCAGCAAATTGAATTTCGCCTTTGATTATCCGCAAAAACAGACGTTGGGCTCAGACCGTATCGCGGATATGATTGCGGCTTCGCACTATTTCGGCAAGCACTGTATCGTCGTCGATTTCGGCACGGCGATCACATTTTCTGTGCTGACAGATAATGTTTTTCAGGGCGGCGTCATTGCTCCTGGCATTACGTCTTCACTCGAGGCGCTGTTCAGCTCAACCGCAAAGCTGCCAAAGATCGCTTTCCACAAAACCGCGCACGGCATCGGCAAATCCACCGTTGAGGCGATTGAAATCGGCGCCTACGTCGGCTGGCGCGGTGTAGTGCGGGAAATTCTTGCAGAGATCAGGCGCGAGCTGCCGCAAAACGGCGCGCAGCACACGGTTGTTGCCACGGGGGGGATCTCCGAATCGCTCGATTTTGCGGCAGAGTTCTTCGATGCGGTGGACAAGAATCTGACGCTCAAAGGCCTTTATCTCGCAATCCAGGCTGCAAGCTGAGGCAACATGCGCCGGCGATTCAGGCTCTTCACGCTCGATATCTATCTGCTGAAACATTTTCTGCCGTCGCTCGGCGTTGCCTGCGGTTTTTTTACTTTCATTGTCCTGGTTTTTTTTCTGAAGGAGACTATTAAGCACGCGGTCGAAAAGAATCTCGATTTTTTTGTCATTCTGGAGTTGTGCTGGTACGCGCTCGGCTGGACTCTCACGCTGACGATCCCAATGGCGTTTCTGCTTTCGACAATTCTCACAGTTGGCGGATTAAATTCCGATTCCGAAATAATCGCGATGCGGGCCGGCGGCATCACTTACCCCCGCATACTCAGGCCGTTCCTTTTTGTCGCACTTCTGCTCGGTGGTTTTCTCGTCTGGTTCTCCAATTTTGTTGTTCCTGCATTTGCGGACAACATGGAGAATATGCGCAATTTCATTCTGACCACCGACCCCATTGCTGCGATCCAACCAGGACAGTTTATCACTCTCGACAAGCGCGAAAGTTTCGTGCGTACGATTTATATAGAAAAATCCTGGCGCAATCCGCAGAATAAAGGCGAGCTGCTGGAAAATATCCAGGTGCGAAAGATCAGCACGGTCGGCGGCATCAAACAGTTATCGGAAATTGTCATTGCACAGGAAGGCCGCAAAGTATTGAAACAGACTCCGCAGGGTGAATGGGTAAAAGCGCTCAGGCTCACCAAGGGCTATGTATTCAGTACGGGTGCCGACGGTACATTCCAGCGTGTCGATTTTGCCAATGGTATGTTCGATCTCAACATCCAGGAGCCCGAAAAAATCAAAAAGCTCAAACGCATCGAAGATATGGGCGCCCTGACATTACCGCAACTGATCGGCAGCTTCGAGAGTATCAAGCAGTACCCTCAGGCCGAAAAACTGACGCGCAAGGCCGAACTCGAAATCCATAAACGGTTCGCACTCGCGTTTTCGGTGATCGTCTTTGTGCTGGTGGGCTTTCCGCTCGCAGTCGTCAACCGGCGCAGCGGCAAGGGCATGGGGCTGGGGATTTCGGTGATTTTTATCTTCGTTTATTTTGGCTTATTTCTCTCTGCCGAGACTTTTTCTGTGGAGAAGAGAATCTTTGCGCCCTGGTTTGCGGCGTACCTCGCCGACATACTGATGCTCACCGGTGCCGTGTATTTCTCGCTTACGCGGCTGGCGGAGTTTTCATTCAAAATCTGGTGGAATAAAAAATTTAACACCCCCCATGTCCCCCCTAATAAGGGGGATTCAGGGGGGTGAATTGCTTTTTAGCCCGAATGCATCGCGATCATCTTGGCGAAGCTCAGAAACCCTTCCGATTCATCGGGGATAAACTCCACACCGTATTTATAGAGCTGCGTACCGCCGGCTTCAATGCCTGCATCTTTTCGCGCCCAGCGAATATGCCCGCGCAGATCGATAATTCTATCGGGGTAGTCTTCCGAAACAATCCATACAGCCATCAGCTGGCCTTCGGGGTATTCCACATGCGATTGGAATGACAGACCGCTGCGCGAAATATCGATGAGAAACGGCGATTCAAATAATTCCGTGGTGCCAAGTTCCGTATTGTACGCCGAGATCCATAGCTGGCTGATGCCTTGTTTACGCGGATTCTTGCGGCGGTCGCGTTGCGGTTGTTCAAAATACGCAATCAGTTTCTGCCGCAGCACGTCGCGCCGCACGGGCCGCTGCACGAGGTATGCAACTTCGTTGAGCACGCGCGAGTCGAGAACACCCGGCACCTGCGGGTCATAAAGCAGAAATACGGGCACATCCGCATGCGCAGTGCGAAACGTCTCGAGAGCAGCGCGAAATACATCGTTGAGCGCCGTGGGGGAAAACACGCCGAGATCAAAATTCGCGCTAGCCGCATTCTCACCCAGTTGACGCAGCACGGTCAGACCGAGTCGCGCGAGCGTACCTTCTTCGTCGCCGTTTTCGGCGCCATAAAGATACACTGTCCGTCCCGTGAGAGGGTGAAAGCTGAAACGCGCCAGCGCCTTTTCGAGATGTGTGCGGGTAAACGGTTTTTCGAGCAACTGGTCAGTCGAGGCGAGAATATCGGCGTCAATCTTGCCACGGTCGGTGAATTCGTGAAGCAGCAAAATTCGCGTCGTGGGATACTTGTTTTTGAGATCCAGCAGGCGCCGAGCAAGTCCCTGTTCTGCGGCGATGTGCACCAGCACAACATTGTCGCACTCTTCAGCCGGTGTCAGCTCGCTCAGACGCGACAGTGCGATAATTTGCGCGCCCCGCCCTGACAAATACTGCGACAATGCCGCGCTGACGTTCGCACTTTCTCCGTAGAGATAGAAGCGCGTGTCAGCCAGCGTTTGCTCAGCACTATGCTGTGATGTTGCAGTGACGGATTTGCTTGCATCGGCAGCCACTGTGTGTCCCGTCCGACCGATTTCAGCTCATCTTGAGTGCGCTCTTCACAGAAGAAATCAGGCGATCTTCCGTAAACGGCTTAATGATAAAATCGTGTGCACCGGCTGAAACAGCTTCTTTGATAAACCGGCTCTCGCCCAGCGCCGAAACCACAATAACTTTTGTATCAGGCAGCGCTTGCTTGACCAGCTTTGTGGCCTCGATGCCACCCAGGTTCTTCATCGATAAATCCATCGTAATGAGGTCGGGTTTAAGGTTTTCGGCCAATGCCATTACCTCGCTGCCATCGGAGGCTTCGCCAACGACTTCAAATCCCGTCGATTCGAGATGGCGACGAATCACCTGCCGCATGTATCCGGAATCGTCGACGATCAGTACTCTCTTTTTGTCGGCCATATTTTTTCCATGACGCCGGGGGAAATACCCTGCTTACGCCTTCTGACCCCGGTTTTTGATGGCGATCCAGATTTCAGGAAAGTAGGCACCGACAACGATCATGATCAGACCAATCAGGTTAGCTCCGGAAAGAAATTTCACGGTCTGCCAGCGGTCGGCACTGGTGTTCATGATGGAAAGATACCAGCCACCCAGGACGAGGGCCAGACCGAACACATGAGCCACAAAGTATGTTTTGATTTTTTGCCACATAGAGTAGG
>CAYHJO010000221.1:0-7219 GCA_964356715.1 uncultured Turneriella sp. | reverse complement strand
GCCGCCGGCAAACCGTTTGGCTCTGGCTCGTCTGGACGCTGATTCTGAACTTCGTCGGTTACCACTGGATCATGCACACGATTGCTGTCTATGGCATGATGCCGACCTTCGTGGCATTTCCGCTTTTTCTGCTCTACTCGCTGGGCAGCGGCGGCAAAATGCTGCTGTTCTTTTTCTTCCTGCGTTGGATGTACAAACGTGTGGACGTTTTCAACTCAGCGCCAAGACGCACGCTCGCCACCGCAGCGGCGTTCGGAATCTGCGAACTCGTCGGCTGGCAGCTGTTTCCCTGGCACGGCGCGAATATCGTTTCGGGAGATCTGCTTTTTGCCCAGGGCGCCGACCTCATCGGCACGCGCGGTATGTCAGTTGTGTGGGTGGCAATGCAGTTTCTGCTCTACGAAGCCGCCGCGAGTTTCTACCGTGACAAACAGATATCTTTTCCGGCGCTATTGCGCAATAATCGCAGCGTGCAGGCATTCGCGTTGTTTTTTGCGGTTACGCACGTTTACGGGTACTGGCAGTTTTCCCGCTTTGAGAACTTTGAGGACCTTGCACCAAAGTTTATCGTCGGGGTACCGCAGGGCAACGTGCCGCTGATTACGGGCTACCACGAACGTCCCTACATCATCAGCCGCATGGTCGCACAGACGCAGAAACTCGTCGCGGACGCGGGCGCCGCCGGCCAAAGACCCGATCTCATCGTCTGGCCTGAAAGCTCGATACCGGCAATGGAGTTCGAGCGCTCCGACCCCCTCAAAGCGGCGATCGGCGATCTGCAAAAGAGTACACAAATCCCTATCATCATCAACGATATTCTGCACGAAAGGCCGCGTAACCGCGACTATTCGAATATGTGGCATCTCGACCAGCAGGGTGCACCGCTCAACAATTACCAGAAGAATTTCTTACTGCCGTTCGGGGAGTTTATGCCGTTGGGCGAAAAATTTCCCTCTTTAAAGTCGCTGTTCCCGGCAGTATCGGATTTCAGCCACGGCGAACGCTTTTCGTTATTCAATATTCAAACCCGGCAGGGTCTGGTGAGGGCAATGCCACTGATCTGTTACGAGGTCATATTGCCCGATTACGCGCGCCCATTCGATGCGCGCACAAACCATGAAGCACAGTTTATCATTAATATCACAAACGATGCGTGGTTTGGCGATTCGTATGAGAGTCTGCAGCACATGACGCTCGGCACGATGCGGGCAATAGAACTCAGGCTGCCGATTCTGCGCTCAACAAATTCGGGTATCAGCGCGTATACGGCTTCAACAGGTGCCGTGTCAGGAAAGACCAAACTGTTCGAACGGGTGAACCAGCTCTACGCGGTGCCGGCGATGCCACGCCACCAGACGGTGTTTGCCTGGCTGGGCAATGTGCCGCTGTTCGTTTTTTTTCTGATTGTCTGTGGATTTTTTGCGCTTAAACTTTACCGTCTGCAGAAGCCTTCAGGGGGCTGAAAGCTCAGCCTCACGCTGGTAGAACGATCTTGCCGTCGCGCATCATGAGCCGGCGCGAGGCTGCCATCGCCAGCTCGGCTTCGTGAGTCACGACTATTACCGTTAATTTATCTTCAGCCTGCAACGTATTCAGTACGTCGATAAAACGCTGGCGGTTTTCGCTGTCGAGATTGCCGGTGGGCTCGTCGGCGAGAATGAGCGGCGGGCTTTTGACCACCGCCCTCGCCACTGCAACGCGCTGGCTTTCGCCACCGGAAATCTGCGAGGGAAAATGCTCCATGCGGTGACCGAGGCCGATGCGCTGCAGGATATTTTCTGCGCGCAGCCGCGAATCGACTTTGTTCACACCCTGTGCACGCAGCGGCATCATGACATTTTCCAGCACCGTAAATTCCTGCATCAGGTAATGATTCTGAAAAATAAAACCGACTTTGTCGCGCCGAAAAATATCCAGTTTGGCATTTGTTATTTCGGCGGTCAGTTCGAGTCCATCGATCAGAATTCTGCCTGAATCCGGGCGATCGAGCGCACCCAAAAGATTCAGCAGCGTGCTCTTGCCGGCACCCGACGAGCCCTGAATCGCCACAAATTCAGCAGGCTCCACACTGAAAGAAATCCCCTTCAGCACTTCTGCCCTGATCTCGCCGTCGCGGTAGGTCTTGTGCAGATCGCTGACTTCGAGAATTGCCATTTACACTTCTGCCTTACGGATGATATCGATGGGTTCGAGACGCGCAGCCTTACGAGCGGGAATAATCGAGGCAAAAACAGATAATGCCACCGAAACATAGCCGAGAATACGCAGCAGTTTCCAGTCTATGTCGATTGGAAGATGATCAAAATAATACACGTCGCGCGGTATAAGACGCACATCCGTCCACATGCTGTGGCTAATGTGTTCTGCGTAATACTTACCGATCGGATTGATAATTGCTTCAATGCCATGCAAAACCGATTCGAGATTATTTGCGAGACCCACACCGGCGAGAATTCCCGAAATCGAGCCCAGCACGCCCATCGCCATGCCGGTCACGGCAAAAATCATGAGGATATTGCGGCGCGAAAATCCCAGTGATTTCATGATACCGATATCACGCCTGTGTGCGCGCACGATGTTAAACGTCGCGATGACAATCCCCACCATTGCGGCGATGATAAAGAGGAAAACAATCACAACCATGATCGTCTTTTCCAGGCGCAGCGCAGCAAAAAAGTTACGTTGTTCGTCTTCAATCGTACGGATCGTATATGGCCAGGCACGCGCGACTTTTCTGCGAATTTTCGACAGCGCATCGGTATCTTTGACGCGGATGACGAGCTGCTGTACTGCATCGGGCAGCGCGTATAGGTTCTGCGCAGTCGGCAGCGCGAGGACAATCACTTTCGTGTCGTAGTTGTAATGGCCCGTTTTGAACAGCGCAGCAATCCTGAATGTGCGTATGGAGGGCGTCACACCCGTCTGCAAATTGAACTGCCCGCGGGGAACGATCAGCTCGATCGAATCACCCACGCTGAGGCCAAGATTGAGTGCCATCTCGCGGCCGATGATGGCGTAGTCGCCCTCGGGTATCTTCCGCGCTGCAACGGGTTCCACGATTTCAGGAAAAGAATCCGGGATGGCATACGATTTGTCTGCCGCGTTCCGTTTGAAATCCATACCCCTGACAAAAACATGGTCCAGAAACTTTCTGCGGCGGAAAATGGCCGGCGACTGTATGTTGCCTTCAACGGATTCGATGTCTGCAGCGAGATCGGTCGCCAGACGCTCCTTCCATTTTTCCCAGCCGGCGATTTTTTCACCGCCGGTAATGCGATCGACCGTCAGCATCATGTGCGGGTCAAACTGGAAAATACTCTTTTTGAGCTGTGCCTGAAAGCCGCCGAAAATCGACATCACGACGACGAGCAGACTCGTGCCGACAAAAACGCCGACAAATGCGAGAAACGCATTCATGCTCAGGAAATACCTGCGCTTGCCCCGCGAATAGCGCAGACTAATACCGAGTGCGAGCTTAAATCTTTCAAAGCGTGGCGAGGAGTTTTGCATTGAGAACTTGTGAACCGACTATACCTGTGTCGCGTGCACACCGGCATAGCGAATTCTGAATTTAGCGACGCAGGGATTCGAACCCCGGACCTGTGGATTATGATTCCATCGCTCTAACCAGCTGAGCTACGTCGCCTTATCATTGTTAAATAGGGGCCAACGGCCCCTATTTAACAAATCATTTAGCGCGGGCAGGACTTGAACCTGCGACCTTTGGGTTATGAGCCCAACGAGCTACCAACTGCTCTACCGCGCGGTATGCTGGAACAAAACTGTAATTCAGACAGGGTGACAACACAATAATAACTTAAGAGACGACAAAAACCAAAAAATCTGCGTAAACACACTTAGTGCAGCGCGCAACAAAGGGTTGACGGGATGAGTCCGTGTCGGAACTTAAAACTATTCTCCGTATCGACCGAAAATACCGATAAAATGAGGGTACACACTATGCAGAAAAAACCGCGAAAATACCGCCGTTTCCGTTTGACCGTACTGTCCCTATGTCTGTTTCCTATGTTTACGCCGCTGCAACTCACGCGCGCAGTGGAGACCATGGATTGGACGAAGCTGAAAATTGTGGCGCTGGGTGATTCGATAACCTGGGGTTACCCGAATGGCCGCTCGTGGACGAACCTGGTAAGCATAGAAACCGGCATCCAGATTGTGAACCGCGGCGTCAGCGGCGAGACTCTCGAAGAAATGTACTACCGCCTTGAAAACGATGTCATCCGGGAAAAACCGGAAATCTGCATCATCATGGGCGGTACAAACGATGTGTTCTTTGGCAATACCCCGGAAGAAATGATGAATATGATAGAGCAGATGGCGGGCGAGCTCAGGCGCCGCAAAATAATTCCCGTGATTGGTCTGCCAATTCCGCTTCCGCGCGGTGGCCAGACAGAAGACAAACTGCAGACGCTGCGAAAAAAGCTGCAGAATTCCGGCATGCTGACAATCGATTTCGCCAGCGATTTCGCACGCAGCAAAAAGGATTTCAAGAGACTCCTTCCCGATGGGATTCATCCGGCTGACGAAGGCAAGCGCATGATGGCTGAGCGGCTCAAGAAAGAACTGCCGCGCATTGTTTCGGCGTACGTCGAATCGAAACTGGACACAGAAATCACCAACTAAGCACGCCGGCTCAACGCTCACTGCTGCCGAAAAATAATGACACGTTGAGCCTGTTCTCGAAACCTCACCGGCGCTGAGGTTTCACAATGGCTGAATTGCTGTCCCGACATATCCATTACCGTGCCGATTTGCAGGGACTGCGGGCAATTGCGGTCATTCTGGTCTTTCTCTTTCACCTGTTCCCCGAAGGTATCCGCGGCGGATTTATCGGCGTAGATGCTTTTTTCGTTATTTCAGGGTTTCTTATCACGAGCCTGCTGCTCGCAGAAGTTGACAAGACCGGGCGACTCGACCTCGCGGATTTCTGGTCGCGCCGCCTCAGAAGACTTCTGCCGGCTGCCACGTTGGTTCTGCTGGCATCGCTCTACGCTACACTGCGCTGGTTACCCGAAACCGAATGGATCAATACCGCCAAACAAGTATTCGCTTCGGCACTCTATGCGCAAAACTGGATGCTGGTCGCGCAATCGGTAGATTATCTCGCGCGAGAGGCAAGTCCGACGGTGGTGCAGCATTACTGGTCGCTGTCTATCGAAGAGCAGTTCTATTTTACCTGGCCGCTCATCGTCTTCGCAGCTGCGTGGTTCACGCGTAAGGCGGGCCATAAATTCCGTCCGTTTATTCTGATTTACTCGGCCGGTATTCTTGCGGTTTCGTTCCTCTGGTCTGCCTATATTCTGCACGGCACACCGCAGGGCTATTTCACCACGACGACGCGTGCGTGGGAACTCGCGATCGGTTCGACGCTGGCGATACTCTGGCCATGGTTAAAGCTCAATTCTGCGTTTCGTATCGCCCTCAGCTGGGCAGGCCTCGCTATGCTTTTGTCGGCGGCATTCACCGTGCGCGAGGGCTTCGCGTTTCCCGGGTGGATTGCCATTCTGCCGACCATGGGCACGGCATTTTTGATTCTCGGCAACCAGACGCGCTTCGCTGCCGCTACGCTGCTCGGCATGCAGCCGCTGCGTTTCATCGGCGATATCTCTTACGCCATTTACCTTTGGCATTGGCCTGTCATTGTCGTGGCAAAACAGGTGCCGGAGCTTGCCGGCTGGCCCGCATGGAAATTCAACGGTGCGCTTATTGTGCTCACCTTAGCGCTGTCGGTACTGACAAAATATCTCGTCGAAGACCCTTTTCGTTCCGGCTTTCTCGCCTTTGGTCTGAAGAGCAACAAGCGCCGCCTTTTTGTGACGGGTTCGCTCACGACCGCACTGTTGTTAATCGCCGCCGGGGCGGGTGTTTCGGCCAATATATGGATCAAAGAAGAGCGCATTGCGGCCGAGCTGAAGGCAAAAGAAAAAGCCACAATTTACCCAAAATCCGAATACCCTGGCGCGGCAGCGATGGATGCGCTGGAGCCAGCTGCAGTACCTGCCGGACTGCCGGTCAAACCCAACCCGGTCGTCGCGGAATATGATCTCGGCGCTTACGCGTATTGCATGGGCAAAACCGGCAGCTTTGCCGTCAAACCCTGCGAATTCGGCAACCGCAACGGCACGGTCAAGATTGTGCTGACCGGCGATTCGCACGCAATGCAATACGGCACCGCGCTGGAAAAAGTCGCCAAGCTGCACGACTGGCGCCTCGTGGTGCTAAGCAAACCCGCCTGCCCGTTTGGGGATTTTCCGGTTTACTGGGAAGGCTACCAGCGCGGCGAATGCGAGCACTGGAAAAAGGAATCGTATAAGATCATCGCTGCGATGAAACCCGATCTGCTGATTACGACGACTGCGCGCGCGGGTGTCTACCAGCAATTGCCCCCGAAAGAACGCCAGATTCAGGGCTATAAACAATACTGGCAGAAATACCTCGACCTGGGCATTCGCGTCGCGGTGATACGCGATAATCCGCTGATGCGCGGCGGAAAACTCGGTTGGATGTCGCCGCCTTCATGCGTTTACCAGCACAGCAAATCGCCTGCCGACTGCGACAACCCGCGGAAAAAATCGCTCGAAGATTTGGTCGATCTGATGGTCACGACTTCGCAGCAGATGCAGAACGTGCCAATCATCGATCTGAGCGATTATTTCTGCGACAAAGAGAACTGCCGTGCAGTGATCGGCAACATTCTTGTTTACCGCGACAACCACCACATAACTGACGCGTTCGGCGTCACGCTGGCTCCTTACATTGACAAGGCTGTGAAAAAAATTCTGAAACAGCCCGCGCCGCCGGTTGTCTCTGCCGCTGCTACGCCGGCGTCGAAATGAGCTTATTTTACTGCGAGCCGCGCAGTGAAAAATTTTACCTGACGGTCGGTGATTTTGGAGAACCACGGTTCTTTGAACGGCTGAATGTGGCCCATCGCATATTCTTCGACTTCGACTGAGCGCAACTTCTTAGCAGTGTCAAGAATCGACGAGATGGGAATACCCTCGTCACGTTTGCCATATTGAATCAACACCGGGCATTGCACTTTCTCTGCCGAGAGCACCGGCCTGTGGAAGGGCAGTTCGAGCGCCACGCGCGCGGGCAGTTTGTTTTGCCAGCGCGATCCCGGCGGCACGCTGCCGAGGATACCGGCTTTCCAGCCGGGAAAAGTCAGGAAAGCAAACTCGCCGGGGTCACCCGC
>CAYHJO010000220.1:4306-7268 GCA_964356715.1 uncultured Turneriella sp. | reverse complement strand
AATGACAGGTTTGCGCCCGATGCGATCAGACAGAACGCCAAAAAGGACAAAGAATGGGGTGCCGATCAGCAGCGCCCCGGCTATCAGGTAGTTTGCGGTTTCGGCGTCGATTTTGAGCGTCTGTTGCAGGAAGAACAGCGCATAGAATTGCCCCGTGTACCACACGACGGCCTGTCCCGCGGTTGCGCCCACGAGTGCCGCAATCACTATTTTGAGATTTCCCCAATGCGCAAAGGCATCTGACAGCGGGGATTTGGAGCCTTTGCCCTCGGCCTTCATTTTCTGGAACGCCGGTGACTCGTGCAGTTGAAGGCGAATGTAGACCGAGATACCGAGCAATACGATCGACAGCAAAAACGGAATGCGCCACGCCCACACGTCGAAGTCGGCTTTGAAGATTGTGCGGCAGCCCAGAATGACCAGCAGCGACAGAAACAGGCCGAGCGTCGCGGTGGTCTGTATGAAGCTCGTGAAAAAACCGCGTTGCCCCGGCGGGGCGTGCTCGGCGACATAGGTGGCGGCACCACCGTATTCGCCGCCAAGCGCTAAGCCTTGCAGCAGGCGCAGAGAAATCAGAATGATAGGCGCGGTGATGCCGATCGAGGCGTACGAGGGTAAAATGCCGACGACGGCGGTCGAGACGCCCATGATGACGATCGTTATTAGGAAGGTATGTTTGCGGCCGACGAGGTCGCCGAGGCGGCCGAACACGAGCGCACCAAACGGGCGCACGGCAAAACCCGCGGCGAAAGCCAGCAGCGCAAAGATGAACGCGGTGGTTTCGTTGACGCCTGAGAAGAACTGTTTGCTGATAATGCCGGCGAGCGAACCATAGAGATAAAAGTCATACCATTCGAATACCGTACCGAGCGAGGCTGCAAAGATGACTTTGCGTTCTTCAGACGTGATGTGGCGGCGTGTGGTGGTCTGTGGCATTGAGTTACCCCTTGAGTAGATTCATATAATCCCGTTTGGCATGCAGTACTCGCCGAATTTGGATTTTCTTCGGCATGACCACGTAAAAAATGAGAAAATTGCCGACGACGAGAAAACGGACGCCCGTTGCAGCAATAGTCTGGTCTTTCGGTATTGAACCGAGCGGGGGCTGATTTGCCAAGAGTGAAATGTTCTTTTCCAGATTATTGAGCCACTGCTCCGCGGCGCTGTTTTTCTCTTTCGCGATAAAATCGATAATTTCGCCGATATCGGATTCTGCGATCGGCAGGATATCGATTTTGCGCATCGGCTATTTCGCGAGTTTTGTGCGCAAGCGTGAGAAAACTTCTTTGTGCGTGCCTGCGGTGCGTTCGTTTCTCGCTTCGGTTTCTGCTTCTGCAAGTTTCTGCAGCAGTTCGATTTTCGCATTTAACTTGTCGTAGGCCTGAATGCTCATCACCGCGAGGTTGCCAACCCCGTTCTTGGTGAAAAATACCGGTTCGTCCTGTTGCTCGCAAATCTCGGCAATTTCTGAAAAGTGGTTTCGCAGATCGCTGACGGGCTTTATCAGAGTCATGCGCTTATTTTATCATAATTACGATAGGCTGACAATAGAAAATATGCCATTTACGACCTGCCGCGCAGCCCCCTTTTCCTTTACGCGGTCTCTAAACGATAGGTTTCGCAACCATGCCCATGCGCGGAACCCTGACTTTTCCGGGAGATAAATCCCTCTCTCACCGGGCCGCGATCTTCGCGACTCTCGCGCGCGGCACATCGACCATCTCGAACTTTCTCGATGCCGGCGACACGATGAATACGCTCAAGGCGATGCAGGCTTTGGGGGCAAAGGTCACCGATTCAGGAGGCAGAAGCTTTCGCGTCGAATCGCCGGGGCTCGCAGGGCTCAAATCACCGAATACGGTCATTGATTGCGGCAACTCCGGTACAGGTGCGCGCCTCATCATGGGGTTAATCGCTGGTCTCGATGGTGTTAGTGCCGTCATAGACGGCGATGAAAGTCTGCGCAAGCGACCGATGCGGCGCGTGCTCGGGCCGCTCGAAAAACTCGGTGCCAAATTTGAATGGTTGAGCGATACCGACTGCCTGCCGGTACGCATCCATGGTACAAAAATTAAGGATGTTGAATTTACGGAAACACTCGGCTCGGCACAGGTGAAATCCGCCGTGATGCTGGCGGCAATTGCCTCGCGCGCCGCGCTCACGCTGCACGAACCGATACCGTCGCGCGACCACACCGAGAATATGCTGCGGCACGCGGGTGTCGAGGTCAAAAAAGTGAAAGAGGGGGATGGCTTCATTATTTCGCTCGCGGCCGGCGCAGTCGTCGAGCCGCGCGATTACAAAATCTGGGGCGATGTGTCTTCTGCCGCGTTCTTTGCCGTCGGCGCGAGCTTGATTCCCGAAAGTGAGATTTTGTTACGCGGAATACTCCTGAACCCTTACCGTGACCGTTACCTCTCTGCGCTCAAAGACATGGGCGCCTTCGTCGAAATTCTGCCGCAGCGCGACGAATGCGGCGAGAAGGGCGGTGACGTGCTCGTGCGCCATGCAAAACTGAAGGGGATTGAGCTCCCTAAAGAAAGCATACCATCGCTGATCGATGAGATTCCCGCGCTGACGATTGCCGGCGTGTTTGCCGAGGGGAAATTCTCTTACCGCGATGCGAAAGAGCTGCGTGTCAAAGAGTCAGACCGCATCGGTATTATGGCGCAGAATCTCGCGGCCGTGGGCGTCACAGTCAAAGAATACGACGACGGCATGGAGCTCGAAGGCAATCCGCAGCGTTCTCTCGCCGGCAAGATTGAGCCACATATGGATCACCGCATTGTGATGTCGTTTGAAATAGCTGATCTTGCGTCGCAGGCCCGTAACCCCCGAATTAATTCGGGGGCTACGGGGACAAGCCTGGAGATTGCCGGTAAAGAATGGGTTGAGACCAGCTTCCCGTCGTTTTACGAAAAATTGAAATCGGTTCTCGTTAGCCCCGGAATTAATTCCGGGG
>CAYHJO010000220.1:0-4296 GCA_964356715.1 uncultured Turneriella sp. | reverse complement strand
TGAGGGTTCGGGCAAGTCGACAGTTGCCTATATGCTCGCGCGCGCGCTGGGTTATAGCCAGATCGACTCGGGTGCATTGTACCGCGCATTCACGCACACCGGATTTCAGGAATACCAGCGTCTCGGTATTAAAGAAGATTGGGCATCGGCGGTGACGAATAATGCTGCCTTAAATGCAAAAATGAGTGAGATACATCTAGAGCTCAAATTTTCGGCCGACGGTAAGCAGCATGTGTTTGTCAACGGGCAGGAACTCACGCATGAGTTGCGTTCGCCCGAAATTGCCCCGCTGATCAAGCCGGTCGCCGACGCGCGCTACCTGCGCGAACGGGTACGTGAGGTTCTGGCGCATGCCTCGACTAACTATTCGCTCGTGGCCGATGGCCGCGATATGGGCACCGAGGTATTCACGCATGCAAAGTTCAAATTTTTCCTGACAGCCAACAGCAGAACCCGCGCGCAAAGACGCCTGGCCGAGTTTCGTGAAAAATCCCCCACTATTACCCTCGACGAGGTTGAGCGGCAGATTATCGATCGCGACCGCGACGACATAAATCGCGAATACGGGGGACTGAGACCGGCCCCTGAGGCCATTTTCATTGACACCTCGTCTCACACTCAGGAGCAAGTGGCAGATTTAATGCTCGCCTACATCCGTAATTCACGGATGTAACGGGTCGGCGGTTGACAGGGATGTCATCCGGGCCGACGACCGGTGCGCAGCAGTTTAGGGGTCCCCATGGCAACGCGAAAAGTGCTCTTTCAAGACAGCAACGTCTCAATGGCAGACGTTTTTAAGACAGATACAGCTGTCGCAGACATACGATCGGGGGGCATTATCAGTGGTAAAATTGTCAGCATTACCCCTGAGTTTGCCATCGTCGATATGGGTGGCAAATCCGAAGGCCGCATCGGCCTGCGCGAATTTGACGTCGCGCCGGCAGTCGGCGAAACCGTCGAAGCTCTCGTGAAATCATACGACCGTGAAACCGGTCTGGTTCAGCTCTCGAAGCGCGAACTCGAAATGCGCCGCGGCTGGGAAATCGTCAAAGAAGCGCATGAAAAAGCAGTGCCGGTAAACGGTCTGGTGAAGCGTTCGATGCGCGATGGTTACATGGTGAACGTCGAAGGTGTGTTCATGTTTCTTCCGCACACTGAAGTCGGCCTGCTCGGTCCACGCGACCGCGGTGCAAAGCGCCTGAACATTGTAGGACAGACCTACCTCGTCAAAATTCTCGATCTCAATGACCGCCGCAAAACCGGCACAGTGTCGCGCAAAGCCTTCCAGGACGAGCAGAATGCAACGGTGTGGAAAGACATCGGCAGCAGAATTCAGCTGAACGACAGCGTGAAAGGCACTGTCACGAAACACACCAACTCAGGTGTCTTTATCAACGTGCAGGGCATCGAAGGTTTTCTGCACCGCTCGAACATGACCTGGGAGCGCAAAGCCGATACGGCGAAAGAAAAACTCGAAATCGGCGCTGAAGTTACCGTACGCGTGCTCGAGATCGAACCTGAGAACCACAGACTGTCACTCGGTCTCAAACAACTCACAGACGATCCATGGTCAACGGTACTTACCCGCTTCAAAGTGGGCGATAAAGTGCAGGGCAAGGTTTCATTCGTCGCCAACTATGGTGCATTCGTTGAACTCGGCCAGGGGCTCGAAGGGTTGCTGCACGTCACCGAGATGAGCTGGACACGCAAAGTGAACCATGCGAGCGAAGTGGTTAAAGTCGGCCAGGACATCGAAACCAAAATTATCGGTATCAATAAAGACGACAAGCGCATCTCGCTGGGCCTGCGCCAGCTGCATGCAAATCCATGGGATACTATCCGTACTGAGATCAAAGTCGGCGAAACCATGAAGGGCAAGATTCGCGGTCTCACGAACACAGGTATCTTTGTGTCGATCACCGACTCGATCGACGGCCTGATTAAAAAAGAAGACATCGGCTGGACCGAACCGGCACCGGATCCGAAAAAGAAATACAAAATCGGCGACGAGATTGAATTTAAGGTCATCGAGATCAATTCGGAAGAGCGCAAAGTGCAGTGCTCTATCCGCCACACGCTGCCTAACCCGTATAAGAATCTGCGCGACAAATATCCGCGCGGCACAGTGATCGAAGGCACAGTGTCGGGTGTTGTCGATTTCGGTATCTTCATCAAATTTGACGAAGGTTATGAAGGCCTCGCGCACCTTTCCACGATGGAAAAAGAGCAGGTCGGCAACTTCAAAAAAGTATTTGCAAAAGGCCAGCCGGTGAAAGCCGTGATCAAAAGCATTGATCCGGAAAGCCGCAAGATTTCACTGTCGCTGAGAGACGTGACGTTTGCCCTCGAAAAAATCGAGATGCGCCAGTATCTCGAGAAAGAGAGCAGCAATAAGAGCGAAACGACGAGCCCGTTTGCAAACCTGAAAACCCTCGTGTCGTGAAACGCAACGCTTTGACGGTCGTCTGGCAAATAAGCCAGCGCGAGCTCAAGAGTTACTTCCAGTCGTCGCTCGCGTACTTCATTCTGAGCATTTCGCTCTGTCTCACCTTCCTGTGGGGCTATGCGCATATCCGTCACGAATCAACCTCATCGATGGCGATGCAGAAAATCTTCTATATGCTCTCGGGTGCGACTATGTTCACCGGCGTGCTGATTTCGATGCGGTTGATAGCCGAAGAGAAAATGCAGGGTACGATCGAATTGCTGTTCACCTCGCCCATAACTGAGGGGCAACTGATACTCGGCAAATTCACTTCAGCCCTGCTTTTTTTGGTAATCCAGGTTGTCATCACTCTGCCCATTCCGCTGCTTGTTGTTTTCTACGGCGGCTCGAATTTCGGTCATGTCGTCGCGGGTTTTGTAGGCGTCTTACTGATTGGCGCCGCCACCGCTGCCGTGGGGACTTTTTACTCTTCGCTGACGAAGACACAACTTCTCGCGGCTTTGATGACCGGGGCGAATATTATCTTCTTTTTGCTCCTGGGTTCACTGGCCCCCTTTATCGATCAGCCGCTAAGAAGTGTTATGCGGGAGTTTAGTTTCTACGTCCATTTCATGGACTTTGAGAAAGGGGTGATTTCGGTTAAGCATGTGCTGTTCTATCTGAGCATAATTACGTTCTACCTGTACGCGGCGTCGCTTTCGCTTTCGGCGCGCAGGTGGCGCTGACTTTGGTGGACGGAATCGAACTATGGATCTTAAGAAATTGACAGGCATCGCTCGCGGATTCGTGCCGCAGGCCCTGCTGTTCGCGCTTTTGCTTCTCTATGTGGCCTCAGGGTTTTCGCAGAAGAGCTTCGGCTATTTTGTTACATTGTTTATCGCCGGTCTCATCTACATCGCTTCCGGCGCGGCTCTCTACACGCTGTTTAAGCCGGCTGAAAAAAAAGACGGAACTTTTAAGCTGCTGCAGCTTGCGTACTGGTTGATTGCTTTTTCCCTGTTCTGTTATTTTATCCAGACCGACTATTTCTGGACAAAGCTTGCGGGTGAGTCGCAGCAGGGTACTGCAGAGCGCCTGCGGCAGGTTCTGCAAATCCTCTATTTCAGCGGCTTTGCCGTGGTTTGCGTCACGCTGGTCGTTGCTACGGCCATACGCACCGAGGCGCGCGAGGCGTTGGGCGGCATTCTCACTTTGGGTGGATTGCTGCTTTTTCTCGTGGCGCTGAACTACTGGTCGCATATCCGCCCTGCAGCGATCGATATGACTCTGATGCGAAAGTTTTCACTTTCGCCAGAAAGTCGCGAGCTACTGAAAGGCATTGATGGTGATGTGCGCATTTCTGTATTTTACGCGGCCAATTTCTTCAACGAACTATACCGCGACACGGATCTGCTGTTGCGCGACGCCGTCTCGGCAAACCGGAGAATCTCTTACACCTTCATCGATCCATTGCGTGAGAAAAATCTCGCCGATGAGAAAAAAATCGACCGCATCGGCACGATCCTCGTTGAAACCGAAGATGCCGCTGAGCCTGATGCTAAGAAAAGAAGCAAATCCACCAAGTTTGAAATCGTCGATGAAGACGGCATCAAGCGGCTGGAGCGCGAACTCATAACCAATATACTGCAGATCAGCGGAAAGCGCCGGAATATCTGGTACTCGCAGGGCCACGACGAAAAGTCCGTGTCGGGAAACTTTAAAGACGACACTATCGAATTGTTCGATGAGAATCTGCGCGCTTTGAGGCACCATATTAAGCAGCTTTCACCATCCGAGGGCTACCCGGCGAAGATGCCGCAGGCCGATCTGGTGCTGGTGCTCGGTCCTAAACGCGATTTATCGACGTTGGA
>CAYHJO010000219.1:0-7296 GCA_964356715.1 uncultured Turneriella sp. | reverse complement strand
CGGCCTGTGGTTTGCTGCGTCCGCGACCGGAGTTTTTTTTGCCCTGGATCGCAGCGTCGGTAACACTGAATTTGTCAGCAGCTGGCTGACGCGGCAGAACCTGACGGGTGTCGCAGCCTCTGCCGAAGCCGTACAAAAAGAAAAGTTTTCTGCCGCCGAAGCGTCGCTGCTCTCGCAAGCGGGTATGGCTCTCATCGAACCAGAAATCAAAAAACAGGCCAGGTCAATGCTCGATCCGTTTTTTAATTTCCTCAAGGGCAAAAAGAATGTGCCCAGTCTGCGCATCGATCTGAACGCGCTCAGGCAAGATGACACTTTGGTGAAGCGCGCGGCTGGCATCATTCGCAGCAATGAAACCATGAAATATCTGCCGGCATCCGTGGTAGAATCGGCGGCGAAAGTGCTGCTGGAAAAAATACCCGGCGAACTGGATTTCGTTAAGGTTTTGCACCTGTCAACCGCCGATCTTGGGCATCTGCGCGATGTGACCGGCAAGTTCTATGCCTATTACCACACGGCTTTTGGCTTCAGCCTTTTTTTTATTGCGCTGATCGTATTCGTGCTGCGCGACAAAAAACAGATTTCTTTGGCGCTCGGCATCACTCTGCTGTTTGCGGGTATGATGCTGTTTATACCCTATTTGGGTTCTGAGTCGCTCGCAACGAAGATGTTTTCGCGCTATAAGGGTGTTGCGCCTGAGGTGGTAAAAACGCTCAGCGTTACGCTCATTCGTGATTTCTTTGGCGTATATGTCATGTCGCCGGTGATTTTGTCTTTAGCTGGGCTCAGCGGCCTGATCGCCGGCATGTTTATTTTCAAAAAACAGGCGTAACGTCAGTTCAACCCGGCTGCCACCTGGCGCGTTCGGGTTCATAGTTGTCATGCAGCGGCACCTCGATGCGCGCAACGGTGCGGCTTTCGAGATCGGTAGCGACGGAAAAATAGCGGGGATTCACTGAAATCGAACGCAGCGCGGCAATGCAGAGCATGAGGCCGAGCCCAGCGCCTTCGGTTTCGTCGACGTGCTCCATGATGAATTCGCCGGCGTTGCCGCAACTCATCGCGAGCCTGAGTTTTTCGCGCACGCGGCGCTCTTCGGCGCTCGACATCGGCACATTGTTGTGTATTTCGAACAAGAAGCGGTCGGCGTTAAAATCGAAGATAATAATAATCTCAAGACGCGCGTCACGCGCCTTGAGAGCGTACTGCGCAAACATTTCGTGCGAAAATATTTCCCGGAAGCGGAGAATTCCCTCTCCGTAATGTTCGGGGTTTTCCAGCAACAAGCCGTTTTCAGCGAAAAAAATCTTCTTGAAATTTGCCTTCGCGGCATTAGTGACAAGTTCTTTGAGTATGATTTCGAGCGCCGGAGCCATGTCGCGGCGACCGTACCTGTCGCTGAGTTCGCGCACGAAGCTGCGAATAAAATCTTCGAGCATGTGACCGGCATCGTGTGCGCGTACGGTGACGCGCGAATCTTCGCGTATAATTTCAGCGGTGTCACACAACGGTTCAGGCACGGTGGTCAGCATTTATGTTTCCCTGACGATGCGACATAATATCCGCCGCTGTACTCGTCGGCTTCAACCTCCGCGGGCGATACACAGCGTAAACATTAGTTCACGTATGCGCTGCGAACTGACCACGATGACTCAGCCAGCCAGCGCGGCCTGCCAGCGCTGGCGCGAAGGTGGATATCCCGCATGTAACGGAATTTCAACGCGGGCGACAGTCTCGGTTTCAAAGTCTGTCGAGATTGTCAGCAGGCGCGGATCGAGTTCTGCCGAACGCATTGTCGTAATGCACAGCGCAAGTCCCGCTCCCGCACCTTCGGTTTCATCCATGTGTTCCATCATGAATTCGGCCATGTCGCTGCATTCAAGGCCCTGTTTGAGCTTTTCGCGCGCGCGTTTTTCTTCGTGCGCGGCCATCGGCACGTTGTTCTTCACGTGCACGATCACGCGGTCTTTGTCGAAATCGAACGAGGTTTCGACCATCAGCCGCGCTTCGCGCGCTTTCTTGCCGTAATCGACAAAAATATTTTCATCCATGGAGTCGCGAAAGCCGGCCATGCCGCTCACGAAATGGTCGGGATTATCGAGTTCAAGGTTGTGTTCGGCAAAGTATATTTTTTTAAAATTGGCCTTCGCGGCGTTCATCACCAGCTCTTTGACGACAATTTCGACGGCGGGCGCGAGATCGATACGATTGAACTTATCCATCACCTTGCGGATAAATGCGCGCATAAAATCTTCGGTGGAGTGTATGACGCCGTAAGCGCGGATCACGAGTTTGTTGTCTTTCTCGATTACCTGCTCTGCTGCGCGGTGGATCGCCTCGGGGATGCTATAGTTATTCGGTGGCATGTTAGTCTGCTATGAACTATATGGTGTACATTAGTTCACCGGGGCCAAAAAAACAGCCTTGTGCGCAACGCCGTGTCGTATTTACGGGCTTTTTCCGGCTCGCAGATCTATTTATCGAACAGAACATAGCAAATGACGACCTCAGAGTGCGGCGAAACCATTCGTCGGCAGCTGGCTTCGGGTGCGAAACCGGCTGAAGTCTGGCGTATTTTTCTCGTTCACGTCGAGGCGCTCGCGGAAGCTGAAATGACCGCCGATGCTGCCGAACTCGACGCAGTGGCAGAACTTTTTCCCGATGAAGTCAGGTATGTGAGTACAGAAGCCTATTGCGAGATGACCGAACTGCCGGGCGATTCGCGCGAAGGTCCCGAATGGAAATTTGAACGCTTTCTGCCTGCGCCCGGTCCTCTGTTCCGTTTTGCGCGCTACGCCGCGTACAGTTTTGACAACGGTATCGCGCCGTGGCTGCATTTTGCCGCCCGCGCGCAGATAAGGCATTGGTATTTTGACGGTTTACGCAACCAGGCCGCCGACGATCTTAAGCAGGTTTTCACGCAGGATTATTTCCGTAATGCGTCAGGCGCAACGCTCAGGTGGATCGATGCAGAAAATGAAGCCCACCGCGAACTCTTTGCCGGAATCGAATTGTGGAAACACTGGCACACGCTGCGTTTTGAGTGGTTGCGCAGCGACGATAAGACTGCATTTACGCGTTGGTTCGATATGCTCTCGCATTCCGCAATCCGCCGTCTTTCTCTGCAGTCGTGCGACCCGGGCCGATTGGGTTTTCAGGCGCTGGCGGATAATCCCGTACTGAGCAACCTCGAAGAGCTACAGCTTCTGAATGTGGTGCTCGGTTCGCCCGAGTGCGAGATTTTGCTGGCGGGAAAGTACCAGCCGCGGCGCTTAAAAAAGCTGAAGCTCGAAGATTGCTGCCTGTCAAACGGCGTGCCCGAAATCGACGGGCCCACTTTCGTAAAACTGATTCAATCCCCCTTTTTTGGCGGCCTTGAAGAACTGGAGAACCATTACCACACTATCGCCCCGGCCGGCATTGCCGCGCTGCTCAAGTCGCCCTCGCGCACGACGCTTCGCTATCTCAGCCTGCACAATTCACAGCTGCGCGACGAGGGGCTGCAGTTGCTTTTTGACAATGCATGGCCGTCTCTGCGGGGGATATATATCTCTTACGATTCATTTTCGCCGCAACTGATACAGTCGCTGAAGAAGACGCGGCTCTATGCACAGTGCCCGCAGGTAGCCGTTTTTCCGATGGAAGGCGAGCACATCTATAAGGAGATTAAATGAACCCTGTTTTGCGGCTTGCCGCGGTACTGTGATCATCGTAAATGAAATCTGAGACTATGAATATAAAGGGCAGTGCATTTCTTGTAACCGGCGGCAGCTCCGGTTTGGGACTCGCGACCGTGAAACGGCTCGCTTCGCTGGGCGGCAATGTTGTCATCGCCGATTTGCGCGAGCCCGCGTCCTTCGACTTCGCTCAGGGAGCGGGTGAGCGTTCGCTGAGCGCAGTCGAAGCGAACGATGTCGAATTCATAAAAACCAGCGTGACGAATGCCGACGCAGTGCAGGCGGCAGTCGATCTCGCTTTCAGTAAATTCGGCGGCCTGCATGGCGTGATAAACTGCGCCGGAATCGGCAACGTCGTAAAGACCGTGTCGAAAAAGAAATTCGGTGCGCTCGAAGCCGCGCGGCAGATTATGGAAATCAACCTGATGGGCACATACAACGTCATCAGCATCGCGTCGACGCCGATGAGCAAACAGGAACCCAACGCCGACGGCGAGCGCGGCGTCTTTATCAACACCGCGTCAGTTGCGGCTTATGACGGCAAAGTCGGTCAGGCACCGTATTCCGCGTCGAAAGGCGGCGTTGCCAGCATGACGCTGCCGCTCGCGCGCGAAATGGCGCAGTACGGTTTTCGCGTGATGGCGATCGCGCCGGGTGCGTTCGAGACGCCGATGGTAGCACGCCTGCCGGGCAAGGCATCAGAAGAACTCGTTGAAACGATCCCGTTTCCGAACCGCATGGGCAGACCGGGCGAGTTTGCGCATCTCGTGCAGCACATTATTGAAAATACGTATCTGAACGGCGAAGTGATTCGCCTCGACGCTGCGATTAGGATGACCTAAGCAGTTTCCAGAAAGGAAACTGCTAGGGCTTCTTCCCTTTTTCCCGCGGCATTGCGCTATCGTCTGCTTTGCTGACTGCGCTGGCGCGCTGCGCGGCCCTGCGGCGTTTGCGCGACTTGCGCTTCTTTACCGTGTAGACGCGTTCTTCGCCCGGCTCGCGCAGATATTTTGCCGAGACATAACCCGTTTCGTCTTCGTAACGCACTTTGTACCATTTCTTTTTCGCAGATTTCTTTTTCGTTCGGCCATGGTCGTGGCTGTGCGACAGGCTCTCGTCCGAATTCTCTTCGCGCTCGAATTCGGCATCTGTACCCGAGCGGTCGATCACGGTGACTTTCGCACCGTAGGGTATGAAGCCGAGTGCACGGCTCGTGCGGCGGGGAGCGCTGCGCAGTGTCAGTGAGCCGCGTACGGCAACTTCCATGTCTTCTTCGCGCACTTCGGGCATTGCGCGCTCGTTGACCACCGGTTCTTCGACTTTGGGTACTTCGGCGACGACCGGTGGCGGTGCCACGACGGGTTCTTTTTTCGGCGCGGATTTGCAGGCTGAAACGAGCAGGAATGCCCATACAGCGATTGCCGGCAATGAGCGCAGGAGAGATGTTGTCATATAAGCCATTTTCGGCGAAACCCCTGCGGGTAACGTAGCTTTATTTCTGCCGGCGGTGCGCCTGACTATATCTTGACGCAGCGACAAGCCTGCCTGTACCTTGCTCCATGTCATCAGAACAGGTTGCGGCGCTCAACAAAATTGTCGCCATGGTCGATTCCAAAGCCGCGGAATTCAAGAATGAATTCATGCGCTGGCCGACCTCAAAGCGCTTTGCCAACAAAAAGCTGATTCTCGATCTGATCGATGACGCGAATACGCTGGGGCATGCGCTGAAGCCAGTGCCTACAGAGCTGCTCGAAGACCTGAAACGGCTGGGTGAGCAGTTGAACCGCCTCAATGCCTGATCGGCGCCGATCAGCGCTTAATATTCGTGATTGCTTCGGGTGTTTTTTTTGTACGTTTTTTGCGCGCCGGCGATTGCCGGGCGTGGATAACGCGTGAATCGCCCGCCGCGCGCAGGTATTTGCTGTTCACATAACCGGTCTCGCCGCGATAACTGATCTTATACCATTTGCCCGTCACGCCGCGGATATCTTCGGGTGTCGAGCGATCGAGTACTGTCACCTTACTGCGGTACGGTATGGCGCCGAGAATTTTGCCGTTCAGGCCCGGCTGCCCCCGGTAATTGAGGCCGCCGGGTACGGCAACTTCCATTTCGCTCTGGCTTTCAGCGGGCAGCGCGCGCTTTGCGGGCGCCGGCGCTACTTGCGGCGCGGAGGGATAGACCGGTGTGCCCTCGCGCACCTGCGACATGGTCACGGGGATCTCGCCTTTTTTGGGGAACGAGCTGCAATGCGCCCACAGCACCAACGCTGGCACCGTGGTCATTGCAAAACGCACGCAGCGTTGCAGGTTATCCATAATCGGGAATTGCACGCACCGGGGCTGCGTCAACACACTTTTGCATGCCACGAAAACGCTTGTCGCGGCGTATTTTTTAACAGTAGAGACGCATAGTAATGCGTCTCTACTGTACGGCAGTTTTTCTGAGTACGCTCTTTATCCCCCTCGCCGCTATTAACTACCCGTCGCCCCCGCAGGAGCCGACGGTGGCCACACCACAATCCGAAATCCCGGCGCGGGGAAATACCCATCGCAAACAGCGCAAGGCAGAGAATGTGCCGCAATCGCAGGTGCGGTTGAAAATACACCTTGGGGATAAATCGATGCTGATGGCCGAAGCGCAGATGCCGGCGATTTATTCGTTCACGCACAAAAAAGGCCAGCTGCAGTACCAGCAGACGATTCGCGTCGAAGACATTCGCGAGCTCTTAATCGAGAACTACCGCGCACGCAAAATTTCTTCTGCGAAAGAGGGTGAGGTCTATGAATTCGAACCGGCCAACGTGCGCATCGAACTCAAAGACGGCCAGGTGTTCAAGCTGCCTTACCTGTTCAAGGAAATGCGTAAACTGAAAGCGCGCAATACCGATGGTGCGTTCAGCGTCTTCGCTTTTTTCGCGGATACCTACAAGCCACGTTCGGGTTGGCAGGAACGCCCGGCAAGCTCAGGGCAAGCTCCTGTGGCGGGCCTGCCATACCATACGCGACAGCCTCATCCCGCGGCGTTCACACGCCTGGAGTATTTTGAGCTGGTAGAGAAGGCCGGTGCGTCAACGGAAACCGCTGAAAAAGACGCTCCCGGATTACGCAAATGATCGCCCACCTCATGACCTCCGTCTCGCGCGGCGGACTCGAGCTCTACGTGCGCGAGCTGGTTGTGAAGTTGCATAGCGCGGGCGTTAAGCAGGTCGTCGTCTGCGACAAGAACGCCTTCATGGTCGCCGAACTCAAAGCGCTGGGTATTCCCTGTGAATTCATTGCCCCGGGTTCGCGCTACAGCCTGCGCCGCATGGTATTTCTGCGCTCAGTAGATCGGCGGCATGGAGTCACTCTGTGGCACAGCCACCAGCGCGACGACATGATTCTGGTTGCGCTGGCGTTTTTCTTCCGCAAGGCATCGACGCCTGGGGGCCGACCCCGGCCGCGCGGCGGCAGTAAAAGATTCCGTCACATTTTCAGCCTTTACATGGGCTTTGCGCGCAAGAAAGATCTTCTGCACCGCCTCGTTTACCGCCGCGTGGAAAAACTTGTCACGACTTCCGAACTGATGAATTCGCTCGCGCGCGAGCGGGTGTATATGCGCTCGCTGGCGACGCGCGCC
>CAYHJO010000218.1:0-7314 GCA_964356715.1 uncultured Turneriella sp. | reverse complement strand
TCGCACCATGTAGGGGTCGGTTTGGGCGTACCCCGTCGCTGGTGCAATTTCTTTTTTGGTTGCAAACGTGGTGGCAGACGCCAATCCGGCGTGCCGGTTTCTGGGGCGTTCGGGCTTTATTAAAAGATTTGAACCAATGTATGAAAACCGGAAACCAAATTTGTTGTGCTCGCGCTTTTCAGCCTCGTGCTGGCGCGAGCCCCGGTGCATCCGTGCACTTTGACGTAAAAGTAGGGGTACACCCCGAAGAGTAATGTGCAACGTGAGGTTTCCAAAACTATTTGCGGGTTCAATTCTGCAAATGACACCGCCGCCCCGGTTCCGGTATTTATACTCGCCGGGCCGGGTTGCCTATGCATGACCTCAAAGATGAGGATCTCATCCGTGAACTCAAACGCGCGGAACTCGCGAATCAGCTCACCGGCGAAGATACCGGCGCGCAGCGGATTTATTCGATACTCATCGAACGCCACCAGCGCGGTTTCATCCGCCTGATCGCGCTGCGCTACCCGGTTGACCTGGCGAGCGCCGAAGAGATCGCGCAGGATTTCTGGCTCGAATGCTATTCCGCGCTGCCCCGCTATAATCCCGAACGGCCGTTTATGTCATGGGCAACCACCATTCTGTTTCGCACAGCGGAACGATTTCTCAAAAAACGCCGGCGCGAGGTGCAGCTCTCACCGCAGAGCGATTTTTTTGACCTGCAGGTATCGGGCACAGAAAACCCCGAACAGACGAGTCTCGGGCGCGCTGAAATCGAGCAAATGCTCAAAGCGCTGCGCAAATTACCGCCCGATCTCGCGTTGTTAATTGAATTGCGTTTTTTTGAGAAGAAAAAGATCGAAGAAATGGTCGAAGCCACCGGCCTCGCGCGCTCGACAATTTTCGAAAAACTCAATCTCGCTTACCGCAAAATCCGCAAACTGATGGACGCTAAACAATAACGCCTTTCCCGCAGGGCGGTAAACTTAATGCAGTTCTTTGCCGGCTTTTTCGCGTAGCTCTTTGATATCGCCCAAAGCCTCGCGCTTGGCTATGAGCAGCACGCCATTATCCTCGATGAGCACGCAGTTCTCGAGGCCCAAAAGCGCAATCGTTATACCAGTGCGCACGATATTACCCTTCGCGCGGTGGCTGATCACTTTGCCGCTGATCACGTAGTTACCCGAATCATCGACCGGGTAAATACGCCCGAGCGCATCAAAAGAGCCGACGTCGTCCCAGGCGAAATCCGCCTGAATCAGGCCCACCTTTTTGGTTTTTTCCATGATGGCGTAGTCTACGGAAATATTGTGCATTTTCGGAAATATCTTCGCGAGATTCGCCGGATTCTGCGCGCATTGGTCGGCCTGCTTCAGCATTTCGCTCTGGTAGATGCGAAAATCTTCGCGGATGCGGCCCAGAGAAAAAATGAACATCCCCGAATTCCAGAAGTGGCGTTCAGTAGTCAGGTAGTGACTCGCTGTCTGGTAATCGGGTTTTTCGCGAAAACTTGAAATCGCGCTCATGCGCGGCGCGATTTCAATACCCGCTTCGATATAGCCGTAACCCGTCTCCGCGCGCGTCGGCTTGATGCCGATGCACCAGATTCTTTCACCCGCGCGCGTCAGCGCGAGTTTCACGGTTTCGACCCATTTTTCCGCCGGGCTGATATGGTGGTCGGCCGCGAGCACCACGAGACCCGCAGCATCGTCAGCGCCGTGCTGCTTGAGGTGCGAAGCGAAATAGGCGATGATCGGCGCGGTATTGCGCGCAGCGGGTTCGAGCAGGTACTGCTTTTTGTCGAGCTTCACAATCTTCTGGATCTTGGCCGCGAGATCTTTGTTTGTGCCGATGTAGATGCGGTCGGGCGTGGTGAGCAGCTTTGCCCGCTCCACAGCCTCTTCGATCAGCGTCTTCTTGCCCGTGATGTGTATCAGCTGTTTCGGCCTTTCCACACGGCTGATCGGCCACAACCGCGTGCCGGAGCCGCCCGCCATAATCAGGACGAACGGTTTGCCGTTATGCGCAAATTCTTTCGTGGCTTTGATCGGTTTGAGAGCCGGCGTCTTAGCGCTCGGTTTCTGTTCGCCCGATTTCGCCGCCTTCGTTGTTGTTTTCAGCTTTGCCATCTTTTCCTCTTGTCGATTTTTTTTCCTGCGCAGGATTTATGACGATGTCACCGCGGCGCGCAGAACGCGACGCAGCATCGAGAATCACGTTGCCCGCGCGCGGCGCAATCTTTTCTATCTTATAATATTCGAGTATATCGGGATGGTCCGAGATCAGCGCGGCCATTTTCTCCGCTTTCGAGAGATCTTCGAGATTGCGCTTGCGCTCGATCGCGAGATCTGCTTCCTTTTCGATCTGCGCCAGAAGGGCGCGGCGGTCTGCCGCCGCCACCTGATCGAGATTGCGTGTCTGCGCATCGTAGATCTGCGTATCGGGAACGTAGATATCGCGCAGTTCGATGCTCTTTAACTTATACCACGAGCTACGCATCTGCCGGTCGAGTCTTTGCTGCATCGCCGGCAGGTTATTGTTCGCAAAGAACGTGCGCAGGTTGTTCTTTAGGCGTTCGAGGTTCTTTTCGTCAGGGTTCAGTTCCAGCAGGTATTCGGCCGCAAGAAACTGCATCTGCTCTTCGATCACCTTGTCTCGGTCTGCGGGCCTGAACTGCAGCGCTTTCAGCGCCGAAAATGCTTCGGTCCCGGGTATCTCCCCTTCGAGGCGCAGACGCAGCTGCACAAAGAACAGATCGGACAACCTGAGATACGCACTGTAACGCAAAGGCAGTCTGATACGGATTTCCTGCACACGCGGGGCGACTTCTAGCTGATATTTACGCCAGCGCTGCGGCACAAACAGCGTCGGCACAAACGTCAGGCCCGCGTCGTATTGAAATATGCCGCGGTTATCCAGGCCGCCGCCGCTCACCTGCGACTGCAAAAACGCCACCGATCCCGGAGGCACCGAAAGGAAATTGAGGTAAAGTACGGTTATGACTGAGGCCAGAGCCAGTATTTGAAAAGCTCTTCTGAAAAAATCACCGAACATGGTTCGACGCTTTCACCAACCGATGCTTATTCATCCTCCAGTCGGCTCGAAGCCTCCTGGCTGACAGCGTCGCCGCTTTCGGGGTTGTGCAGGCGAATTGCGCGCTCGGGCGAGATCGTGGTCACGGCGTGCTTGTAGACCAGGGTCTGCTTATGGTCGTGCTCAAGCACTATCGTGAAATTGTCAAAACTGACCACCCTGCCCTTAATCGGCACGCCGTTTGACAGGTATATCGTTATACCCATCTTTTCTTTGCGTATCTGGTTGAGGATGAAATCCTGAAGGTTGTTTTTTGTCATGTCGGCCAGGTTAACTCAGGAATTCTTTCACGAGCGCGGCAATTCGGGCATTTTCATAAGCCGGGTCAACTGTTTTTGTATTCGCGGGTTTTCCTGGCGCATTCCTGAACCAGGTCAGCTGCCGTTTTACCAGGCCCTGCGTATTGCGGATGATATTCTGCCGCAGACGGTCCAGCTGTCCGGCGTCCAGATTCTGTGGCAGAACGCCTTCGGCGTCGTACAATTCAAAGAACTCGCGCACACCGATACCCGTCAGCGCAGGAAACTGCTTCCAGCGCGTCAGATCCGCGTACTGCGCAACGTCGGAAAACAGCCGTTCCGCTTCATGAACGAGCCCCGCGGCAAACATTTTATCGACGCGCTCAGCAATCTGTCCGCTCAGTTTTTCACGGTCGCCGGTGAAAATGAGCATCAGAATATCGAAGTCGTCGCGCAGGCCAGCCGTGCGGGAGATAGAACTCATCGCCCCGCCCGTTTCGACGCAGACCATCAGTGCGCGCTTCACGCGGTAGATATTGTGCGGATGGATACGTCCGGCCGCCACGGCATCTTTATCCAAAAGCAGCGAGTATGCAGCTTCAGCGGAGAGTGCCTCCACCTGCGTGCGCGTCGCATCGCTGATTTCGATCGGCGGCAACAGGCCACCAAGCAGCGCCTGTATATAAAAATAGGTGCCGCCGCAGATGAGCGGAATGCGGTTGTCAGAGACACTCTCTGCAATCGCTGCGCGCGCGAGTCGCACATATTCACCGGCCGAAAAAGCATCCTGCTCGCGCTGAAAATGGTACAAAAAATGCGGAAACAATTTCAGCTCGCCCTCATCCGGGCCGGCCGAACTGACGCGCAGCCGGCGATAGACCTGCCGCGAGTCGGCGTTGATGATATTGAGCTTTAAATCTAACAGCTCGCGGTAGATGAATGCCGATTTGCCGGTCGCCGTCGCGCCCGTAATGATGATGAGCTTCGGCGCAGCCGCCATGTTCAGGTCATGTGCGCACGCACGATCGTCGCGAGTTCTTCGGCCGCTTTCATGAGGTCGTCGTTGACGATAACATAGTCGAAATTGTCTTTTTCCATCATCTCGAGCCGCGCGAGCTCGCGGCGGCTCTGTATTTCTGCTTCGCTTTCTGAAGCGCGCGAGCGCAGACGGCGTTCGAGTTCTTTCATCTCGGGCGGAATAATAAACAGGCTCACCATGCGCAGATGCCGGCCACGCAGCGTCTGCGCACCCTGCACGTCGATGTCGAGAATCGGGTATTTGCCCAGCGAAAAAATGCGTTCGAGCTCGCGGTATTCGGTACCGTAGAAATTTTCCAGGACTCGCGCGTATTCGATGAACTGATTTTCTGTCACCCGCTTCTCAAACTCGACGCGGTCGAGAAAATAGTAGTTCACGCCGTCAATTTCCGTTTCGCGGCGCTTGCGCGTCGTCGAAGAGATCGAATGCGACAGCCGCGGTTCTTTCTGCAGCAGCACGTTGATCAGACTGTTTTTGCCCGCCCCGGAGGGTGCCGAAATGACAAATATCGGGCGCTCGAACATTTTCACCTGTTTATGATTTACGCTGTCGCGTAAATCATAAACAAACACTCATGGCCGGCTGTAGCCGGTGCCGAAGCGCTCGAGCTGTGCTATACGCTCGCGCGCGATGGCATGGTATGGGCTGCCCGCATATTTGAGCACCTGCCGGTACGCCGCGCGCGCCTTGTGCACGTCCTGATGATACCAGGGGCGTTCGTAAAGCTGCGCGAGATTGTAAAAAGCCCTGTCCAGCGGAATTTCGCTGCCGGCGGAGAGCGGCGAATTCTGCTCGTGCATGAGCGTCGTCGTCAGATGCGGCAATGCGGCTTCGGGGCGGCCGTTATCCACCAGCAGCATGCCCAAACGCAAGCGGGCCAAACGGCCTTCTGCCGAGCGCGGCGCGGTTTCGCCCACCAGTGCATAAATGCGCTCGGCTTCGTTCAGGCATTCGGGCTTCTTTAGTCGCCCGCCAAGATCGCCTCCTTGCGAGCGGTCGACCCCGGTGCCTCCTTGCACTTGGGAAATTTCACGCGCGCACGCATAGTAGCCGTCTGCAATGCGAAGTAAGGCCGTCAGTCTGAGTTTTTCATCCACACCTTCGGCTTCTGACTCGAGCCCCTGGTCGCCGCGGCGCGCCCGCAAACCCAGCGCCAGCAGGCGCGCTTCGCGGCTGTAAGCATCTTCGCCGGCTTCCTGCGACTTTTTGAAAAATTCGAGCGCCTTGTCGGTACGCGCCGAGCGCAGATACAGCTGCGCGTTTTCGAGATACGCTTTCGTGAGTGGTGATCTCTGCTGCCCTGCTGCCTGTGCTTCTTCAAGCGCCTGCGTATTGTCGGCAGGCGGATTTACCGGTTTCGCTGCAGCTTCGTTCGGTTTTGCAATCCCGTCACTTTGTGCCGGGGTATTGGCCGGCTGTGCGGCCTGAATTGTTTCTGCCGCAGATGCTTTTGTATCGGTAATCGGATTACCGCGTTCGTCGTATTTCTTTTTTCCCGCCGCTATGAGCGGCGACGCGATCAAAATCAGAAGCAATATACGGGAGATCAACATCTTCTATCTCAATCGATAAATTCAAATTTACTGCGCGGTTTTGCCTGCGCGGGGTTTTTTGCCGCTGCTCCGGCCGAAGGTTTTGCCGCCGGCGTTTCATCGAACACGTCGCGACCAGGTTTAGTCTCGGCTCGGGATGATCGTCCCGCCGGCGGCACGACCGGCTCGACTTTGGCAGTCCCCACTACAGGTGGCGCCTGATTTTCTGCCGCGGGTTTCTGCGAACCAATCTTGTCGCGCGTCAGATGCGCATCGTCATCTTCCAGCGCCTTCTTGTCAGGTGTAATTCTGGGAATCTGGTAACTGTCACCCAAATAACCGGGGGATTTTTCCTTCGGGCGCATCACGTCTTCGTGCTTGAGCATATCTTCTTTTTCACCCATAAGATGGCCCATGGTGTCGCGCCCCATCGCGGCGAATTTGGTGTCATCCGCGGCCTTCTGGCGCGACGGAAATTGCAGCGGATCGACCTCGACATCTTCGACCAGCTTGCGCTTCCTGGCATACTCTTCGCGCATCTCCTGTAAATAGAACAGGTCACGGTTGTGCTCAACCAGTTTGAAACCTTTAGGCTTGGCGTCGCTGAGCCCTTTATTGATGCCGGCAATGATGACCAGCAGCGCCACCAGCGCCGCGAAAGCCAAAGAAGCCTTCTGGATAATATCCCGAATATGCGGCGGAATGCGTCCAATCAGGCCATCGATGCCCGGTATGATATTTCCAAAGATCCTGCGCAGCATATGTATAAATTATCGTAACTTTTGCCAGCGGCGAGCGCAAAATTTGCAGCATGAATAAAGTCTAGTGCTTTACACTATGTGCAGTGCACAATAACTGCCCGTATGAAGTACTTGCGACATAACTTCCGCAGGCCAAAATATAAATTCTGGCTGGCGTTCGTGGTTTCTATGGCTGCGCTGCTGCTCGAAGTGGTTCCGCGCTCCGGAGCGTACGCGAGCAAAGCTGCCGTTGCGGCCAAACTGCCCGACGAACAGGCGATACGCGCCGACATTGTGCGCCGGGCGCAGGGCTATCTCAATCTCCCATATATATTCGGTGGTGCTTCGCCACAGGGTTTCGACTGCAGCGGCCTGGTGCTCTACCTCTATAACCAGCATGGTTTCACTATGCCGCACGGCGTCATCTACATGCGCCCTACACTAAAGCTGACAAAAAATCCGCAAAAGGGTGACGTGATATTCTTTCTGAACGACAACCATATTGCCGGCCATGTCGGCATTTACATCGACGAAGACCGCTTCATCCACGCGCCTAAAGAAGGCGCGGTGATTCGCTATGAAAATCTGAAACATCCGTACTGGCGAAAACGCTTCGTCGAGATACGTTCGGTTTTCTAAGAACCTGTTTAAGATCTCCTGAGTAGCAGCGCAACGAATGCCAAATGGAC
>CAYHJO010000217.1:0-7352 GCA_964356715.1 uncultured Turneriella sp. | reverse complement strand
ATGTCTCATTATTCATAATCGGCAGTTTTGAAAAGATCTTGAACAGGTTCTAAGGATGTTCTGCAAGCGAAACCAAAGCGGCCTTCGCTAATGAGAATAGCTTCTCATTATAATGACAGACGTGTCATTTTTTTTGGCACCGTGCAACATTTTGGGGCTATATTATGTCAGATACGGCCATAGGCTGTACAATGCCGGGCTGGCTGCATTTCGCCTGTCCGGTAAATTAATTATACGTGAAGGGAGATCACATGAAAAAGATCACAGCTATCGCAATGATACTGCTGACCGCCTCGTCAACATTCGCATGGAAGGGGCAAACGCACAGCCGTCTGTCACAGGATGCCATCGACCTGTTGAACAGCATGACGACAAATACTCAGGCACAGGGAGCTGTGCAGAAGCTTGTCTCAAGATACGGCTCACTCGCCAATGCAAAATCCGCCTACGGTACACAGGCTAAGGACGAAGATATTCCGCAGCCGAACTACCCTCTCGGTAACGACATCTGGTTTGATGCCTGGTGGTCATGGTCGCGCAACGGTTCACCTTCACTTTTCGGTCTGGTCGATGTCGCCTACTATGTAGCGATGATCCACTTCGTGAACGCCTTTAATGCTTCACCCTACGCCGACGTCCATAGCCAGAAACCGATGGGTTACAACTATTATCGCAGCCGCGCGCTGTATAACCTTGTGGGCGACAATGCAACCGGGGACTATGACTGGGTTACAGAGGTGTACAATTACAACCTGAACCCGACCAGCGGAACCATCTCGCGCATGAGAAATATCTGCGGTGGCGCGTGCAGGTTCAACAGCAGCGCCTATGACACCGATTACCAGAATGTTAACCAACCGTCAGGCGCCAGCGTTTGCGCTGCGCTGATCGATGGCTCGCTCGGTTACGTTGCCAGCGGAAACCTGACGCTGATTGCACGTTGCTACCACTACATCGAAGATGCGGCACAACCACACCATGCAGGTGCATACTATGGCAAAGACCATACTGACTTTGAAGGCTTTGTTGAAGACAACTACTACAATCCTTCTTACCAGATCAGTCAGACTGCGGCAAAACTCGCGGAAGCCAAGGCGCTTTACCCGACTTTTGCCAATATGTCAGCTGAGAATATCGTAAAAAGCATGGCGCAATGGTCAACAACCAATTGCTACGCTGTGTACACAAACGACTACACTAGCAACGAAGTTGCCTGTGCAGAAAAACTGCTGCCACGCATCCGTGCTGCGCTCGCCGCCATGACGGCACAGACAATCGCTCGTCGCCCTTAAGCAGAGCGACGGCTGTTTCTGACGGCTTACCGGCCCCGAAATTTTCGGGGCCTTTTTTTTACACCGGCAGACTCGAATCAGCGGGTCCAATTAATAAAAATATCCCCGATGTCTAATGACAAACATGTCATTTTTTGGCACTGCTACATCGTTGAGTGCAATACTATGTAACGTGGGAAGTGCGGATTTGCGCGCTGCCCGGACATCATTTACGTGAGGAGAATCACACCATGAATAGATTTTTAGTACCAGCGCTGGTACTCAGCCTGACTTCCGCTGCATTTGGCTGGAAAGGCGAAACACACAGGCGTATTTCGCATGACTCCATTGACCTGCTCGCGAGTCTGACAACCGATACCAAGGCCAAAGCCGCGGTGCAGAAACTGATCACGACTTACGGATCTCTCACCAATGCTAAGAGCTCATACGGTCAACAGGCAAAGGATGAAGATATCCCACAGCCGAATTCTCCTTTGGGCAATGACCAGTGGTACGATGCCTGGTGGTCATATTCACGCAACGGCTCGCCTTCACTCTTTGGCATCGTCGACGTTTCCTATTTTGTTGCTTTGACACACTTCGTGAATGCTTTCAACGCTTCTCCCAGTACCGATGTGCACGGACAGAAGCCGATGGGCTACAACTATTATCGCAGCCGCACGCTGTATAACCTCGTGGGCGATAATTCGACAGGCGACTACGACTGGGTAACCGAAACTTACAACTACAACCTGAATCCGACCAGCGACACGATCACGCGCATGAGGAATCTCTGCGGCGGCTCGTGCAGGTTCAATAGCAGCGCCTATGACACCGATTACCAGAACGTCAATCAACCTTCGGGAGCGAGCGCCTGCGCTGCGCTGATCAACGGCGCCAGTGGCTACATTGCCGGCGGCAATATGACTCTCATTGCGCGCTGTTACCATTACATAGAAGATGCGTCGCAGCCGCACCACGCAGGCGCCTACTATGGCAAAGACCATACGGATTTTGAAGGTTTTGTGGAAGATAACTACTACAACTCTCTTTACCAGATCAGCCAGACACAGGCAAAACTCGCAGAGGCTAAAGCCCTCTATCCGGCGTTTATCAACATGTCTGCTGAAAATATAGTGAAGAGCATGGCGCAGTGGTCGACTTCGAATTGTTACGCCGTGTACACCAACGACTACACCAGCAACGAAGTGGCGTGCGCAGAAAAACTGCTGCCACGCATTCGCGCTGCCGTTGCAGCGATGACTGCAAATTCCATCGCCAGCCGCCCGTAAGGCTGAGTCGAAGAGACACACATGTCAGCCGGCTGCGGATAAGAATTCCGCGGCCGGCGTTATTGCAAAATGTATTGAAAGCGGGAAGCCGCCGCGGCAACCGTCCTTTAGAAAACCGGAAACCCCTATGACCAATAAATATATACAATCAGGCCTTTTGCTGTTTTGCGCTGCGTTTGCCGCCTGCAACGGAAAGGTGACGTATGACCTGAACGACGCAGGAATCGTGGCCCAAAGCGACACGCTGATTCTGTACACGCCGGTATTTCAATCCGTTGTTGATGTCATGAAGCGTGCGCGGCTGCCCGAAGCGAAAGAGGCGCGCGCGGCTATGTTCAAGGTTGTGGCCGATCATTATCTCGCAAAAGAATACCGTAAGAACAAAAATAACAATATCGACCCGGCAATTTCAGCGGAAATTGAAAAGGTCTATCAGGAAACTCTGGCCTTCTATATCCGCGATAAAAATCCTCAGGCACTGTACCAGGCGTACTCGGGAAAAATCAGCATCCCTGACGCCGGTCGGCTCAAAGCCCTGTTCGATGACAAGGCACCGGCGGCTTACACCAACGTACCGCTCAGGCGAGACCTCGCGGACAAGATGATTCTTGCAAAATACGGCAAAGGCCAGACAAAATCGCTCAGCCTGACGACACTCTTTGACGCGCTGCCGCAGGCCGGTAAACTGCATCTCTTCACCTCTCCCAACGCGCAATCGTTGAGTGAAATGATCAACACACACCTGAGGGGCGAATTTCTGAAAGACTTCGTCGCCGAAGCGGCGGCGCAGCAGAAAGCCGAATATGCAACGCTGCGCGTGATTGTAGAGAACAGTATTTTGTCGCGAAATCTGCGCTATGACATGGGCATGGAAAATGCAAACCCGCATGCAGACAACAGCGCCGTGAAAGAACGCGCAAAATCCGTATCGCTTTCGCGCGTCAAAGAATACTACGAGGCAAACAAAGACAAATTCAAAGAAGTGCAGACCGTCGATTGCCGGCATATTAAACTCAAAGACTACGATCTCGCGCAAAACCTGCGCGACCAGATCGAGCAAAAAGCGGATATGGTGGCGCTGGTAAAAAAGCACTCGCTGGCCGCAGATAAAACCTCTGCTAATCCGGGTCTGATCGCGGCCATTAAGAATGATACAGAACTGCATAAGCGTCCGCGCATTGAAACGCTGTGTATGATGCCCAAGCAGGGCGAAGTGGAAGTTGTGAAAGACGGCGAATTTTACGAAGTCGTTAAGGCCGAGAAGCGCATCGACGGATATCCACCGCTCGACGACACGACGCACCTGCGCGAAGATCTCGCGCGCGAAATCGCAGCGCTGGACCTGAAAAAGGAATTTGACGCTAAAAAGACCTCGCTGCTTAAAAAAGTAGACATCCGCATCAACAAGGCAGAACTGGAAAAAGTCAAGTGACTCCGCGCAAGCTCATCATCGTCGTTGCCGTCGTCCTGGTCGGCCTGTATTTTTTGACCCGCAGTTCAGACGACCCCCCCAGACAGTCGCTGAAGCGCGAGCAAATCCAGGTGATCGCTTCGCATTCGTCCGGCGCTGATTTTCAGCCCGACCTGGAAAACTATCGGCTCGAACGCGAAACGCTGCAGCCGAGCACGACTCTGTCTGGCCCGCGGCACAAAGCAGAGTTTAAAGGCGCTCCCGATTACAAAACTTCAAATCTGCGCCTGAAAGTCGCAGCCGGTCCCATCGACGATTTCGGTGCGCCGCTTTTCGTCCCGACCGAAACGGCCATGACTGATCCAAAAATCTTCGAACAGGAACTCGCCAAACACCGTGAACGCGCCGACAGCTATGAGGTGGCGCGCATGGATGAATTAAAGATGAATACGGAGATCGAGCGCAAGACTATGCGCGCGACGATCGATCAGGCAATAAACAGCGGTTCGCAGACACCCGAGCAGATCAAACGCGCCGAAGACGCTTACGCGCGCATGCAGATTCTGGAAAAAGTTCTCAAAGGCGAAAAGGTCGAAAAAATCCTCGATTAGGGTGACTCTTTCACACCGGCAACGGCAAATTCATTCATACCGTCGGCGTGCACAACGTGCAGCAGCGGGAATTCCAGTGCGACACCTTTCTCTGACAGACGCGCAACCTCATTCCAGGCTTTTCTGAGCGCGATGGCCGTCTGCGCATAGGTTTTGAATCTGTAACCGCGGCGAATTTCAAATTCATGCCGGGTGATGCCGGCTTTCGGCATAGCCGCTGCCACATGCGCCGGCAGCGCCTCAGTCGTGCTGCAACCGCCGAGCGAGCGCAAATTGGCTTTTGCCGTCGTAATCGCATTCTGCTGATAGACGAGAACTGGTTCGCATTGAATTGCATAAGACAACAGAAAATTCCGGGTTGCGACCACTTTTTCGCCGGTCTTATTGTAATCGCCCGCGTGCTCGGCGGCGAAAACGGTACGATGAAAATCCGTAAGCGGCGAGACCTCGATACTGCTGAAAATTCCTAAGAACCAGTAAGAGAACAGAAAGAATCCCGGCACGGTGATGGTGAACACCGCAATGATGAGGATAAACTTTTTATTCATTCTTCTTCTGTCCCTTCAGCAGCTTTTCGATAATTTTTGCTTCTTTATCACTAAGCGGGATTACCGACAGGCGAAAACTTTTGAATAGTTGCGAATCCTTAAGCCCCGCCGCCGCAAGCATTTCCCGTGTCAGCGGCTGAGAATACTTTTCGACAAGTTTGAATTTCGGCGCAAACCACATCGGCTTTTCCGGTTTGCTCTTCGCATCAAAATATTTCGATTTGGGATCAAATGCACTTGCATCGGGCACGGCTTCGGCCACGACTTCCATTTCGCCGACGATCGCCGGCACTGCGCAGCTCGAATGGTAGAAATAACCGCGGTCGCCGCTTTTCATCGCCACCAGATTATTGCGCGCCATATAATTGCGCACGCCGTCCCACAGCGTAGTTTGCCCTTTCAAAGCTGCCAGGTGGTCGATGCCGAAAGAATCCGGTTCAGACTTTAAAATCCACGCGCGCATACTGGCCACGGGCTTAAGCCCGTGGAGATTGGTTGCCCATATCCCAGATATATTCAAACTCCTCTTTTGCGGCTTCGTCGAGCCGTTCGGGTTCAAACAGCGTCTTGATCTTGGGGTTCGGGTACAGCTTGATTTCATTGGCTTCGGGAATGTGTGTGAGCATGCGCACAATGCTGTTTTCGCCCTCGATTTCATAGAGCATATACGCAGTGCCTTTGCCTGGCACCGGCATCGCCGATTTGAGATAACGCATGGGTGAGATTGCGTATTTCGGCTGCCGCGGAAATCAATAAACTGATTTGCGGCCGCGCGGGCTGATTTCAGTCTCCCGCCACGGTGAGGTTTTGGAACAGCACACCCTTGGGACCGAAGTATGCCGCGCGCTGCGTGGCTTCACGCGATTTGAACGCGTTGGCGAATGCGGTCTGCGTCGAGCCCGAAACCGACCCCCCTTTGACGGGTATGCGCTTGCCATTTTTGTGCAGATAGCCAAGGCGGATTTCCCCGGAAAAGGCACCCGAAATGGTATTCGGCTGAAAGGTAGAAAACTTGCTGAGCTCGAGCACACCGTCGGCGAGAAAGTCGGCGTAGGGCGTCATGCCGCAGGCTACTTCGATATTCATCAGCGCGCTCGTCCGCGGTATTTTCAGCAGATCGGCGTAGCGTCCGTCGACTAGAAAATTCTTCACCCGGGAATTCTCAATGAGCATGACGCTGGCGGTCGCAAAGCCGAGCTCGTCAAAACGGTATGAGCGCATTCCGCCGCGCCGGTCGGGTTGAGACAGGATAGTCAGATCTTCGCGCGGTTCGCGCAGCACCGCATCGCCGTTCTGGAATATCGAATAGCGGTTGAAGAGCGCATGGCCGTCGAGCTGGGCCACAAAAAAATCAAACAGGTTATCGAGCGCATCGCCCGCGAGCACAACGGGATACTCCCCCGTAGGTGGCAATACCGCGCGCTCGAGATCAGAGAGCACGGCTGCATCCTGTTCGAGCTGCTCTTCAAGATCGAGATCTCTGAGAAACCTCCGTTTTTTGATGCCCATAATTTCATGGCGGTTGTCGGGTGACGTCAGCACATAGTCGCAGAGCACGCGCGTGGAGTTTGATTCTACCTGCAGACCATGATTATTTTCAATCGCAAAATCGAAGTCTTCGAGAAAAATTTCCAGGCTGTTAAGCGGAAAAGAAGCGAGGTTATGTTTATGAAAATTCTGCACACGGTGTACATAGTCGGTAGCGGCATCGAGAGTCGCCTCGCTGATCGCCGCATCGAGAATGTTGGAATCATCGCCGCCATCGATGCGTTTTGCGGGAAAATTATATGCAGGGTTGCGCACGAGGCGCGCGCGTTCGCCGGTAGCCTGCACCAGCTGAGGCAGCGAATCGGGTCGTCCCTGAAACCGCGTGGTACTTTCACCCATGAGCGCCGCATCGCCGCTCGTGACCGGCGTCTGCAGGCGCAGCGCATAATTATTCACGAGATTGCAGCGCACGGTTTCTATCTCATCACGCACGCAGAAAATTTCGGTCGAACGTTTGCGCAGCCGGCTCAGCTGCCAGCCACGCAGATCACGGGTTTTTCGCAGAACGGCAACTAGACTTTTCAAAATTTACGGAGGGCAGAAAGTCAGGTCTGAAACCAGATATTTGGAGTTACCCGGGCAGGTCAGAGCGTAGCCGCTGGTATTGCACTTTTTGTTGCCGTCGTAGTACGTAATGACGTCATCGTAATCGCCGAGCGTAGTCATCGAGG
>CAYHJO010000216.1:0-7399 GCA_964356715.1 uncultured Turneriella sp. | reverse complement strand
CTTGCGACATCGTGTCGCCTGACGCCGCACGCGAGGGCATCCGTTCCCGCGGCGTGACCTGCGACATCGTGTCGCCTGACGCCGCACGCGAGGGCATCCGTTCCCGCGGCGTGGCCTGCGACATCGTATCACTTACAGCATAAAACTCCGCGCGGGCTTCGACTTCAGCGCGCTCACGCTCGGCTTTTTTTTCTGCTTTGATCTGTTCGGCGCGGCGCAGCACTTCGGAAAAATCGGCCACCGGCTTAGTGCTACTCGCGGCTGCGAGGGCAGGTTTAGCCGGTTCGGCTTTTTTGGGCACCTCTGCTGCGGCTGCCTTTTCACCGAACACAATCGGCCCAACGCTTTTGCCGATGCGCGAAAAGAAATTTGCCATGGTGCGCTCACCGGCAGTTTCCACCGGCGGTGCCGCGGTTTCGGGTTTATTCGCGACAGACTGTGCCGAGAGTTTCACCTGGTCTTGCGCAAAAAGATCCTTCATCAGTTCTTCGGCAATTGCCGAGTCGTCTGCTTCATCATAGGCCGGTTGCGCAGGTGGTACAAAATGCTGCGCTGCTACCGCAGGGCGCGTAGGTTCGGCAACGCGGGGCATTGCCGGGCGAGCCTCATGGGCGCCCTTCACGGGCAGCGGTCGTGCGGGCGGCGCAACTGGTTTTGCCGTTTTGCTTTTGCCGGTCATCGCGACGGTTACCGGCGCGGTCTTTTTCGCCGGAGCATGCCGTGCTGACTTATCCACAGTCGCTTTGCGCAGCGGCTCAGCCTGTTTTACCGCCCTTTTTAGAGGCGTGGATTTCTTTGTGTTCCCGCCATTGCGGCGCATGGGAAGTTGGGGCGCTTCATATTCGAAGGCCTTCGGGTCTGCTTCGGCGGTCTGCGGCATGGTCTGCGCCGAAGCAGCCTGATGGGTGCGCACAACTTCTTCGTTGCGCTCGGCCAGCAGTTTGAACTGCTTAATGCGCGCCTCGAGCAAGCCGGCATAACCTTCCATCTCGCGGTAAAATTCCTGGATATCGGTATGGATGCGCGTCTTGTAAAACTCCTTCATCTGCAGATCGACCTGACGCGTGATTTTTAGCGACAGCACCACATAGAGCAGCGCGGTCATACAGACAAAGAGCAAAATCGCGAGACCGATTTCCATGGTAAAAGGTCAACGCGCAACCGGCGCTGTCAAGGATTATGTCCCATCAGGGAATGCGCGAAAACCCGCGAAATCAAATTTTTCTACCGCCATATGAAAACCGGAAGCAGGCCTCCTGGCCGCTTTAGCCGTCGGCCATGCACCTCCTGTGCGCCGCCGGCCCGGCGGTAATCCAGCCGTGCTGGCAGCGGTTTGGTCGCTTCGGCCAAATCGCGAGGCTTCCGGTTTTCATGGGGTTTTCGCGCATTCCGTCAGGGGCGCTTATAAATCCGTAAGACGGCCATAGCATGATGCGACTTTACTCTTTATGGATATAAAAGATATTTCTGCCTCACGTCCACGAACGCTTTGACATCTGCCGCGATCTTTTGCACCAGCGTCTCGGGACCTTCGCCTTTGGCTATGCTGTCGATAAACGCCGTATCGCCCACCGCGTGAGCAATACTAGACCAGATCTTTTCGCGCCCCTTTTCGGGCAAATGCTTGTGTATCTCTTGCGCGATCGTGATCAGCGTGCGTATCGGATCGATCGCCTTGCGGTTGGTCACAATGAGTTTAAAGCCATGGCAGTTTTTTTTGCTGTAAGCCGAGCGCACGGGTTTGAATGTTGCCGCCGTGAATTTGAGCCCGGGCAATTTCGCTGCATTGAGCGCGGCGGCGATCCTGCGGCCGTCAAAAAACGGCGCACCAAAAAGCTGGAAAGGTTTTAACGTGCCGCGCCCCACGCTGATGTTGAGGCTTTCGAGCGAACCCGCGAGGTGGTAGCCGATCACCGAGTTCATATCGGTAATGCTCGGGCTCGGGTTGCGCCACGGCTGCCCGGTTTCGTCGAAGTACATGCCGTGTTTATAGCCGGTAAGTTTGATCACTTCGATATCCGCACCGATCTGGAAATGGCTGTTGTAATAGTTAGCCAGCTCGCCGATCGTCATCGCATGTGCGATCGGTATCGGGTAATAACTCGAAAAACCGCCATGGAACTTGCTCTCGAGCAGCGGGCCATACACACCGAGCGCAGCGGCCATGTTGGGTCTGTCGAGAATCAGCATTTTCTTTCCGTTTGCCTGCGCGGCTTTCATAGCCAGCACCATCGTGGTAGCATAGGTATAATACCTGACACCGATTTCCTGAATGTCAAAGATGAGGATGTCTACATCTTTGAGATCACCGGCATCGGGTGCTTTCTTTTTCCGCTGGTAGAGCGAGACAACCGGCAGGCGCGTTTTGGTATCTTTGCCGTCTGAAACATGCTCGTCGACCTTGCCGCGCACGCCGTGTTCGGGCGCAAAGATTTTCGTGATCTTGTATTTGGGATGTAGAAGGTCGATAATATGACGGCCGCGCGCATCGATTGCGCTGTGGTTGACGATGAGACCGATGCGCTTGCCCTTCAGGTGTTCGTCTGCATGCTGTAAAAGGTTGTCGAGACCGGTCTGAACTTTAATTTTTTTGGCAGCAAATATTTCACCCGCAAAAACCGCGCAGAGCACCAGCAGAAAGCGCAATACGCATTTGACGGCGGGCATTACGGGTAAAAGACCTCGTGCTGGCTCCGGCGGCAATGGGTTTTCAGTTCGCGTGCAATACTGCATTACCGATTATCGGCCAATAGGAAAATAACTGCACTGTCGCCATTCGCTTTTCGCATTATTTCGTTTTCCGAACATGCGCTGTCTATGGAGCAGCCGCTGCAGAGCCCCTACGCCGGTACCGCGCCGAACATTGCCGCAGCCTGCCTTGCGCGCCACGCCGAGGGCCCTTTGGCAGACAAAACGGCGATGGTATTCGTGCGCGACGATCTTTCTTCGCAAAATCTCTCTTACCGCGAACTCGACGCGCTTTCTGCCCGGTTTGCGATGAGCTTCGTGCGGCGCGGTCTCAAAACCGGCGACCGCATTCTGCTGCGCCTACCCAATACATACGGGTTTCCCGCCGCGTTTTTCGGCGCGCTGCGCGGCGGATTTATCCCCGTGCCGGCGTCGCCGCTTCTGACAGCGCCCGAATTCGGCTATCTGATGACCGACTCGGGAGCCGCGGCGCTGGTCACCGACGAAAGTCTGTTTGCGCCTCTGCGCGCGCACATCGATGCCGCTGCGCTGCGCACGATCTATGTTTCCGGCGCCTCTCAGGGCAAAGAAATCTGTATCGAGAATGAACTTGCGGCGGTAGAGCCTCTCGAAGCCATCCATCCGACTCTCGGCCGCGACCCGGCCTACCTCGTGTACACCAGCGGTACGACCGGTTACCCCAAGGGTGTGCTGCATGCACACCAGTCGCTTCTCGGCCGCCTGCCCGCGTCCCGGGAGTGGTTTCCGTTCGGCGGCGAAAATAATCTGGACCGCATTCTGCACTCGGGCAGGTTCAACTGGACATACGTGCTCGGCACAGGTATGATGGACCCGCTCTATCACGGCAAAACAGTCGTCGTTTATGAAGGAGAGAATTCAGCGGAACGCTGGGTCGAACTCATTAGAAAGTTTACCTGCAATATTTTCATCGGTGTCCCGACAATTTTCCGGCAGATTCTGCAAAAAACCTCCGTGCGGAAAACAGATCTGCCGTCACTCAGACACGCCATGTGCGCGGGCGAACATCTCTCAGACTTAGTGCTCACGCAATGGACGGAACGCTTTGGTTTTCCTATCTATGAAGGCCTCGGCATGTCTGAATGTTCTTACTATATCTCGCAGCGCAAAGATGACGCGATGCGGGCAAACTCCGCAGGCAAGATACAGACAGGCCGCAAAGTCTGGCTGCTCGATGAAACACTGCAGCCGGTGCCGGCCGGCAGCGAAGGCATGCTGTGCATTCGCCGCGACGAGCCGGGGCTGTTTCTCGGATACTGGAATGATGCTGAGACAAATAAAAAACAATTTCGAGGCGAATGGTTTCTGACCGGCGACTATGCAATCATCGATGCCGAGGGTTACGTGTTTTTTCTGGGGCGGCGCGATGAGATCATCAAATCGTTCGGCTACCGCGTCTCGCCTTTCGAGATCGAACGCGTCTACCGCGATTGTCCGCTCATCGACGATGTCGTCGCCTTTGCCGAGATTATCGATGCGGAGAAGACGCTGATTTCCATGTGCGTCATCATGAAACCGGATTGTGCGTTCGACGCCGGCGAGCTCATCGCGTGGGGCAAAGACCGCCTGGCGTCTTACAAAACCCCTAAACGCGTCTATCGACTCAGTTCTTTTCCGCGGTCACCTAACGGCAAAATTCTGCGCTCGCAGATTCCGCGATGCGTGAGCGCGCTGGGCGTGCAAACAGAGCGCGTCACACGCGGCTGACCTCGTATCTTTTCAGTAGCTGCAGAAATTCAGGAAACGGCAATGCTGCAGAAAGTTCGAATCCCTGCATCAGGTCGCAGCCGTTCTCGCGCAGGAAATCCTTCTGCTGAACGTTCTCGACACCTTCGGCCGTGACCTGCAGATTGAGATTCTTGGCGAGGCCGATAATAGCCTGCACGATCACGGCATCGTTCGGGTCATTGAGAATATCGCGCACAAAAGACTGATCGATCTTCAGGTTATGTATCTGCAGTTGCCTGAGATAACTCAGCGACGAATAGCCGGTGCCGAAGTCGTCGATAGAAAACCGCACGCCCAGATCGGACAAATGGCGTATCGCCGCGCCTGCGCTCGCCGTATCGTCCATGATAAGGCTTTCTGTAACTTCCATTTCGAGATTTGCTGCCGGCATACCGAAGCTGCGAATCGTGCGCTCGATATCGGCAGCGAAGGTCGCGCTCTGCAGTTCAGGCGCACTGACGTTCACAGAGATGCGGATATCAGGAAACCCTGCGCTACTGAGAGCCGAATAGCGTTCTGCGACAGTCGCCAGCACCCAGCGACCGATCTCAAATATCTGGCCTGATTCTTCGGCCAGAGGAATAAAACGGCCAGGCGAAACCATTCCCCATTGCGGGTGCTTCCAGCGCAACAGCGCTTCACACGATTCGATCATGCCGGACTTAAGATTCATCTGCGGCTGATAATACACTTCAAGTTGGCCGAGCGTGATCGCCTCACGCAGCGCGGTTTCGAGATCCAGATTTTCGCGCGTGATGCGGTTCAGGTCTTCCGAAAAATACTGGAACTGGTTACGCCCGCTGCCTTTTGCATGGTACATCGCAATATCTGCATTTTTGATAAGAGCATCAGGAGTATCGCCGTCGCGGGGAAATACGGTTATTCCGATACTAACCGATGAATTAATACGCGTTTTATCGACCTCCACCGGTTCAGCGAGCGCGGCGCAGATTTTCTGCGCGACTATCGCAGCCTCTTCGGGGTGCGTCAGTTCGTTGAGCAGAATAAGAAATTCATCACCTCCCTGCCGCGAAACCGTATCAATGCTCTTGACCGAAGCTACCAGACGGCGGGTAATTTCTTTGAGGAAAATATCACCATAATGGTGCCCCAATGAATCATTGATTTTCTTGAAATGATCGACATCGAGAAACAACAGCGCGAAAGTATTGCGGTGTGTTCCGGAAAAGGTTATAGCCTGCGACAGCCGGTCGGCGAACACAGCACGGTTAGGCAGACCGGTGAGAATATCATGTTGTCCAAGATAGCGAATCTGCTCTTCTGCGCGCTTGCGCTCTGAGATGTCCCGTGCCACCACCATGGTCGAACGTTGATTGTTATATATGGTTTCCGCAACGGAAATTTCAACGTCAATAAGCTCACCATCAAAACAGGTGAATTTGCCTTCGACAAGACCCGCTGAGTCACGGCTATCTTCATGCAGCACGGTACGCTCCAGAATCATGGCTCGGTATTCCACCGGTACAATTCGGGTCACACTGGTATGAACAATGTCGTTCGTCGATTCTGCGCGCAGTATTTTCACCAGCGCCGGATTTGCGTAAACAATCAATCCGCCCTGGTGCACAAGAATCGCATCGGCCGAAGACTCAACCAACCGACGGTAGCGGGCTTCGCTTTCGGCATACGCAAGTTCTGTTTTACGGCGATAGGTCAGATCATGCACCGTGCCCAGAAGCCTGATTACCTTGCCACCTTCTACAACCGGTCTCCCCTGCGAGCGCACCCAGATCTGCCGCCCCGTGGCCGTGGTCATCGCAAACTCGGCATCCCATGCGATCTGCTGGCTGATCGCCGCCTGCACCCGCTCAACATGCGCCAGCCGATCTTCCGGAGAAAGGAACGCCATCGCCTGCTCTACGGTGACGTGTGCACCCGGGCTCATATCGACAATGCGCATTGCTTCTGAAGAAAAACGGATCTCATTCGTGGCAGTATTGAGATCCCAGCCGCCGACGTGAGCCGTGGCACTGATCTGCTCCAGATTCTCCGTGACTCGTGAGAGTTTTTCGAGCGAACGTTTGCGCTCATTAATGAAGGTGGCCAAAGCCATACCCGATGCGGCGAGTACGGTGATGTATAACCAGGTATTGACCAGCTGCATATGCCGGTCATAGTTAAAAAAATGACCGGTCTGCTGCATCATGCCAAACAGCATCTGCGTAATCACCATGCAGAGCACGACCAATGTCGCGTGCCTGCCGAACCGAACCGCGGCCCAGGTAATAAAGATGAACATCATGAATGCGCGGGGGTGAAACCCCAGCCACTCGGTGAGCCAGCCGAGATAAATAATCTGGCCAGTCAGAAAGGCCAGGGCAAATGCAATAATCCCCTCGTAAATCTGCGCACGTCGCAGGTCGATTTTTTCCAGTTTGCGCCAGATGAGAATCAGCGGCGCCACGACGATGATGCCCAGCGAATCACCCATCCACCAGAACTGGAAATTCTGTAACCAGGTCTGGGAGGTCAGTGACGCAAGTTTGAGGGTCAGCGCACCGAAAACCGCGCTGGGTATCGGCGCGATAATGCCTCCGTAGAGGAAGAGACGGAAGAATTCCCGGGCGCGATTGAGCTGCGGTTGTATCGGCCGCACAAACCGCAGCAGCCAAAAGCTGAGCAAGGCTTCGGCGAGATTGACAATGCCGAGCAACAGCGCAATATGCCACGGCGCGCCAGCCAACCAGTTCGCCAGAAAAGCCCCGGTGAATACGAGCGGCGCGTATCTCAGCCCGCCGAGCATCAGGCCGGCCAGCGCAATGCCCGACGGTGGCCAGAATGTGGCCACGATGCCGTTACCGCTCATGAAACGCAGAACCAGTAGGGCCGTGCCGACGTGGGCGGCCAAAAACAGCAGAGCCAGAGCACCCCGGCGGACATAAGCAGGAAAAGAGAGCTTGTTCGCCATGTTCTGTGTACGACC
>CAYHJO010000215.1:0-7423 GCA_964356715.1 uncultured Turneriella sp. | reverse complement strand
TTTCGCGGCAAAGAAGTTGCCGTGGTCGGCGGCGGCGATTCAGCATTTGAAGAAGCGAATTTTCTCACCAGGTTTGCGAGCAAAGTGACGCTGCTGCACCGCCGCGACACCTTCCGCGCGAGCAAGATCATGGTCGATCGCGCAAAGAACAATCCTAAAATTGTGATAAAACCCTTTGTCGAAGTCGCCGAAGTCTATGGCGAAGAGAAAACAGGCACAGTCACCGGTGTGAAGCTGAGGAATGTTCAAAGTAGTGCGATTGAAGACTTTCCTGTTCAGGGCTTATTCATCGCGATCGGCCACGTGCCGAATACGCAACTGTTCAAAGGTCAGCTTGAGATGGACGACACCGGCTATCTCATCACCGAGCCCGACCGCACCGCGACAAAAATACCCGGAGTGTTTGCCGCCGGCGATGTGAAAGACCACTATTATCGTCAGGCGATTACGGCGGCGGGTTCGGGTTGCCAGGCCGCGATTGAAGCCGAACGATATTTGGAAGGCAGGGAGGCCTCTAAGTCTGCGGCTGACACGACGTCATCGGCGCCGCAGACGGAGAGCCTGCCGGCGCGGCATACCTGACAACAAGGAATTTGTATGGAAAATTTTGAAAACAAACCTGCCTGGTTCGACGGCAAATATGTTCCGCTGAAAGATGCCAACATCAATGTGCGCACGCATGCTCTGCAATACGGCACGGCTTTTTTCGGCGGCATGCGCGCGTATTACAATAAGGATAAAAAAAATCTGTATCTGCTGCGGCTCGAAGACCACCACGCGCGCCTGCGCTCATCGGCGCGCATATTGCAGATGCAATGGGCGATGCCGTACGACGAATTCAAAAACATCACGGTAAAACTGCTCAGGGACGGCGAATGGCGCGAAAACTGCTACCTGCGCCCGTTCATTTACAAATCTGAACTGACGCTGTCGCCGCGTCTGCACAATGTCCAGGACAAATTTGCGTTGTATGCGATACCGTTAAACGACTACCTCGACACCACGCGCGGCATGCGTGCGGCGGTGTCTTCGTGGACGCGCATCTCTGACAACCAGATTCCATCGCGAGCGAAAGCCACCGGCGGTTATATCAATTCGGCGCTCGCCAAGTCTGAAGCGCTCGAAAACGGTTTTGATGAAGCGATTTTTCTCGACCATCGCGGTTTCGTTTCAGAAGGCTCGGCAGAAAATATCTTTCTCGTCCGCAACGGCAAACTCGTCACGCCGGGTAACGCTTCCGCAATTCTCGAAGGCATCACGCGCCGCACCGTGCTCAAAATGGCGCAGGACATGGGAATCGAAACAGAAGAGCGCGATATCAGCCGCACCGAACTTTATGTCGCCGACGAGGTCTTTTTCACGGGCACCGGCGCGCAGGTCGCCTGGATCGAGAGCATCGACCGCCGCATAATCGGCGACGGCAAAATCGGACCGGTCACCGAAAAACTGCGGCAGACCTTCTTCCGCTACGCTTCAGGCGAAGTGCCCGAATACATGCACTGGCTGACACCGGTATACTGATTCGCCGCGATGCTGCGCCTGACCAGAGAAAATCTGCCACAAACGGTAATTTTTGAGGGAGATATGTCTGTGGAAAAATCGCAGGCGCTGCGCGACCTCGGCGCCGAAGTCCTCTTTACCCGCCGGCGTAACCCGGAAGACACCGAAACGCTCACGCGTACGCTGATCGCCGAGGGCCGTCACCCCGATCTCATCGAATTCGCGGGGGACGCGGTGCTGATCGGCAGCGAAAAGGATGCACCGCCCGGCACCGTGCGGCATCTGTTGAAGCGCGTGCTGCCCTATTCGCCATGGCGCTCGCAGGCGCGTGTCATCATTTTTCATAACGCCGCGGGCATCAAAGACGAGGCCGAAACCGCATTATTAAAGACGCTCGAAGAACCCGCGGAGAACAACTATTTTTTCCTCAGTGTGCAGACGGCCGACGCGCTCAAAGAGACAATCCGCTCGCGCGCGGTCATCACGCGCATCACAACGGCCGTTTCACCGGCAAACCTGCCGCAAGATCCATGGCAGCGCTTCTACAGGCTTTCCGGCGCAGATGAATTTATCGCGCAATTTCCCGACGCCGCGCAAAATCTGATTCTGACCTCGAAGCAGCAGGTCGACGAACTGGCGTTCACCGCGGCAGATTTTCCCCTGTTGGAAAAACTGCTGTTTCTCGCCCCGAAGCAGATGTTTGACAAGGAAACGCTGCTGGTACAATCGCGTGCGCTGAAGTTCGTCCTGTTGCCATTTTATGCGGCGCTGCGCGACAGAGTAATTCAGGGTACAACGCCGGCCATTGCACCGTTGGCGCTGCCGAGGCTCAGCATTCCGGCTGCTCTGCGCGCCGCAGAGCTGATGCGCGGCTACATGCATAACCTCGAATTACGCGTTTTTGGCAATCGCCCGCTGAACCAGGTTGCCGTGTTTTACAGCTTCTTTTTCCGCTTTATGCAGGTCTGGGCTGAGCGATAGGAAGTCATAGCTGACGACCAGAGAAGGATTAAATCCCATTCTGCTCGACGCGCGCGCGCGAAGCATAGGATAGACGCTAACTGCATGTGGTATCATAGCGAAATACTTTGGGTCGCAATCAAAATCGTGGTGCTGTTCGGTGCCATGATGACCGGCGCGGCCTACTATACGCTGCTCGAACGCAAATGGGCGGGCTATATTCAGGATCGTTACGGGCCCAACCGTGCGGGCATCTGGGGACTGCTGCAGCCGCTCGCAGACGGTATCAAATTCATGACCAAACAGGAAACGATTCCCCGTAACGCCGATGCGTGGATCTTCGTGCTGGCTCCGGCGTTGTCGATGACAACGGCCATTATGCTGTGGGCCGCAATTCCGTTCACACCGGTTTTCCATCAGGTGCCCGACTTCGTCACAGCTGCAACCGGCAAAAAAGATTTTGTGTTCCAGATCATGAACCCAGGCGGCGGATTGCTGTATATGTCGGCCGTTGCATCGCTCGCGGTTTACGGCATCATGCTGGCTGGCTGGTCATCGAATAACAAATATGCGCTGCTGGGTAGCGTGCGTTCAACCGCGCAGATGATCTCATACGAACTCGCGCTCGCGTTGTCGCTCGCGGCAATCGTGGTTCTCGCCGGCAGCCTTGACCTGACGCAGATCATTAAGGCGCAGGAGAGCCGCTGGTTTATCGCTACTCCGCCGGGTGCCATTGCGTTCAGCATTTTTCTCGTGACGATGTTCGCCGAAACGAATCGTCTGCCGTTTGACCTCGCCGAAGCCGAGAGCGAACTCGTTGTGGGATTCCATACCGAGTACGGTGCGTTCAAATTTGCGCTGTTTTTTATCGCAGAGTACATGAACATGATCACGCTGTCGCTGCTTGCAGCGCTGCTTTTTTTCGGTGGCTACAATATTCCGGGATTTATGGCGCAGGCAGTAAAGCTGGCCTGGTACGGTCCGCTCGTCGGTGCGGCATTCTTTTTTGCCAAAGCTTTTGTTTTTGTCTTTTTGTTCGTTTGGGTGCGCTGGTCGGTGCCGCGTTTCCGCTATGACCAGCTGATGAATCTGGGCTGGAAAAAGCTTGTTCCGCTGGCGATGGCAAATCTGCTCGTTGCCGGAGTTTGGGTCTATTACCACTGACGATCGCAAGGGCCATGGGCGACCCCAACAAAGACGAAGAACCGCTCCAGGTGGGGCAGATGGTTATGCTCTTTCTGAACGCTATCATCTTTATCAAAATCCCCCTGCTGATCTTCGGTTTCCGCATGTCCGAAGACGCGACGCCGTTTAATATCGGCGGCTTCGTCGTCTGCGTGCTGGTTGCCATTTTCACCATGTTGCGCTTCATTTTTGGAAAAAAGAAGAATCCGTAATGCGCGCTGTGTCTGCAGTCGTGCTTATCTTTACGGCGTGTTTCGTTCGCGCGATGCGGATCAATGAAAGATACGCGTGCGCAAAACATTAAGAAAATCGTTCTCGCCTACTCCGGGGGCCTCGATACCTCAGTCATTCTGCACTGGATCAAAAAAACCTATAACTGCGAAGTGATCGCCTACTGCGCCGATATCGGCCAGGAAGAAGAGCTCACCGGCCTCGACGAAAAGGCTGCGCGCACGGGCGCGGCAAAATGCTATATCGAAGATCTGCGTTCTGAATTTGTAAAAGATTATGTTTTTCCGATGATACGCGCCTCGGCGATCTATGAGATGCGCTACCTGCTGGGTACTTCGATTGCGCGCCCGCTGATTGCCAAACGCCAGGTAGAGATCGCCGAAAAAGAAGGCGCCGACGCGGTCGCGCACGGTGCCACCGGCAAAGGAAACGATCAGGTCCGGTTCGAGCTGACCTTTATGGCGCTCAATCCCGCGCTGAAAATTGTCGCACCGTGGCGCACATGGGATTTTCGCGGCCGGGAAGACCTGATCAAATACGCAAAGGAGGAAAAAATTCCTGTGACGGCTTCGGCGGAGAAACCCTATTCGATGGACCGCAACGCGCTGCACATCAGCTACGAAGGCGGCGTACTTGAAGATCCGTGGCATGAATACAAAGAAGACATGTTCATCCTCACCAAAAGCGCCGAAAAGGCTCCGGACCAGGCCGCAATTCTGGACATCGAATTTGAGAACGGCAATGCGGTCGCAGTGAACGGCAAAAAAATGCAGCCGTTCGAGCTGCTGATGGCGCTCAACAAGATCGGCGGCGAACACGGCGTGGGCCGCATCGACATCGTCGAGAACCGCCTCGTCGGCATCAAATCGCGCGGAGTCTATGAGACACCGGGCGGCACAATTCTGAGCCTCGCGCACCGCGATCTCGAATCCATCACTCTCGAAAGAAATCTGCAGCACCTGAAGGACGAGCTGAGTCTGAAGTATGCGCGCCTTGTTTACAACGGCCAGTGGTTCACTCCCGAACGGGAAGCGTTGCAGGCTTTTGTCGACCAGACGCAAAAGGCCGTGAACGGTGTGGTGAAAATGAAGCTTTTTAAGGGCGCCGCTCAGGTGGTGGCGCGCAAATCCGTCAACTCGCTCTACAGCGCGGCTTTGGCGTCGTTTGAAAAAGAAGATGTCTATAACCAGTTCGACGCCGAAGGTTTCATACGCCTATTTGCGCTGACCGCGCGCAATTCGTACACGGATTATAAGAAGCTGATCGGATAAACAACTTGGCTCTCACGCAGACATTTGTTTCCCCGGAAAACTGGTACTCGCTGCAGTACCCGCGTACGTGGGAAATGGAAGTGGTCGAGGGTATACCCAGCTTTTTTGACGGCATCAGCACGTACGGCGGCGTACTGCAGGTAATGGCCGCCAACCTGGCGGGGGCCGCGAACAAAGAGCTGGTACAACAGTCTCCCTTTCTTTCGGGGCCAAACCTTGGCGATAAACTGCGCCTGTTTCTGACCAATCAGGGGATATCCAACGAAACCGCACAATATTTCGAACGCGACAATACTCTGATGGGCGCATGCGAATACCGTTCCGGTGGCCACTTTTTTCTGGTGCTCATGGCGGAGCGCGAAAGTATTTTTGTGCTGGCGCTCTATAACTGCAAGGGAGAGCCGCAGCCTGAAGAAGCCGCGCAGGTCGGCCGGATTCTTCAGTCGCTGACAATTCTCTAGGAAATTATGAGTCCTGTTCACGCGCGGCGGTTTTGGCCACGCCGCACAAACGGACCAGCTCGCGGAAATGATCTCCGCGCTCTTCAAAGCTCCTATACTGATCCCATGAGGTCGCCGCGGGCGACAGCAGCAGCGTGGCCGTGGCCAGTTTCTGTTGCTGCACCATACGCTTCGCGGCGTGAAAAGCTTTGAACAGATTTTCATGCAGCGTGAACTGCGTAAAATCCACCGCCGTGAAATCTTTCGCCATGTCGTTTCGGCATTCGCCGTAAATGAGCGCGCGCGCTGCTTTCGCGCGCAGCGCTACACCGAGGTCACGATAGCTCTCTCCTTTGCCCTGCCCGCCCAGAAAAACAAACAGCGGGCCCGGCGCGTTGTTCAGCGCGGTCATCGCCGCCTGCGTTGTCGTCGCTTTGCTGTCATTGATGAAGGTAATATGCGCCAACGCCGGTTGCGGAATGCGTTCAAAACGGTGCGGCAGCGGTTCCACTGCGGCAAGCGCGGCCGCCAGGTTCTGCAAAATCGCGTCGCCAAAAACCGCGGCAATGGCCTCCAGCGCAAACAACAGATTGCTGAAATTATGCCTGCCCGCGAGGCGCGCGAGAGACAAATCGGCGAGCGTGGCACCCGTTGTCCCCAACAACAGATTGCCGGTGACAGAAAACCGCGGGGAGCGCAGATTTTCCGTATCGACGCCTATCAGCGGCACCGCGAAGCCTGCGAGCGGATGCCTGCCCTGCCACAGCTCAGTGTGCTGCGGCAACAAAGACTTCGCAACGATCAGCGGCGCATTTTTTTTGACCAACCGGGCGATATTCCACTTCGCAAGGCCATACGCTTCGACATCTTTGTAGCGATTGAGGTGGTCGGGTGCGAGGTTCAGAAATATGGCTGCATCGAGCGCCAGCGCGCCTGGTTCTTCGAGCTGGTAACTCGACAGTTCGCACACCAGCGCCTTGCCGGCAAACCCCTGCCGATGCAGCACAATTTCCGAGAGTGGCATGCCAAAATTGCCGCATTCAACCGCGGCCTGTCCCAACAGGCGCAGCGTCTGCGCAATGAGGGTCGTGGTAGTGCTTTTCCCATCCGTGCCGGTGATACCGATGATTTTGAAATCCTGCAGGTAAGGTGCGCAGTACGCGACCTCGCTGATCAGAGGGATATTTTCCGCCCGCGCAGATGCGATAAACGGATGCGCCAGCGGGACGCCCGGCGTAAGCGTGATACGATCGATCTTTCCGCGCAGCTGCGCAAGGTCGAGGCCGTCGTGCGGCACGAGCGTTAGCTGATCTGCGCGCAGGTCCTGCGGTGCCGCTGCCGGGTTCTTATCGTACCAGAGAACATGATGCCCATGCGCCTGCAACAGACGCGCATACGACGCGCCGGTTTTCCCTGCAGCACCGATGAGCAAAATGCGTTCGGCCATTAAACTCCCGCGCTTTTTTCTATGAAACGGGTAAATACCGGATGCGGATTCAATGGCTTGGATTTGAATTCAGGATGGTATTGTGTGCCGACGAAGAACGGATGCAGTTTGCGCTCGAGCTCGACAGTCTCGACAAGCGTTTCATCGGGCGACAACCCGGTCAAAAGCATACCTGCCTGCTCGAATGCCGCACGGAATTTATTGTTGAATTCGAAACGGTGGCGGTGCCGCTCCTGAATATTCGATTGTTTATAACATTCGGCGATAAGCGAGCCTTCGCGCAGTTTGCAGGGGTATGCCCCGAGACGCATCGTACCACCCTTGTTCACGACGGCGCTTTGTTCTTCCATGAGGCTGATTACAGGATAGTGCGAATCGGGATCGAACTC
>CAYHJO010000214.1:5338-7442 GCA_964356715.1 uncultured Turneriella sp. | reverse complement strand
GCCGTCCTGTCTGATTTTAATAAATTGGCACTAAAGCATAGAGAGTGCTAACACCTCCAGTGAGGAGTGATAGCATGACTCGAAGCGAGTGCTCGTATGGCTCCTGGAACAGTTGGGCCCTGCGGGTTCAATTGTTCCAGGAGGATTTGAAATGGCAATAAAACCACTGGCGGACCGTGTTCTCATTGAAGCGGCGCCTGAAAAAGAAGAAAAAATCGGGAATATCTTTATTCCTGATACAGCGAAAGAAAAACCCACAGTCGGCGTCGTAGTAGCGGCGGGTCCCGGCAAAGTATCTGACGACGGCAAAACTGTGCCCATGCAGGTCAAAGCGGGTCAGAAAGTGCTCTACGGAAAATACAGCGGCACTGAAATTAAAGACGGCGGAAAGGAATATCTCATCGTGCGTGAATCTGACATTCTCGCAATCGTTGAGTAATAAGGAGTCAACATGGCAAAAATGCTTGAATACGACGAAGTGGCACGCGCCAAACTGATGTCGGGAATCAATAAACTGGCAAACGCAGTTAAAGTCACCCTGGGGCCACGCGGCCGCAATGTGGTGATCGACAAAAAATTCGGCGCACCGACAATCACCAAGGACGGTGTAACGGTGGCGAAAGAAATCGAACTCGAAGACGCATATGAAAATATGGGAGCGCAGCTCGTCAAAGAAGTTTCGACAAAAACCAACGACGTGGCCGGAGACGGTACAACGACTGCAACGATTCTCGCGCAGGCAATCGCGCGCGAAGGTATCAAGAACGTCACAGCGGGCGCAAACCCGATGGATCTCAAGCGCGGTATCGACAAAGCCGTCGAAGCGGTAGTCGAATACGTAGGTAAACTCGCAAAAAAAGTCGAAAACAAAGATATTGCTGCTGTGGCAACGATCTCTGCGAACAACGACGCTGAAATCGGCAAACTGATTGCAGACGCCATGGACAAAGTCGGTAAAGACGGAGTTATCACTGTTGAAGAAGCGAAATCGATCGAAACATCACTCGACACTGTCGAAGGCATGCAGTTTGACCGCGGTTACGTATCTTCGTACATGGTGACCGACGCCGAAAACATGACGGCCACGCTTGAAAACGCGCTGGTGCTGATCTATGACAAAAAAATCAGCGCGGTGAAAGACATCGCTCCGATTCTCAACCAGGTGGCACAGGCCGGCAAGCCGCTGCTCATCATCGCAGAAGACCTCGAAGGCGAAGCGCTGGCGACGATTGTGTACAACACAATCCGCAAAGCGATCAACTGCGTCGCGGTGAAAGCGCCAGGTTTCGGTGATCGCCGCAAAGCGATGCTCGAAGATATCGCGATTCTGACAGGTGGTCACGTGATTTCCGAAGAACTTGGCCAAAAGCTCGAGACCGCGACGGTTGCAGATCTCGGTAAAGTCGAGAAAGTGATCATCGAAAAAGAGAATACCACGATCATCAAGGGTGGCGGCAAAGACACTGATATCCAGCACCGCATCAAGCAGATCAAAAAGCAGATCGAAGAGACTACTTCTGATTACGACCGTGAAAAACTGCAGGAACGCCTCGCGAAACTCGCGGGTGGTGTTGCGGTGATCCATGTCGGTGCTGCGACCGAAGTCGAAATGAAAGAGAAAAAAGCCCGCGTCGAAGACGCACTTTCAGCAACGCGCTCGGCGGTTGAAGAAGGTATCGTTCCCGGCGGCGGTCTGACTCTGCTCAAGGCGATCGACGTCGTGGCAAAACTGAAGCTCGAAGGCGACCAGGAAACCGGCAAGAACATCGTGATGCGTTCGCTCGAAGAGCCAATGCGCCAGATCGCGGCGAACTCCGGCATGGAAGGTTCACTGATCGTGCAGCAGGCGCGCAGCGAAAAAGAGAACGTCGGCTTCAACGCCGCAACTCTCAAATGGGAAGATATGCTGAAAGCCGGCATCATCGACCCGGCGAAAGTGACGCGCTCTGCACTGCAGAATGCGGCATCTATCGCGTCGCTGGTACTGACAACCGAGTGCCTCATCGCTGACAAACCTGAAAAGAAAGACGGCGGTCCAATGGGCGGCGGTATGCCTGGCGGCGGCATGGGTGGTATGGGCGGCATGGGCGACTACTAAGCCATT
>CAYHJO010000214.1:2664-5328 GCA_964356715.1 uncultured Turneriella sp. | reverse complement strand
CCCGCCGGGGGCCCTGGGGGGGGGGTGCGGCCGGGGGGGGGTTGGGGGGGTCGGGGGGGCTGGGCCCACTTCAAACCATTTTTGTGGGGGGCCCCCCCCACCCCAAAAAACTAAAAAGGGCCTGCGGGCCCTTTTTTTTGTCGGCAGCTGCAGAAAGGTGGCGTCTATACAGTTATCAAAGCGGGAAACCCGATAATAAAGAAGGAATAACAGGTGCGTTCAGTTCATGCCTTTGCAATTTTTTCCCTTCTGATCACCGCGGCGAATCTGTCCGCTCAGGCAGCGGCCGCAAAACCAGCCGCAAAGCCAGTACCCAAAGCTGTAGCCAAGAAGAAAGATCTCAAAAAACCGGGTGTCGAATCAGACCCCGCGGCCAAAGATATGGTCTTGCCGGGTGAGGGCAACGCAGCAAGCAATTATGGTCGCCTATGGAAACGCAGCCAGCTCGATCTGCGCGTCGGTCTGCTGGGCGGAATGATGGTACCGATCGGTCAGGCTTCGCAGGTGCTCAATCTGGGCTTTGGCGGCAGACTATGGGCGTCGGTCGAAACGACATTTATCAAGCTACCGAAGTCAAAGATTTTTGAGAACACTCTGCTGATTTATGAATTTAGCTTCTATAAAGCTACCGGCACGTCGGTACTAAGCAAGATTGGTCAGGATACCAACGCCGATTTTGTCACCAACGCTGGCGCGATAGGCAAAGCCTACGACGTGCAGTTTTCGCCGGTATTCGTAATGCGGTTTGTGCCCTATTTGGGTTTTGGCCTGACGAACATCACGTCGGATACCAAGACTGCTTATGGAGCAAATATTCGTGCCGTATCGGGTGATATCATCGCCATGTACGGCTTTGCCACGGTTTACGATTTTAACCGCCGGTGGCAGGCGCTGATGACGGTCGATCACTATATCTATTTTGAGGAGAAGACTGGCATGGCACTGAGGATTAACCTCGGCGCGACCATGATGATTTTTTGAGCTGGCTGTACTCTATTGTTCTCAGTGGAATTACCTGGAGACATAATTCCCGTTTTTGTTTTTCCGTTTTGCACCCAGTATTTCAGAACAGCAGGCCCAATGTCGTAGATCAAGAAGCGAGACCGTCTTAGAGAACAGAAGAGAACAACCATGAAGCAAACTCCTATTGGTATGACTCTCCTGACCCTGGCGCTGATTTTTTCGTCGCAGTGCGGTAAGGTATCAGGCGGCGAAGACGAAAAAAAGGAATCGAAGGCGGCGGGTATTGTCAGCCCCGATGACCCGGCGGCTTCTGCCACGGGTGCGCCACCCGCGTACGTATCTCACCAGACCGTTTCGAGCACGCAGTTCGAAGTCTCGCTGACCAAAGAATGCACCGACGCAACGGGGCTGAATACCGCAAATTTTATTCTCTCCAACGGCCTGCAGATTACGGGTATCGCCAAAAAATCCGGCGATGCACGCACGCTGGTCATTACCACCACCATTCAGCAGTCGATTTCGTACACGCTGACGATGCTTAACCTTGTCGGTATCGACGGTGGTACACTGCAAGGTGTGTTGCAGGTGACCTTTACAGGATTACCTTCTCCGGCAATCACCAGCATCGACTGGAGAAATCCGGCCGATACAGCCAACCCGCTGCCGGGCACTCTCGGTGCAATTAGCCTCTGCGTGCTTTCGAGCGGGTCAGGTGCCAATTGCACCAATGCACCGTTTTACAACCGCTCCGCGCTCTACGGTATTCTCACCGGTGCGAACGCCGTGTCCTACCGTTACAAGATCGACGCCGGTGCGTGGTCGGGGGAGATCCCCATTGCGACACCGCTCAACATCACGGGTTTGAGTGAAGGTTACCATACTCTGTATCTCGTGGGCAAGCACACCAACGGCTACTGGCAGGCTGACAGCGCCAACGACGTTTATACCAAGTCGTGGGTGCAGGACACCGTTGCGCCCGACGCCTATCTGGATCCCTTGCTTTTGCCTGCCTCGGTAACGGCTTCGCTGAGCATGAACGTGCGCGCAATCGGTACAGATGTTTCATACTTCCGGTATTGTCTCGATAACGGCACGATCAACGATTGTGTGACGAGCACCTGGCGCGGTAATCCTGATCTCGCGAGTGGTGGTCTGGCGATTCCCAACGCTGTCTATACTGCAAACCTCGTGCCCGGCTCCGTGCGGGTGCGAGTCATCGGCATCGACGCATCGGGCAACGTGCAGCCGGCACCGATTGCCGGTGGCACGTACAGTTATACTATCGATACCGGTGCCGTAGAAGCTGTTTTTCAGCTGAGCGACCTGACGGCGATTACTGCGCAGGCAACTTCGGTGACGGTCAACGTGCTCGGTTCGAGCGGTGCTGCGGCATACAAAGGTAAGATCGTCGACGGTACCGATTGTAACACCGGCACCGCATGGAATGTTTTGCCCGAACAGCCATTGTCGACGCCGATTACGGCGACGGGACTCACAGACGCCGTACCGCAAAAAACCGTTTGCGCGATCGGTAAGAGCGTCAGTGGTCTTTACTGGCAGGGTGGCTGGTCGGGTACTGCGACGGCTTCGATTGTGACCAAATACACGTGGACGATCGACACCACACCACCGGTAGTTCAGCTCAACTGGATCAGCCCGATTGCGCAGCCCACAACGACAACGCAGACAACGGGCTATGAG
>CAYHJO010000214.1:0-2654 GCA_964356715.1 uncultured Turneriella sp. | reverse complement strand
GCGGTCAGCTATCGTTACGCACTGGTCACCGGGGCTGGCGCGAGCTGCGCTTCGGCGACGTATAACGCTGAAGTCACAGCCGATACGGCGATTTTGCTTCCGGCGCTTGCGGGTACGGGCGTGACAGTGTATAAGGTCTGCGCCATAGGCAAAGACGCCGCCGGCAACTGGCAGGCAACCGCGAGTGCTACGGCAAGTGCCGAATGGACGGTGGATGTCGATCCGCCGGCAAACAATCCTTCTTTTACTGCCGCTTCAACAAGCGTGGCATCGTTCAGCACACCCGTCATCAGTTTTTATATCGACAACGCTGCGGCGACCGCCGATACGAAGACTTATCGCGTTCAGGTAGCGACGAATTCGTCTTTTAGCCCCGCTTCGGCAATTATCAGCGACACCAATGTGCCGAGCTGTAAGAACATCGACGCACCCGATTGCCCTGCCGCTCTGGCGACGAAAACTTTCACGATCGCGGTAGATCCTTATACTTCGGGTACTGTTTATGCACGCGTGCAGGCGGGAGATCCGTACGGGAATTTTCGCAGTGATTATTCGACCGTGTCTGCTGAACACTATGTTAAGGGGCAGATTACCGGTACGGTTAAGACGACCGCTGGTGCCTCGATCAGTGGCGTGAGCGTGCGTATGCTAGACAGCGACGGCACTCCGCTCAACGCACTGTATCCCGACCAGACAACGAATGCCTCGGGAGTCTTTACCTTCACCAATATCAGAGCGGCCAAGAACCGCTACCGGGTCATCGCTGCCTTTAGCGATGCGACCTACCGACCTGCCGCGAAACGTTCGGTTTCGGTTCAGGCAGAGGGCAGTGGCGCATCGACGAAGACCAATGTCGGTATTCTGAACCTTGTACCTCTTTCGGCCAACGTCGCGCAGAACCTGGTTGCAAAAGTCGTTGATGCCGACGATGGCTGGATGCTTGGTTATGCAGAAGTTAAGCTGATCGATTACAACGGTGCGGTGGTCGGATCCGCGGTGCGCAGCGTTTCGCAGAGTGCAGCAGGCATTACGGACTGTGACAGTATAGCACCGACGGGCAACCCGCCGACCAACATACCCAAACAGCAATTCTCGTCCGGCGGTGTGTGCGGTGATGCTTTCTTCGCAAATGTCGCTCCCGGTAACTATTCAATCGAAGTTACCGGAACCAGTTGGGATACCGGAAATCAGACGTATAACCTCTTGCGGCAGGAAAATGTCATTGTGCCCGGTCTGGCTGAAGCACGCGTATTGGTCGTGCGAGGTGGCGCAACGACGGGTTCGAATATCTATGAGCCTGTGACAAATACCTGGAGAAATGGTCCGCCGGTTACCGGCAGCCCAAACAATGGAGCGCATGGTTTCCTGATTTCGACGGGAGTCTATTCCGGCAAGTACCTGCTCATCGACGGAGATTCGACCACCACACGTGTTTATAACCCTATTGACAACAGTACATTCGCGGGGCCCGCGCTCGAAGGTGGTGCAACGGATGCAGCGGGTCTTGGCTCACATTCGCTGAGCATTACTTCGGGCCCGCAGTCTGGCAAGACACTCATTATTCTGGGTGGCGGTGTCACAAACACTGCGCTCTATGACCCCGCAACACAGACGATCGTCGCAGGGCCCGCGCTTTCTGGAAATGCCGGAACAGGTGCGCATGCCATTACGATAACTTCAGGGACAGAATCTGGCAAGACTCTGGTTATTCATGGAAACGGTGGTACGAGTACTTCACTCTATGATCCGGCATCTCACACATTTGCAGCCGGCCCGACGCTGCCTGCCAATGCGGGGGCGGGTGCCTTTGCCGTGACAATGAGCGCTGGCATCCATGCCGGAAAGACGCTGATAGTCCTGGGCGGCAACACTATGAACACATCTGTGTTTGACCCGGCGGCATTTCCGACGCCACTGGCCGCCGGTCCCGGCCTCTCGGCAAACTCCGGAGCGGGAGCGATGGCGTTTTCAGTCACGTCAGGTGCACAAAGCGGCAACTGGATATTCATACACGGCAACGCGAGCAACACAACGTCACTATATACCTCATCAACGGGCCTCTTTGCAGTTGGGGCAGGCTTGTCTGCGAATGCAGGGGCCGGGGCCACGTCATTCCTCGTAGAAAGCGGAGCCAATTCGGGACGCCAGTATGTCGTTCTCGGAAACAATTCGACCGCGACATCGCTCTATGATCCTACTGCGAACACCTTCAGCGCCGGCACTGCGGTGAGCGGCAATGTGAACACTGGCGGTTACGCACTCAAAGTTGCCGCCGTCACCGCCGGTCGCCTGCCGCTGGTGCGCACATTAACAGGACAAGACCTCAAAGTGCTGTTGGTCTGGGGCAATGAAAATCCGCGAGACCTTGATATGCACGTCGTGGGTACGTTGCCTGCGGGGCAGACGCACACCAACCCCGATGACAATTGTGATAACACGCGTTTCCATACCAACTGGCGCAGAAGCGCTGGTAACTGGCAACAGCAATATAGCGCAAAAACCAGAACGTTCATCCAACCAGACCCGCAATATCAGGGTCAGCAGTTCTTTCCGCTGAATCCCGATACCACGACCGCACTGGTCCAGGACGCAACCACCGGATTTGGTCCTGAGGCCATCAATTTCATTGGTGGTTACACCAATGGCACCTATTG
>CAYHJO010000213.1:0-7500 GCA_964356715.1 uncultured Turneriella sp. | reverse complement strand
TGCGCCATAACCGTTGGGTACCCGAAGTGCTCGTGCCGCTAATCATGAACAAGACAATCCTCGACGATATCGAAACTGACCCGCAGCTGGCGCGATTCATGGAGGTCACCATGAACATGGTCTCGAAACTGATTACCGACGAGGGCGGCTGGGGGCATCTGGACTTCCAGTTTTCCGCCAAACCCATGCGCGTGACACTGACGAATTCACAAGAGGCAAACTGGTTTCGTGGCAGTAAAGAGCCCGTGTGTCACTTCTATGCCGGCATCATCGCCGGCTATACTGGGCAAGTTTCCGGAGAAACGCTGCAGGTGAAAGAAATCAGCTGTGCGGCGACCGGTGCAGAAAAATGTACGTTTGAAGTTCACCGCCTGCCACGGCAATAATGCCCACGAAAGCCGGGCGACGGCGGTGAGCGCCGCCATTATTTCGGCAGGTATTGCAGCGGATCTGTATTTTTTTGGTAACCGCCAACCCAGACTTCGAAGTGCAGGTGCGGCCCGGTTGCCTTGCCGGTTTTGCCGACATAACCGATCACATCGGAAGGAGTCACCTTCTTACCTTTTTGCGCCGCCGTACGTGACTGGTGGCAATACAGCGTCATGACATTGCCGCCGTGATCGATCACCACAAAATTTCCCCACCAGGCGTTCTTGGAATTTTCGTATATCGTGCCAGCCTTCGCTGCTTTAATCGGTTCTCCCTGTGGTGCTGCGATGTCGATTCCCCGATGGAAAGCCCCGGCCTTCTTCGTGACCGGGTCTACGCGCGGCCCATACTTCGAAGTCAAGCGCCCGTTGATCGGCATCGCAAATCCGCTCGGATTCACCTGCGGCGGCTCTTCGGGTGGCTTCGCTGACACAGGTCGCAGGTACGCATTGAACACCCAGCCTTTCTGACCTGCATAGTCGATATTTGCCCAATAATCGCTGCGCGCATCGATCGTGTCTTTTTTTGCCGAATACGCCACCACCATCACCTCGGCGTTATAAGGCACGAGCGTGACGAGCTCACCCGAAGTCGAAGGTTCAGTGCGCATGCGCAAACCGTCGGAGATATAAACATATTTCAGTTCTTTTTTCGCAGAGATGACCGGAGCGACTTCTTCAGGTACGTTTTTCAGATTTGCCTGCGGTATATATCCTTCGCTGCCCGAAGCCGTGCGCACGAGCGCCCACGCCATGGCCTCGGCTTCGACGTTCCTGAAATTGAAAACCATGACAACTTCGACGCGATTGCCCGCACGCACTTTGTCGAGATTCTGCGAATCGGTCGATGAATGCCATGACTTAAGCGTGCTATCCTGCGTCACAATGGCATACACCTTACGGAATTCGGGTGCACCGGGCAACGCGTTATGGTCGATGATGCGCATTTTGCCCGGTTGGGCAGGTTCGACCGGCAGATTCAAATTAAGCCCCGGTTTCACCTTTTCCAAATCGTTACGGAATTCGGCGAAGCGACGCAGTATCTTTTCGCGCTTCTGCGTACTTTCAGCAATGACGGCCTCTGTTTTCTGCGACGCGGATTTGCGAACGTCATCGACATCCAGCGCCAAAAGCGGGGGAAACGCCAAAAAAAACAGCATGTTTAAACGGATGCGACGCATTCAGCAGTCTGCAGGGCAAAGCTACCAAGTCAAGATTTAACTGCCGAGCCACCTCCCCGGGGGTATATCCGCCTAAAACGTGGCTGATTTTATGCCTTTTTGCTATACTAATCTTATGGCATCTGTATCCCTCACGTCGGCGTTGGTCGACGTGCAGTCGAGCGCCGACACACGGCGCATCGCAATCGATAAGGTCGGCATAAAAGGCATACGCTACCCGATACAAATCCGCGACAAATCGGGGGACGTCCAGAATACCGTCGCCGAACTCAATATGTACGTGTACCTGCCGCAGCAGTTCAAAGGCACGCATATGTCGCGTTTTGTCGAGATACTCGAACGCAAAAAGCACCTCGATGTGCCTTCGTTCAAGGCGATGCTGCCTGAAATGCTCGAACGCCTCGAATCGCATGTCGGGCAAATCGAGATGCGTTTCACCTACTTTGTGAATAAATCGGCACCGGTGAGCGGTGTGCAGAGCCTGATGGATTACGATGTCACGTTCATCGGCAAGTGTGAAGACGGCGTTACGGATCTGCAAATTAAGGTTGTTGTGCCGGTGACCAGTCTTTGCCCCTGCTCAAAAGAAATTTCACAGTACGGCGCGCATAACCAGCGCAGCCACATTACCATCACGGCGAAACTCAGCGAGCTGGCCGAAGGAGAAAATGTACTCTGGATCGAAGACGTGATCCGCATCGCCGAAGAAAGCGCCTCGTGCGAACTGTTCGGTCTGCTGAAACGCCCCGATGAAAAATATGTCACCGAAAAAGCGTATGAGAACCCAAAATTTGTGGAAGATCTTGTGCGTGACGTGGCACACCGCCTGAACAACGATCACCGCATCAGCCATTACGTGGCAGAAGCCGAAAATTTTGAATCGATCCACAACCACTCGGCTTACGCATTGATCGAAAAACACAAATAAAACTTCTTATAGCCCGGCCCTTAAGGGCCGGGCTATAAGAAGTAAAATGATATGGAACTCGCACTCATTGCTGCAACTGCCGTCCTGGCCTCAGTGGCGACGTTTTTTACCGGTTTTGGCCTCGCCACCGTGCTCACCCCGGTGATGCTCGTCTATTTTCCACCGCAAACGGCGATCGCACTCACTGCGGTCGTGCACCTGCTGAACAACCTCTTCAAATACGCGCTGACACGCCACCATATCGACTGGCGCACTGTGCTGCGCTTTGGCGCGCCCGCTGCTATCGGCGCCCTGTTGGGCGCCGCGCTGCTGCACTTTTTGCCGACAGAAAAGATCTGGTTGAGCTATACCGTTGGTTACACGAGTGCAGCGATCACACCCGTCAAACTGACCATCGGCACACTGATGATGTTCTTCGCCTTGTTTGAAGGCATTCCCCGGCTCAAAGAATTGCGCTTCGGCGAAAACAAAATTTATCTGGGTGGTTTTTTGAGCGGCTTCTTCGGCGGCCTATCGGGCCATCAGGGTGCTCTGCGCAGCGCGTTTCTGATTCGCGCAGGCCTGAGCAAAGAAATATTTATTGCAACCGGCATCGCGATTGCATGCATTGTCGACCTGGTGCGCCTTGCGGTTTATAACCCAATCGGCACTGGCATCGATTGGCGCATGCATACTGTGACGGTCATTGCGGCCACCGCGGCAGCCTTCACCGGAGCTGTGTTGGGAAATCTGCTGCTGAAAAAAGTCTCTATTCGTGTTGTCGAAATTATTGTCGCGTTCGCCGTTTTTCTGCTAGGCCTATCCCTCGCCTTGGGAATCTTATAGCCCGGCCCGCTTGTGGTGAGCCAGTCGAACCATAAGGGCCGGGCTATGATAAATTATTTACAGCCGCCTGATTTGCCGTCGGCTGAGATAAAGCATTTTTTGTCGGCCGGGCATTTCTGCGTTTCCATCCACTTGTACTTCGAGTACGAAGAACAGAATTGAACCGCGTTAGCTTCACAGCGCATGCGCGCGCTCATCGCATCGAGATCGCCGCAGTCAGTGCCTGCGTTCGCACCGGCGCCGGCAGAGGCACCCTTCTTGCAGAAACTCGCACCGAGTGCGATAATAGATATCAGGAAAATGGTTTTGATTTTCATAGTCGAGCAGTTTGGCACAGACAGGGCGCAGCGGCAAGAATTTTTATGCGACTGGGTTCAGGCAGCGCTGCTGCCTGAACCCAGTCGTGCAAAAAGGCATAAAAAAACCCCGGCGAACCGGGGTTTGGTGCTTTATCTTTTTGAAAAGATCAGAAGCGGAAACCGACAGTTACCGTTGCCGCGATATCCGTGATACCTTGCGATGCGTAAGCTGTTTTTACACCAGTAGTTGTAGAAGTCGTGCTGGTGCCTGTGGTTACAGGTCCCGTTGCGGTACCTGCGTTCGACGAGGGTACGGACTCAGCACCGGTCGTTGTCGTATTGACTGTAACGGTGTTGGTGCTATTGCTTCCGGTGATCTTATAGACCGTGTCTTTGCCGCTATCGTTCGCAGTCGCGACGACCATACGACCACCGATTCCGATGTACAGATTATCAGTTACAGAGAACATATAACCGAGTTCTGCATATCCGCCGATCGCAAGATTGAATGACTGTGTTTTTTCGCCAGTACCGGTTGAGATTGTTGATGCGCCACCTGTACCTGAGAATGTCGTCGTTGTTTTGTCATCATAAGGGAGTACAAGCGCTACGCCTGCACCCGCGTAAAATGCGCCTGGACCAGCATTGACGGTTGGGCGAAGACCCAAACCTACAATCATCGTGTTCTTGGTGTTGTTAATTGTCACGGCCCCGGTTTGTGCTGCAAGGCCTGTTGCGTTGTATTGAGCTGTAGTGGTTGAGCCCCCGTTCGCCAAAGCCGCTACCGATTGGTTTGTCTGGCTCCATTCGCGCGTTTTGATACTACGATACTGGAATGAAGCTACTAGGCCGAGGTTTTCCAGAATTTGGTAACCAATCGCACCGCCGCCGCCAAAGCCAGCTGAGCCTGAAAGCTTGTAGTTCACTGAAGATGCAGAAACGTCACCGTCTGCTGCACTTGTGCTAGAACCATTGCCCAAAGCATAAAGACCAAAACCTTCAATAAAAAGACCCATACCTTTACCGCTCTTTGCTGCCACTGGTGCTGCAGTAACGGCTGCTGGCATAGCTGGCACCTTAGGTGCTGCCACTGCGGGTGCCGCTGGCTTTGCCGCTTTCTTACCTTTTTGTGCTGCAACTGAACCAACGAGGGCCAGTGCTACGAGAACTGAAATCAATTTTCTCATTTTTTCTCCTTCAATTACATGTATCCTTACGAATCTGCTGTTGCTTCAAAAAAAGCGCCGCGCCGACGGGCGCGCGCCGCAAAATCTTCATTAAAACAACGGTAGGAAAATATGACCAGCGCTATGCGCGGTCAACGATATTCTCCCATTGCTCCATGCATCCTGTGGGATATTCTTCCTATAGCAGCCCGGAGGTGTGGTGGTGAATTAATCGAGTTTAATAATTCCCGAACGCACCGCATGTGCAACCGCCTGCCCACGGCTGTTAACACCCAGTTTCTTATAAATCTTCTCTATGTGGTGGCGAACCGTGTGTACACTGATGTCGAGCTCGTCGGCTATGTCTTCATATTTGAGACCAAGTGAGATAAAATTGAGAACTTCGAGTTCCCGCTTGCTGAGCTGCGATAATTCAGTTCTGGCAGGCGCCAGCTGCTTTAACAGTTTTTCCGCCACACGCGGAGTCAGAGTGGACCCCCCCTGTGCCACGACGCGGAGCTCCGCGAGCAGCCGGTCATCGGGAGTGTCTTTGAGTATATACCCTGCCGCGCCGGCGAGCATACAATCGATGATATCCGATTCATTCTCATAGGCGGTATAGATGACGACACGGGCCTGAGGATATTTTTTCTGCATGGCCACAATGGCTTCCGTGCCCCTGACATCCGGCAACATCAGGTCAAGTACCACCATGTCTGGCACCGTGTCGGACTTTGCAGTAAGCACCGACTGCAGATCGCTATAGCCCGCAATAATGCGCATATCCTCCGCCATGGCAATGACGGCGCGCAGCCTGCCTGCCATATGGTTGTTGTCTTCTATGAAAATCAGATTAATCACTGAAAATCCTGCCCCGCAGATAGAATATCGTGCCGCCTTCTGCATGGCGCTGGCGTGCAAAAACCCTCGCGTTCATCAGTCCCGCGCGCAACGAAATATTGCGCAAGCCCGAACCGGTCCGTTTGCCATCCCAGCGGAAGCCGCAGCCATCGTCGCAAACCGCCAGTATGAAATCGTTGCCCCGCCGCCGCAGCGTGACAGCTACTTCTTTTGCCTGCGAATGGCGGATGATGTTAGTCATCCACTCGGTAAATATCGCCTGCAAGTTGAGAGATTGGTCGACGCGAATGGCGGGCCATAGCGCGTCAAGGTTCACAGTTAGGCGGAATTTCCCGGTGTGCTTGAGCCGGTCGGCGTACGAACGGATAAAACCGGCAAAATTATCGTTCGTATTCCCCGGTTCAAGCGTGTAGACAAGATTGCGGGTCTTGGCCATAATCTCCTGCGCGAGATCAAGCATTTCCGCGCGCGAGGTCGAACCTTTCAGCTGTAGCGAAAGCTGAATTAAATCTCCACCGAGAGAATCATGCAGGTTGCGCGCGAGACGGACGCGCTGGTCATAGATCCGCCGGTCGTACATACGCGCCTGGTCAAAGCTGATGCGGTGCAGACTGCGAATACGGATCATCGCCATCCACCAGGCGATGAAATAAGCGATCGCGTAGACCACGATGATTTCCATCATGCGATCGCGATAGATACTGATCGCCGTGAAAGCCAGTCCCGAGACCAGGTAAGCCGTTGTCATGACGCGAATATTCGTGAATACGAATGTACTGCCAAACAGGGGCACAAGACCGATCGTCGAATAGCGGCGCTGGCGCTCGCTGAAGGAGACATCGATCGCAATACACAGAAAAAGCATCACAAGATTTGCAAAGGAAAATAATTCGACGTGCCTGCGCAGCGTTTTCGAGACAAGCGGAATCAGCACGCTGAGCGCCGCGACCAGCACGACCATAATACGCTGCGGATGCCCGCTAAAGGCCGTCTCACCGGGGCGCAGCGTCAGACAGTGATACACGGGAAAAAACAGCAGCGTCAGAAAAGAACTACCTACGCTGAGCACAAATGCCTGCCGGTACAACCACCGCCTGGTGATTGTACCGGCTCCTGAAGACAGCTCAAAACCGGGATTAATGAGACTCTGGAAGATTCGCCAATTGAGCTTGCGCACTGCATTCCGCCGACAGCTAAGCCGCAAAAGCCATGGCTCGCGGCAATCGAAACCCGCATGCCTCAGCGGATTTCCGCTTGCCGCGAGCGCCGCCACAAACGCAATGGAGGCGATGGCGCAAGCCAGAAAGGTTCCGTGCAAATACTCATTGTTACCGCCACCGCGCTTCTGTGTTTCTCATTACTGTTAGCCTGGCTACTGAGCATGGTAAAGGGTATGCCCGATGCGGCATTCCATCGTTTTATCAAATCGGAAAAGGCGCTGCTACAGGCGCACATCGATTACGTGCTCATGGCAATCCTGCTGTTTGTTTTTGCACTCAGCGGGCACGAATTTCCCGCTGCCATCACCTATGCGACGATAGTCGGATCCATAACGAATCCGCTGCTTTTTCTCGTGATGGCGGTCAAACCCGATGTTGCCAAAACACCGTTCAGTCCATTTGGCATTGCGAGCGTGCTGAGCTTCATCACTACGACCACTGGCATGGCAGGCTGCGCACTCGTGTGGTCGAGTTCGGCCAGCTGACCAGGACGCAGCACAAACCAGCTTAACCTTGCCGCCAGGTATGAGTGCGCACCTGCGCAATGAACGCATTATGGTCGCGTGAGTTCGTAGAGAGCGAGCGCGACCGC
>CAYHJO010000212.1:0-7602 GCA_964356715.1 uncultured Turneriella sp. | reverse complement strand
AAAAAGAAGCTCGCGGCGTGGATTGAACCTGGTGTGACAGCCATTACCATCGACCTCAGGAATGTGCCGCATGTCGATTCGGCCGGCATTGCAGCTTTGATTCAGGCGAGTAAGACCTGTACCGAACGCGAAATCACTTTTAAGATAATGAATGCACCTGCGGCGGTGAAGACAATTTTCGGCAAGAGCGGGCTCTCCGCTCTGTTTCCCGAAACGCCTTAGGGAAATCGATCGGGCACAGATTCCTGTAGCGGAGAATCGGCAAATCAGCGCGAGTTTTTCGCTTGATCTGTATCAAGTCTGCTGTCAAGATTTTGTCAAAAAAAAATCGACGCGCTATTTCGATACGAAACTCAGACCAAGTGGCAAAACATCCGTTTTAGCCAAGGAGCAAGCCAACATGAAAAAATTAATCCTCCTCTCTGCCGCAGTTGCCTTTATCGCATGCGGAAAAAAATCTGATGGTCAGCCGTCAGGCGCAGCCACCGCACCTGCTGCTGCAGCTGGTGTTTCGGGTGAAACTGTTTATACGGAAAAAGGATGCGTCACCTGCCACGGCGCACAGGGCAAAGGCGACGGCCCAGTAGGCGCAGCGCTGAAACCAAAACCACGCAATTTTGCCGACGCCACATGGAAAAATGGTACTGATCTCGCGAGCGTCATCAAATCGATCAGCAATGGCATTACCGGTTCGGGCATGGCACCTTATAAAGGCGTGTTGTCAGACGACGAAATCAAAGCCGTATCCGAATACGTGCGCAAACTCGGTAACAAGTAAAAACAGAAAGTCCGCAGGAGCTGAATCGGATGGATCCAAAAATCTTAAAAGCATTGAAATACGGAACCCCTGTGGTTTTCGTCGCACTGGCGGCGTGGACCATCTGGGCACCTCCTGCGCGCATCGGTTATGCACCCGAGCAGCCAGTCTCATACCGGCATGATATCCATGCCGGCGTTGCTGGCCAAAAAACCGTCGACGGAAAAGACCAGTATGGCATCGATTGCCAATACTGCCATACCGGTGTCACCACGAGCAAAAAAGCAGGCGTGCCCAGCATGAATACCTGCCTCAATTGCCACATTTCCGTAGGTTATGGAAAACCCGGTGTAGAGAAGATCAAGAAATTCTATGAGAAAAAGCAGCCGCTGGAATGGGTGCGCATCCACAACCTGCCAGACCATGTGCGCTTTCCGCATGCACCGCATATCAAACAGCTGCTGAAAGACGGCCAACCGACAAAAACTGCATGTACGCCATGCCACGGTGACGTTGCCGGCATGAAAGTCGTAGAACAGACGAAATCATTGAATATGGGTTTCTGCGTGAATTGCCATCGCGATCACCGCAACGAAACGGAATACAAAAATCACGGTGTCAGCATCAGCTGCAACACCTGCCACTATTAAGAATGACTTATTACCTCTAAGGAAAAATTCATGGCAAACGAGATAGAATCTAAAACCCAGTCAGCTGCCCAGACGGCGTCCATGCCTGCGGCTGACTCAGGACATCCAGCCCCCCGGGTTTTCCGGTCCTTTGAAGAGACAAGCGCGCAGCCCGAAGAGGCAAACGCCGAGCTGGCGCTTTGGAATGGCCGGAGCGAATTTCCCGCAAACGTAGAAGAAATGATTGAACGTGGTATGAATGCCGACCTCGATCGCAAAAGCTTTCTGACATTCATGGGTGCGTCTATTTCGATGGCTGCGCTCGCAGCCTGTCGCGAGCCGGTCGAAAAGATCGTGCCTTATGTAGACCGACCGATGGAATATGTGCCGGGCCAGGCGCGTTATTTTGCCAGCAGCAAAGTGGATGCGCGGGGTGTTACGCCGATTCTCGTGAAAACGCGCGAGGGCAAACCTATTAAAATCGAAGGCCTTGACGCACACCCGCTCTTCAGGGGTGCTGCGACTGCAGATACTTTTGCCTCGATCTGGGATCTCTACGATCCGGACCGTATCAAAAACCCGCTGAAAAAAGACGGCTCAGGTTATGCTGCCGCCAAGTGGGATGATCTCATTAAGGAAATCTCTCCGTTGTTGAAGGGGAATGCCCGCGTTCTCGCGAGAGCAAGCTTCTCACCGGCTGAAGAATCGGCGCGCGCTCGGTTGGGCAAAGTAACGGTCTATGACCCCACTGGCACACTGACGGAAATTGCTTCCGGCAACCGTGCAAGCTTCGGCAACGCCGCAATCCCCGCACACCGCTTCGACGAAGCCGACCTGATTCTCTCGCTTGAGGCGGATTTCCTCGGTACATGGCTTGCGCCTGAACTCTATACGAAACAATTTGCTTCGCGCCGCGATCCGGCATCCGGAAAAATGAACCGTCTGGTTGTCGCCGAAAGCGCAATGTCGCTGACCGGCAGTAACGCCGACCGCCGTCTGGCAATCTCTGCGGGTTCACACACTGCTCTCGCATTCGGTCTCGCAAACCTGCTGCTCCCGGGCTCTCCACTTGCGGGTGATGGTACAGTGCGCTCGGCCATTCAGGCCTACACACCTGTGGTCGTGGCAAAAGTCACTGGCCTCGCGGAAAAGCAGATCATTGAACTGGCAGAAGAACTGAAAAAAGCCAAGGGCCGTTCTCTCGTAGTCGGTGGCGGCGTGAACACACGCACCCCGGTCGCCGGCGAGCTGCAAATTGCCGTGAATATGCTCAATGCGATTCTCGGCAACGAAGGCAAAACAGTCAGCACCAAAGGTGCAATCAAGGCCAATGGCGCTGTGAGCGAAGTCGCCGCGCTTGAAGCCCTCATTGCTGAGATGAAAGCCGGTAAAGTCGACACACTCATCATCGATCGGGCAAATCCTGCATATGAAATGCCGGTCGCGTCGGGTTTCACAGACGCATTGAAAAAAGTGAAAAACGTAGTATTCATCGGCTACCACCTGAATGATACCGCGATGCTTTGCACGCATGTGCTGCCGGTGAGCCATTTCCTCGAAGCATGGTCAGATGCGCTTGCGCACGGCAGCTATAGCATTGTACAGCCGGTCATTCGGCAGCTGTTCGATTCACTGCCGGTGCTTGAAATCTACGCTCGCCTGACGGGCGATAATACTTCTGCCTACGAGCAGGTCAAAAAGAGCCACGCGGCGAATGCGAAGGGCCAGGCTTGGGCAAAAACTCTGGCGAGCGGCTTTGCGCTGCTCGATGCTCCCGGTGCAGCGGGAGCGCGCGGCTTTAAATCCGCAGCGCTGAAAGACGTCAAACCACCGGTGGAAGCGCAGGCTGGTTACCGTCTGAATCTGGTCGAAAGCGTGCAGATGGGTGACGGCGTGGGTGGCAACATCTCATTCCGCCTTGAACTGCCAGATCCCATCACCAAAATTACCTGGGAAAACGTGCTCATGATCAGCCCCGCGGACGCGAAGACCATGGGTGTCAAAACTCAGGATTTGCTACGCATTACCGTGGGCAAAGTCACAGTTGAAATCCCCGCTTTTGTGCAACCCGGTATGCGCCGTGGCTCGCTCGCGATCGCGATCGGTTACGGTCAGGCATACATCGGCAAAGTCGGTGCAGGTAAAGGCCAGAACGCCTACGCGCTGCAGGGTTATGCCGCAGGCCAGCTTGCTGCGTCGGGCATTGCCGTGACGATTGAAAAAATCGGAAAATATGATATGCTGGCATCGACTCAGCGCCATTATGAATTCGCTGTGATTCGTGGTCTGGCGCGCCAGGTCGACCTGACAACGTTCGAAAAGGCAGTACGCGAGAAGAAACCGGAATTGCTGCACGAACACGAAGAGAAACCGTTTGGCGGCAAGGCGAAAGGCCTCTACGAAAAACATAACTACGAAGAAGGTTATCGCTGGAATCTCAATATCGACCTGAATAAGTGCACGGGTTGCTCCGCCTGCGTGATGGCCTGTTACTCAGAGAATAATATTCCGGCGGTCGGTAAGTCAGAAGTCAACCGCGGCCGCGAAATGAGCTGGCTGCGCATTGACCGCTACTACATCTACGAAAACGAAGCAGCCGAAAAAGCCGACCCGGATATGGTTGACCCGGATGTATTCTATCAGCCGGTCATGTGCCAGCATTGCGAGAATGCACCGTGCGAAAACGTTTGTCCGGTCGGCGCTACCGGTCACAGTGCAGATGGATTGAATTACATGTCCTATAACCGCTGCGTCGGTACGCGCTATTGCTCAAACAACTGCCCGTACAAAGTGCGCCGCTACAACTGGTTTGAAAACTGGGAAGACAAGATCCGCGATCCGCAGCAGTATGCACTCAATCCTGATGTCACCGTACGTTCGCGCGGTGTTATCGAGAAGTGCTCTTTCTGCCAGCAGCGTATTTCTGAAAAGCGCCAGTTGGCTAAAGTCGAAGGCCGCGCGATCCGCGACGGTGAGATCGAAACAGCATGCCAACAGGCCTGCCCTGCAGATGCGGTTACCTTCGGCAATATCAACAGTGCAGATACCGTCATCAGCAAGGCTAACACCAACCCGCGCACGTACAAAATTCTTGCGCAGATCAACGTAGAGCCGTCAGTAAAATACATGGTTCGGGTAAAAAACCGTTCCGAGGTTAAGGCATAAGGTAGAACATGGCAACGGAAAATAACGTTTATCATATCGGCAAGCCGTTCGCGGCGATGGACGACGATGTCATGCGCCCGATCGAGGCATTCCCCACCAAACTATGGTGGGGTGCATTCAGTATTGCGGCGCTGGCGGCAGCAATTGGAGTAGGTACAATCATCTACTCCTTTTTTGTCGGTTTGGGAATATTTGCGATCAACAATCCCGTCGGTTGGGGCTTTTTCATTGTAAACTTCGTGTTTTGGGTGGGTATTGGCCACGCGGGTACGCTGATTTCAGCGATTCTGTATCTGTTCCGCCAGAAATGGCGAACATCGATTAACCGCGCCGCCGAGGCGATGACTATTTTTGCGGTTATTGTTGCGGCGATTTTTCCGCTGATACACGTCGGTCGTCCATGGTTCGTCTACTGGTTATTCCCTTATCCGAATGAGCGTGGTCCCCTGTGGTCGAACTTCCGTTCGCCGCTGCTTTGGGACCTTTTCGCGATTTCAACATACTTCTCGGTCTCTCTGATTTTCTGGTATATGGGCCTGATTCCTGATTTCGCCACACTGCGTGATCGTTTTGAACGCTTTAAGGCGAAGAGCAAAGTAGGAAATTTCCTGCTGCAGATGAAAGGTTATACCTACCGTGTTCTCGCTCTGGGTTGGGTCGGTTCGGCCAAGACCTGGCACCATTATGAAAAGATGGTGATGCTGCTATCGGCGCTGGCGACTCCGCTGGTTCTTTCGGTGCACACGATCGTTTCGTTTGACTTTGCGACCTCGGTGATTCCGGGCTGGCACGCCACAATTTTTCCTCCATATTTTGTTGCCGGCGCAATTTATTCCGGTTTTGCAATGGTGATGACGCTGATGATTATCACGCGCGAAGTTTTCAAGCTCAAAGAATATATCACTATCAAGCACCTCGAAAACATGGCGATTGTCATTCTGGTTACGGGAATGATGGTTTCGTTCGCTTACACTGTGGAATTTGTGATGGCCGCCTACTCAGCGTCGCATATCGAACAGTATGCATTCATCAACCGCCTGAAAGGCCCTTTTGCCTGGGCATTCTGGATTATGTTTACCTGCAACGTGGTGTCTCCGCACTTCATGTGGTTCAAAAAACTGCGCACAAACATCAAAGTGTTGTTCGTGATATCGATCGTGGTCAATATCGGCATGTGGTTCGAGCGATTTGTAATCGTTATCATCTCGCTGCACCGCGATTACCTGCCTTCAAGCTGGGATTCGTACGATCCGACATGGGCTGACTACGCGGTGACTGTGGGTGCCTTCGGCATCTTCTTTACGCTGTTCCTGATGTTCATCCGCACCATTCCATCGATTGCTGTGGCTGAGATCAAGGCGGATGAAGCAAATGCAGAGTTGAGCAAGCACCACAACGCAGCGGCCAGCGGCCATTAACAGAGGAAATATGCTATCAATTACAGAAATTAAGCGCGGCCTCTTTTCTTACGAAGAGGCATCCAGCGGATTTGTCGCGTCGTTCAAAAATCCGGCGGACTTGCTGAGGGCCGCCGAGAATACAAAACAGGCAAAAGTAAAATCCTTCGATTGCTTCACACCCTGCCCCATCCATGGTCTTGACGATGCAATGGGCCTTCACCGGTCCTGGATTCCGGTACTGACGTTTATCGGCGGAATGCTGGCTGGGTTGCTCGGGGTGGCCTACATGTATTTCATCGACGCAATCAACTGGCCGATTGTTTACGGTGGTAAGCCATTTTTCGCATGGCCTTCTTACGTTCCCGTGCTTTTTGAACTCGCGATATATTTTGCGGCGGTTTTTACTGTCGTCGCGGTGCTGGTTCTCGGCAAGTTAGGCAACATCAACCGCAAGCTTCCGGCTGCCGGAGTTACGTCTGATATGTTTGCCATCTGGCTGGGTGATGCAAACCTGACAAAGTCGGACGTGGAACGTATTCTTGCCGGTTTACCGGCCGAAATTCAGGAGATAAAGCCATGAAGCGCTTTGCATCGGAAAATATGATTCGTCTGGTTGTGTTGGCCACGGCGGCCGTTATGGTTTCTGCCTGCGCTGAAACTCGCCGCGAATACCACTATTTCGACGATATGCACTATTCACCCGCCGGTGATACGGCTAAAATTGATAAGTACGGTAAGCGCCAGTATGATATGCACGCACCGGAAAACACGATCACCTTCAACGGCACAGCCATGTATCCGTATAAAAAGGACGTCGATACAGAACTTGCCACGCGCGAGCTTAAGGCGCCTGCTAACATGGACCTCAAACGCGGAGAAAAACAATACCAGATTTTCTGCGCTCCGTGCCACGGCGCGCAGGGTTTTGCCGAAGGCCCGGTCGCGAAGAAATTTGCCGGCGTTCGCCCGCTGGCCACTGCAGCTGGTAAGCCCGCTGAACGCGCCGAGGGTTTTGCTATTGGTAAGATCTATCACATTGCTACAGTCGGTCAGGGTGCAATGCAGGGCTACGCCCCGCAGGTGCAGGAACAGGATCGCTGGAACATTTCAGCTTACATAAAGAGCGAATTGCAGAAGAAAAAATGAGGCACGCATGAAATTTTCATTACCTGACAAACACTATAAAATCATGTGGGGAATGACCGCCGTGGGCGTTCTTTCCCTCGCAGCGGGATTTATTCTGTCGACCGAGCGCGCCTGGCTGGCACTCCTCAGCACAGGATATTTTATCCTCTGCATCTCCCTGGTTGGCCTGCTCTTTGCGGCCATCCAGTTTATCGCCGGCGCCAAATGGTCGGTTGTACTGCGCCGTATTCCGGAAACTTTTGCCGCACCACTGTGGATCGCAGCAGTCATCATCGCGATCGTAGCGGTAACTGCCGGTCTGCACCTGAACCATTTGTATGAATGGGCAGACCCCAAAATCGTCGCTAACGACGAAATTCTGCAGCACAAGAAAGGTTATCTCAATATTCCCTTCTTTGCAATTCGTCTGGTTATCTACTTTGCCGCATGGTTCTTTCTCGGTCGTTTTATCCGCAAAACATCCGCCGCGCAGGACACATCTAAAGATGCGGAAACAAAGTCGCGT
>CAYHJO010000211.1:0-7603 GCA_964356715.1 uncultured Turneriella sp. | reverse complement strand
ATTTCCATTCCGTAGAGTCTATATCCATACCGTCAGGGATCAGCAGTTGATCTTCTTTGTTTGTGGCCATCGCTTTGAATTTTCCCTCCCAATCCCCGCGGGGCTTGCTTCGTTTGGGCCTGATCAACAGGCCGTCTTTTGTCGCCTGCAAATCCACTTCTTTACCGATGTGAAACTGCTCCAGCAAGCTCTTGGGCAATCTCAAGCCCCTGGAATTTCCGATGCGCACAATCTGTAAGACCATGCCTGATGTGGCTACAATGTAATCACATGTCAAGCTTTTGTGTGATAGGCTGTCATGGAGCAGCTATACCTGAATCTTCTCAAGCCCCGCCTCAATCTCTGCCGCCAGTTTCGCCGCCTGCGTTGATCCGCCTTTGGCGTGGCCCTTGAGAGCGTCGCGGAGCGTTTTTACCTCGGCAAAGCTGAGTTCGCCAAGGGTAAAATGCAGTTTGTCGGCTTCCTGAATAAATTTCATGCGCAGTTATCGGACTTGCGGTACACCTTGGCAATACACAAAAATCTGTTCCCGCCATGCAAAACACCGGAAGCGCACCGATGGTTGAAAAACTGCAGCACATTGAAGAGATCGCCGCACAAATCGGCATCGCGCCAGACGTCCTCACTCTCTATGGCAAACACAAGGCGAAGGTGCCTTATTCCCTGTTTGACGCCGCGCGGGCAAAACAAAACAAACTGATACTCGTTACCTCGACCACACCCAACAAAGCCGGCGTCGGCAAGACGACAACCTCTGTGGCCCTCGGCCAGGGCCTCAAAAAACTTGGCAAAAAACCCGTCATCGCTCTGCGCGAACCATCGCTCGGCCCGGTGTTTGGCATAAAGGGTGGCGCCACCGGCGGCGGACTTTCGCAGGTGCACCCGATCACCGACATCAATTTGCACTTCACCGGCGACTTTCATGCCATTACCAGCGCCAACAATCTGATCGCCGCGCTCGCCGACAACCACCACTACTATGACAAAGGCAGCGACCCGCTGAAGAAGATCCAATGGAAGCGCGCGCTCGACATGAACGACCGCGCACTGCGGCAGGTCATCACGGGCCTCGCCGGCAACGGTGGTGCGCAAGAGACGGGCTTCGACATCACGGCGGCATCAGAGATCATGGCGATTCTCTGTCTCGCAAGTGATGCAAAAGATCTCGAAAGGCGGATCAACAACGTGCTGTTAGGTTATTGCCAGTCGGGTAAACCATTCCTTTTTTCTGAACTGGCATCGGGCGGTGCGGTTATGGCGCTTTTGATCGATGCACTGAACCCCAACCTCGTGCAATCGACCGAAGGCGTGCCGGCATTTGTGCATGGCGGCCCATTCGCCAATATCGCGCATGGCTGCAACAGCATGCTGGCAACTCGCCTTGCGATGACCTATGGCGACTATGCGATTACCGAAGCGGGCTTTGGCGCCGACCTCGGCGCCGAAAAATTCATGAACATCAAGGCGCGTCTCGCGGGCATCGAACCCGCCGTGACCGTCATTGCCACCGGTTCGATGTCGCTTAAACTGCATGGCGGGGCGGCTGAAAAAGAAATCCGCGATGCGAACGAACACGCGCTCAGCAAGGGATTACTCAACCTCGCGCGGCACGTGCAGAATATGCAGCAGTTCGGCCAGCAGGTCATCGTCGCGTTTAACCGGCATGACTTTGACCGCCCCGAAGAAATCAAACTCGTCAGCGACTGGTGCGCGATCTATGGCACGCGGTTCGCCATCAATGATGGTTATGCACGCGGCGGCGACGGAGCAATTGAGCTGGCAACACAAGTTATCGAAGCGATTGACAAAAAAGAATCGAAGCTGCTCGAATTCACGTATGCGCTGACCGACACGCCGGAAGAAAAACTGCGCAAGGTGGTGACGAATGTGTACCACGGCACTTCGATCTCGCTGAGCAGCAAGGCCGCGAATACGTTGAAGAAAATTACGGACTCAGAAGAAGAAAAATACCCCGTCTGCATCGCCAAGACGCAGTATTCGTTCACACAGAACGCAGCCGAAGTGGGCGTCGCCGAGGGCTTCAACGTCCACTTTGAAGACATCATCATCAACCGCGGCGCAGAGTTTCTCGTGGCGGTCGCCGGCGACATGCTGCGCATGCCTGGCCTGCCGAAGGTACCGCAGGCGGGGAAGATTACGATTGTGAATGGGAAGATCGAGGGCTTGCTTTAGACCCCTTTTAACCCGGGGCTTACCTGCGGTGAGCGCAGCCGAACCGAGCCCCGGGCTAACAGAGAGTTCAGCAACGCCAGCAAACCAGCCAGCGCCACCTCCGAATATTCTTCTGCGTTACCCGCCTTGCGCTTTCGGTAATACGCCTCAATAATCACCGCGCGCAGATATTGCCGCAGGTGCTCGGGGTGCGAATTCATGTCTGACATACAGTATTCGAGGTCGGCGGCAAATTTTTCGTCCGCGGTGGCGAGTGGCGCGAGCATCGGCAGATCCTCTTGCAGCAATTGGAAGAATGCTATCTGCCCCGCCGGGTCATAGTCGGGCTTAAAGAATGCCCATGCATGCCCGAGGTCGTGCAACGCGAATTCGAAGGCATCGCGTTTGTCTTCGACTGTCTCGCCGCGCTGAGCTGCATCGAGATCGACCGTAATGTAGCGCCAGCCTTCTGCCTGTGCTGCGAGCATGTCGGCGGCAGTGGTTGCATATGCCACGAGCTTCAGACCGATGCTGCCTTTGAGCCAATCGCATAGCACTGAGAAGATCATGCCCGGCATACCGGGAAGTTGCAGCCGGGAAAGCGTCGCCGGCAGCATGTCCATTGCCGGAGTAGTTTCGTTATCAATCCAACTGAGCATTGCCACAAGCTTTGCACATCGCCTGTTGTCTCGCCATGCTTCGCCATATGCGCGGCGCGCTGAAAACAGCAGCACAAAACAGGCGGTGAATTCGGCGTCGCTAAGCTGACCTGCCCGACGGACGCTTTGCAGCGATTGCAGTGGTTTACGGAAATCGGCCGCTTCGTGCGCGAGCAGGTCATGGGGAATCAATAACTTGCGGTATTTACCGGTGAGAGAACCGCCGAGGCCGGGCATCGGCAATTCTGCCGGAATAGTGACGTGTAAAAGCCCTTTTCTGTTCGGTTCTATGTCATACCCGCGAAAGCGGGTATCCAGTCGGAGATTTTTGCACTATGGATTCCCGCCTGCGCGGGAATGACGCAACAAAAATCTACACCTACTCGCCGCATGACCGTCGGTTGACGCGGTGTCTAAATCAGCGATTCCACCCTGTGGCGCACTCTCTTAAAGAGGTAAAGGTCGAACTTTCGGCCCTCAAAGACCAGATTCAGCAGCGTTATAGCGAACTGCACCTCGAAGATGTCGAGGCAGAGCTCGGCGACCTGCGCAAAAAAATGGAAGATCCGGCGCTTTTCGCCGACGACAGCAAGGTCAACTTTGTGCGCGATCTGCAGACGCGCATCGCATTCCTCGACAAAAAAGTCAGCGCCTGGCAGGCGATCAAAAACGAAATCGCCGATGCTCTCGAATATACCGAAATCGCCGAAATGGAAGGCGCTGAAAATCTGGCCACCGATCTCGTGAAGCGCGGCGACGCAGTGCGCGTTGAGTTCGACAAGTTGGATTTAGAGAGCCTGCTCAACGGCCCCGACGACATGAACAACGCATTCCTCAATATTCACCCGGGGGCCGGTGGCACCGAATCGCAGGACTGGGCCGACATGCTGTTCCGCGCCTACTCGCGCTACGCCGAGAAGCAGGGTTTTGAAGTCGAGGTCGTCGACTATCAGGAAGGCGAAGAAGCCGGCCTCAAAAACGTCACGCTGCATGTGCGCGGACCGAACGCGTACGGTTATCTCAAGGCGGAAAACGGCATCCACCGTCTGGTGCGCATTTCACCTTTTGATTCCAACAAGCGCCGCCACACGTCGTTCGCGGCCGTACACGTGTCGCCCGAAATATCCGACGATATTGAAGTCGAGGTCTTAGAGAAGGATCTGCGCATCGACGTCTACCGCGCGTCGGGAGCCGGTGGCCAGCACGTCAACAAAACCGAATCGGCCGTGCGCATGACACACCTGCCCTCGGGCGTGGTGGTGTCGTGCCAGACGCAGCGCAGCCAGATTCAGAACCGGTTGACCTGCATGAAGATGCTCAAAGCGCGCCTCTATGAACTCGCACGCGCCGAGAAAGAAGCCGATATCGAATCGCGCTCGGGCGAGCGCAAAGATATTTCGTGGGGCAACCAGATCCGCAGCTATGTGTTCCATCCTTATAACATGGTCAAAGATCTGCGCACCGGTCACGAAACCGCACAGGTACAGGATGTCATGGACGGCGAATTCGGGCCGTTCATCGACGCATACCTGCGGCAATTGAAGAAAAACTAGATGAAATTCAGCAAACCCCACCCCCTGGCCCCCTCCCCACGAAGTGGAGAGGGGGAATTTGTACGCCCCTCTCCACGTTGTGGGGAGGGGTGGCCGTAGGCCGGGGAGGGGTTCTCCAAAAATGAAAAACCAAACAGGCAAATAAAATGAAACAGTTAAGAACAATGATCGGCATCGCGCTTGCGCTATCAGCGACGGTTTGCCAGAGCTCGCGCGTCGTCGACGAGAAGACCGGGCGCGCTGCGGGGGCAAAATATGACGGCCGCACGGGTTATTACTATGACGACATGGCGCGCTACCTCAGCGGCTTCGACCTGCCCGCCGACAGCAACCTGCAGCAATACACGCAACATGGCGAATACCAGCAGCACAAAGCCAGCATGGCAAAATTCTGGGAAAAAGTGCGCACGCAGTCGATCGAACCGATCACCGCGTGGCGCGAGTCGACGCTGAACAAAAATCCGCATGGCGCCGTGTGTCGCAGCGATCGTCCGGCGGTTTATCCGCTGTGCGGCGCCGATATTATCAACCTGTACACACTCTGCCCGCAGGCGAGCGAATATGTCATGGTCGCGCTCGAAAAGGCCGGTGACATTCCGCATCCCGAAAAGCAGTCGCGCGAATATTTTCAGGGCATGCGCGCGATGCGCTCGGTCATCAACAACATCGCCGACCGCAATTATTTTTTCTCGGCGCACATGAAGACCAATATCATCAGGAACGAAGAGATCCCAGGCATCGCTCCGGTGCTTCTGGCATTCGCCGCGGGTATCGGCTGGCACATCGTCGACATGGAGAAAATCTATCTGTCACCCGACGGAATTCCGGTGGCGGTCAGCGACCCCAATATCGATTTTAAGCCGCGCGGCGTGCGTATCTGGTTCCGCACCGAAAACGACCCGCGGTTGCGCTCGCTGACTTACATCGAGCAGTATCTCGATGCCGAGTTTGTGGCGCCGCAATACCCGCTGACAAAATTTCTGAAACAGAAACAGGGCTCACTCATGATGCTCAAAGCCGCGGTTTATCTGATGCACAACCCGTACTACCGCGAAGTGAAAGAACTGCTGATTACAATTCCCGACGTGATCGTGCAGGACGATTCGGGGTTCAGGTATGTCGAGCTCAGAAACGATTTTGATATTCAGATTTTTGGCAGCTTCACCGGCCCTGCGATCAGAATGTCGGTCAGACCGCAGAACCCGGTACAGCCCGAACTCGCCGAACTCTATGCAAAACTCAAACCGCCGGAACTCGGTTTTAATTTTGGTTATGGTTCGCTCAGAAATCCTCCCCGCTCGAACCTGATGGTTGCGCACCGGAAGAGTCGCTGATATGGCACAACAACTGACGCGCCAGCTCGGCTTTCTCACCGCCGCCTTCACGGTCATCGGCAGCATGATCGGCTCGGGCGTTTTTCGCACGAGCAATGAACTCTTCTTCGATGTGCATCTGTCGCCAACGGTGATTCTGGTGCTGTGGGCCGTGGGCGGCCTCGTGGCACTTTCGGGCGCACTGAGCTATGCTGAGCTTGCGGCTGCCTACCCCGAAGCGGGCGGAGAGTTTGCCTACCTCAACCGCATCTTCGGCAAATTGCCTGCCTTTCTCACCGGCTTCATTTCGCTGACGGTGGGCTTTTCCGCGCCGATTGCATTTACGTCCCTTGTCATCATCGACCTCGTCGTCGGCGGCCTCAGCCAAATGCAGGGCAGCCAGGTGCAGGTCTCCGATTTCAAATTGAGGCTTTTGGCCGCGTTTATTCCCGTGCTGCTGGCGTGCTTTCACATTGCGCGCGTTAAGGTCGGCGAAGGGGTGCAGAATTTTCTGACGGCGCTCAAGACCATTCTGATTTTTGCGATCGCGATTGCGCTGTTCTTCGTATCATCACCCGGCACAACCTCAGCAATCATGCCAACGGGTGCCACACCCGAATTCTGGAAATGGGGCAGTCTGATTCTCACTGTGATGTTTGCCTATAGCGGCTGGAACGCCGCGTCTTATCTCGGCGGCGAAGTCAAAGACCCGATCAAAAATCTGCCACGCGCGATGGTGATTGGCACGCTCGTCACCTGCGGCATTTACCTGATACTCAATCTCAACTTCCTGAAGTTTGCCGGATTGAACAAAGAGACTACCGATCTCGCCGTAAATGCATTCTCGGCGCTTTTAGGCAAAGCCGGCGGCGCCGCGCTCTCGCTACTGATCGCCTTCTTTTTGGTGTCTTCCGTTTCCGCGGAAGTCATGATCGGCCCGCGCGTCTATTATGCGATGGCCGAGCAGGGTTTACTCTTCAAAAAACTTGCGCAGGTGCAGCCGAAACTCGGCACGCCTGCTTTTGCGATTCTACTGCAGACCGCGATCAGCGTTGTCTACATTCTGTCTTTTGGTTTTGGCGGCACGCTGAAATTGCTGATCTTCATGGGCTTTGCGCTGAGCTTCTTCCCGTGGCTGACCGTGTTCGGCCTGCTCTATGCGCACTATGTGAAGAAGACCGGCATTATCGCCAACCGACCATACCGTTCGCCGCTATTCCCGTTGTTTCCAGTGATCTACCTGCTTGTGTCGGCGTTCATGATGACTTCCTCCCTTATCTACAGCACAACCGCATCGCTGATCGCGATCGGCATCACGGCCGCCGGTGCGGTGAGTTTTTACGTTTGGCAGAAGTTTAGGAATTAGCGGTCACTTCGACTGCGCTCAGTGACCTTCGCTGCTCGGTGAGCGCAGTCGAACCGCGCAGCGAGGTTATGGTGTATTAGAAGGATCCCAACACGTTCGTAAATTCTCATTCAACGCATCGAGTTTCTGCAAATCCGCGGCATCGAGTTTAAAATCAAAAATGTCAAAATTCTCAGCGATGCGTTTGGGTGACACCGATTTCACCAGTACGATGTTGCCACTCTGTATAGACCAGCGGAGCAAAAGCTGTGCAATTGTTTTGCCGTGTTTGTCGGCCAGCGGTTTAAGCGATACATCCGACACCTTTTGACCGTGCGCCAAAGGGCTGTATGCTTCAATATGGATATAACGTGATTCGCAATAGGCTTTGAGTGTCTGTTGGCTGAGCCAGGGATGCAATTCGATCTGGTTGACCACGGGTTTAATATCCGACGCCGCAAACAGTTCGTCGAGGTGCCGCTGCATATAGTTGCTGACGCCGATCGATTTAGCACGGCCCGAAGCTTTGATTTGTTCGAGATCTTTCCACGCCTGCACGCG
>CAYHJO010000210.1:6921-7664 GCA_964356715.1 uncultured Turneriella sp. | reverse complement strand
TTATGTCTCATTATTCATAATCGGCAGTTTTGAAAAGATCTTAAACAGGTTCTAAGACTAGCGCACGAGCTCCAGCACTTCGCGATGGCAATCCACTGGCTTGCCATCTTTTTGCATGCATTCGGGAGCAATGTAGCGGTAGCGGGCGCGGTATTTTTTGTTCTTTTGCGGCGGAATGCGCGAAGCCATAATGGGTTTAAAGTTCGTGGTTTTCTTTTCGCCTGCCTGCAGGTGCGTGCCGCAGTCTTTGACCGCTTCGACTGTATAGGTCGCATTTTCCCCTTCAAACGATTCGAGCCTGACATCTGCTTCGCATTCGAAATAATAGGAAGCAGTGAGATTCTGTGCGGAGAATAGCGCCGGCAGAATAAAAAGAATATTCCGCGTCATGCAAACACCATTTTCTGCATATCTTCGTAGCTGAGTTCGGGAGACGCTTCGGCAAACTGCACCGCATCTTCGACCGTCGCGGCAATGCGCAGGTCGAGTTCGTCCATCCGTGCCTGCGTCACTCCCTGATCGATCAGCCGCTGTTTGGTGGTGTCGAGCGGATCTTTTTCTTTCATCTCTTCGAGTTCGCCTGCGGGACGGTACTTTGCCGGGTCTGACATCGAGTGTCCGCGAAAACGGTACGTAATCATTTCGATCAGGGTTGGCCCATGGCCCGAACGGGCGTGCACCACGGCTTTGTTGACGGTTTCGTAAACCTGCTCGACGTCGAGCGCGTCGATGCCCAGGTGCGC
>CAYHJO010000210.1:0-6911 GCA_964356715.1 uncultured Turneriella sp. | reverse complement strand
TAGTGGGGTGCCCATTGCATACAGGTTATTTTCAATGATAAAAATGACCGGCAGATTCCACAGCGAGGCATAGGTCATGCCTTCAAAAAATCCGCCTATGTTGGTGCCACCTTCACCCACAAAGCACACCGTCACACCGTGATCGCGGCGGTATTTCGAAGCGAACGCATGCCCGCTGGCGACGGCGACGTGGCCGCCAACGATACCGTGGCCGCCCATGAAGTTGAGCTCGCGCGAAAACAGATGCATTGAGCCACCGAGGCCTTTCGAGCAGCCCGTCGCTTTGCCGAAGAGTTCGGCCATCACAGTACGGGGGGCCATGCCACGCGCGAGCGCATGGCCGTGTTCGCGGTACGTGCAGATTACGTAGTCGCGCTGATCGAGATTTTCAATTGCCCCGACCGCCACCGGTTCTTCGCCGATGTAGAGATGGCAGAAGCCTTTGATTTTGCCCGAGGCATATGCCTTCGCAGTCGCCTCTTCGAAGCGGCGTATCAGCAGCATCTTTTCATACATGCGCATCAGTCGGTTGAGGCGGGCGCTCATGGGTGAGGACAGTACTGAGCGCGTGATGCGTCAACTGCAATCGTGCGCAAGTGCTTGGCGGCCTGAAATGCCTGTGGCGGATGGATGCCATGCGTTACCTGCCGGCCCTGGTGTTGTGGCTCTCCCATTGTGCATCGCCGGGTGAAATTATGAAGAACCATCATTCTGAATTCTGGAATGAGATCGTCGGTAGTTGGGAGATACTGCCAGAAGGCCAGGCGCAGGCCGTCACGGTTGAATTCACAGCCGACCTTACGGTGAAGGACCCGGCTTCGTTCATTTGCGGCCTTGAGGCGACGCCGAATTACTGGACGGGGCAAACGCCGGTGGAAACCGTTTTTTCCGCAGAACAACCGCACCGCGCATCGCCGCACAAAGGCCGCGCGACGCTGCAGCGAATGGAATTTAAGCGCGGCCAATTCATGGTAGTCTGCAATGGCAGACAGATGAACTACATAGACCACATCGTATTCTACGGTCTGAGCGAAAATTCCGCCAAATTCAGCAAAACGGCGCGGCCGCTCGCGGGGGCTAAATATGCCGTCATTAAAGAAGAAAACGGTCGGCTGCGCCGCTTTGCCTATCGTAAACCGGCGCCCTGAGCAGCGCCTAAACACGCCGAACGCGAAAGTCCCAATTCGATTGTTCGCCTGTCGCGGCCGTTAAATTAAACCTATGGCTGAGTTGGATTTTTCCGGTGCGCGCGTGCTTGTCACCGGGGGCGCGGGTTTTCTCGGGGCGCATCTCGTGCGCGAACTTCTCACACGCGGCGCCAAAGTCACTGTGTGGGATAACCTGCACACAGGCCGGCTGAAGAACCTCGAAGAGGTGCGCTCGCAGATCAGATTTCAGCAAATGGATATCCGCACTGCGAGCCTCGCGACCGCAGGCTATGACAAGTTCAATTTCATCTTCAACCTCGCTTGCCCCGCTTCGCCGCCGCATTACCAGAAAGACCCGGTCTATACCTGGGAAACTTCGGTGCTTGGCATACGCAATATGCTCCATATCGCCGAAGCACACGGAGCGGCCCTGCTGCATGCTTCCACCTCAGAAATATACGGCGATCCGCATGTCCACCCGCAGCCCGAAACCTATTGGGGCAATGTGAACACGATTGGCGTGCGCAGCTGTTACGACGAGGGCAAACGCGCCGCCGAGACGCTGTGCGCCGACTATGCGCGTTTCAAGAATGTGGATGCGCGCCTATTCCGCATCTTCAACACCTATGGCGAATATATGCACCCCGACGACGGGCGCGTGATTTCCAATTTCTGCGTCGCCGCGATCAGGGGCATCGATGTGCCGATCTATGGCGACGGCTCGCAGACACGTTCGTTCTGCTATGCCTCCGATTTGATCGCAGGCATTCTCGCACTGGCCGCGCTGCCGCGCGAAAAATATGACGGGCCGATCAACCTCGGTAATCCGGGGGAGTTTACCGTCAAAGAACTCGTCGGTGTGCTCGAAGAGCTTACGGGAAAAAAACTCAAAACGCAAAACCATCCGCTGCCGGCCGATGACCCGAAAATGCGCCGCCCTGTGATCGACCGCGCTCAGAATATTCTGGCGTGGAAGCCGAAGGTCGGGCTGAAAGAAGGTCTGGCGCGTACGTACAAATATTTTGAAGCCGAAGTCCAAGCCGGGGGGTAATATGGCAAAGAAAGGAAAAGCCTCTTTGGCTCCCGCCGCGCCATCCGCTGCGACTGCGCTGCGAAGCGGAGACCCAAAGGCGGGTCGCACGGCGCGCTTGGCGGCGCAGGCACCAGGACATCCGTTTCCATGGCACAGGTTTTCCGTAACAGTCGAAACCGTCGTGCGCTGGCGTGACCTCGACGCCTACAATCATGTGAACAACAGCGTGTACCTGAATTATTTTGAAGAGGGACGCATTGCATATTATTTCAAGCTCGCAGAACTCGCAGGTATTCCCGCAGATAATCACGAAATCTTCGACGGCTTCTCCACCGTGCTTGCGAATACCAATATTGAATTCAAGGGGCAGGGCAGGTTGCATGAAACTCTCGTCATCGGCATCCGTTATACCTCGATACGCAAGATTTTTCTTGAAGCCGAATACGGTATCTACAATAAACAGACCCAACAACTTCTGGCGCGGGGCACGTCGACACAGGTGGCAATAGATCTGAAGAGCAACAAGCCCGTGCGGGTCAGCGAACAGTTTACGCATTTTGCCCAAAAACTCGAAGGCGAACGGCTGACCGTTACAGGCTAATGTTCAAGAAACTCTTTGCGTCACTCCGCTCGCCTGTCAAAAGCAGCGAAGCTGTGCGTATTGTGATTTTGATTTCGAGCAAGGGCAGCAACATGCGCGCAATTCTCGACAAAATACGCGAGCGCAAACTCAATGCCGTCTGCACCCTGGTACTTAGCGACCGCGAGGCAAAGGGCCTTGCGGTCGCCAAAAGTTACGGTATTCCCACGGAGCTTTTTGCCAAACGCAGAGAAGAAACGCGCGAGCAGTTTGATACGCGGCTGGCCGCGCGACTCAAGGCGGAAAAACCGACACTGATTATCTGCGCGGGTTATCTCAAGATTATGACGCAGCCGCTGCTCGCGGCGTTTCCACAGCGCATTCTCAATATCCATCCCTCGCTGTTACCGGCGTTTCCCGGCCTGAAGGCGCAGAAGCAGGCGCTGGACTATGGCGTCAAATTCACCGGCTGTACAATTCATCTCGTCGACAGTGGCGTCGACACGGGCAAAATTCTCGCGCAGGCAGTCGTGCCGGTTAACAAAGGAGACAGCGAAGAAACGCTGAGCCGCCGCATTCTGAAAGCCGAGCACGACACGTACTGGCGTGCGATTGCAGATTGCCTGAAGGGGCAGGCGAATGATAACCGAAGAAGCTGACAAGGCTGGCTAGCGCAAAGCTGGGTCATCTTTTTCGCGCAGCAATTAAGTATTGTTGGCGTTGTTGGCGGCTTTGCTTATTTCGCCGCGAAAGGCGGAAACATCAGAATGAACAACTTTCGGAATGTTGAACCGAGCGACTTGCACATGAGGGTTTATGACCGCACCATAATGGAATTTCCACCCTCGGAGCCCGCATATTAAGCCTTTAGGGTGAAACGTGTCTGCGCATGCGTAAAGTATATTCGACGCAGGGTATTACATGACTATCTGGCGGAAATGGCTTTCCTTTTTAACCAGGATGATAAACTTATTCAGGAATATAATCAGGCGACGGATGGAGCGACGGCTTTACCGTGAAGTCGACCTGCAGCTCAATTTTATGCCCAGCGACCCGCTCACGATCGGCGTTGAGTTTGAGTTGGCCCTTCTCGACGGGCGTTCGCTCGAGCCGGCCCACCTGTCCGAAAAGGTTGTGGCTGAGGCCAATTCGCCGCAGATAAAACCCGAGCTCTACGAACATATGATCGAGGTTACCTCGGCGATAGGCGCCGATGCGCACCAGACTGAAGCGCAGTTGCGCGACGAACTGGCCAGGCTAAATCCGATTTGCAAGACACACGGGCTCCGGCTGACCGGTACCGGCCTGCCGCCGACAATCCGCATACGCGACATCCGCAGAACTCATAACGGTCGTTACGATCGCCTCTACGAAGAGAGGCGCGCGCTCGCCACGCGCTTCAGCACGCTGGGAATGCATATACATCTGGGTATGGTTCACTCGGAGCAGTGTATCCGTTACCACAGTTTTCTGATGCATTTTCTGCCGCACCTCATTGCTCTGAGCGCAAGCACGCCGTTCGAAGAAGGCGTCGATAGCGGCCTGGCGACGATCCGGCCATGCGCGACCGAATCGTTACCCGTCGCGGGCATGCCTTACCATTTTCGCGACTGGCAGGAATATGTAAATCTCTGCCGGGCCATGTACCGCGCCGGTTCGATAGAAAGCCTCAAGGATCTGTGGTGGGATCTTCGCCCTTGTCCTCGCCTTGGCACCCTCGAAGTGCGCATCTGCGACCAGCCGGCGACACTCGCTGAAGGGATAGCCATTGTCGCGTTTGTGCACTCGCTCGCGCACTGGTTTCAGCTCCACCAGAGTTGGCTCGATGAGATGCCCCGCCCGAACACATGGAGGCTGCGCGAGAATAAATGGCGGGCGATGCGCTACGGCCTCCAGGCCCGCATCGTTGTCAATAACCGCGGAGAAACGGAGCCAATCTGCGACGATATTCGCCTCTGGCTGGACAGGATTGCGCCGATCTCAGAAAAGCTGGGTTACGGCGGCTACATGGACGAACTGGAAAGAATCATGCAGTGGGGAAACAGTACAGAACGGCAGCTGCGTATCTGGAACGAAACAGAGAATCTGGAATCGATTGCCCGGTTTAACTGCGATGAATTCGACGCGCAGCTGCCTTCGTGGAACAAAACTGCAATGCACACCAGCCGCATCGGCGCTTAGAAAAACATATCGAGCATCACTGGTTTTTTTAAATCCAGCCTCCCGGCTTAACGGGTTTGCCTATTTGCGCCGTTTGAGCGGTGCGCGCCTGCTCCGGCGTTTCGGTTTCCTGGCTGCAGAATTGCGTGGTGTGGCTTCGATGATAGGATTCCCTTTTTCGTCGCGCTTAATCACCGGCTTGGGGTCTTTCGCCTCTTCTGCTGCAATGAGTTCCGTAATGCATTCGACGCCCGCGGGGCCCATGAACAGATTGCAGTGGCCGATCTGCGCCAGCTTCACGTCGTCAAAGCGTCCCGGAATGTTCAGGAACGGCAGAAAATTGACCTCGTCAAATTGCGCAAAAACTGCCTGCACGCTCGACAACGTGCGGTATTTAGCGGCCGTTTCGCGCATAAATGGCGACAACGGATTCATCTGCAGCGTTGCAAAGGTGAACGGGAACAGAAATGTCAGCGGGTGGCCTTTGAAAGGTGTACCCAGCGTAAAAATTTTGCGCGTACGGTCGCGGCCGCGGTAACCCATGTGCGCTGCAATCAGGCCGCCCATCGAGTGACAGACGAGATAACAATCGGTGAGATTGTTTTCTTCCAGAAAATGCTGCAGTTTTTCGCTGTATTTACGCAGGTTGCCGATCTGGAACCCCAGCCTCACCACATAAACCGGATGCCCCTGCGCTGCGAGTGCGCTGCGCACCTTCAGCCAGGTCAGCGGCGAACCGAGAAAACCAGATACCAGGACGACGGCGCGCTTGTCGCCTTCGGTGATATCTCCGGGGCGCATGAGCAGGCCGGGTATGTAGAGCAGCAAAAAGCGCAATGCGTAAAGGATTTCAAAGATAATCTGGACAAAAATATTGCGGGAGGGTGATCTCTCAGGCAAAAAGGTCAGGTAATCTGCCATTTGTTAACTAATCCGCAATTTGTTACGCGCCGGCCAGCGAAAAAACCCGGTGATCCATCGGTTTGGGCGGAAAATTTGTTGGCGGCACGCCACAAATTGCCGCTGTTCACCCGTGGGCTGCCCGCCTGATCCTGTGGAAGTCTCCATCGCGTATTCTGGCGAACGCATTGTCGCGCTGGGTGAGAAATACAATCGTCTGGTGGGCGAATACAAACAGTCGGCAAAGCTCGCAACGCAGCTTTTACCTGATTTTCAGTCGATTAATGGTCACGAGACAGAGCAGGTTTTCCAGAGCCGCACCGACGTGGCCCCGAGTGAGTACGAGCCGTACGCCGACGCCAGGGCGCAATATGAGCTCGAAGCCCAATGCCGCGGCCGCGTGAAGGAGCTGGAGACAGCGCTGTGTGAAATGCGGACGCGGCTGTGTGTGCTCGCGTTACAGCAAAAGCCTGAATCCTTCGCAGCTGATGTCAGGGCTCAGCTTGAGAGCGAACGCCACTTGCATCTTCTGCACCGCGAAGAAGACCGCGCACAGGCTGTGCGCTTTCTCGAACGGCAGTGCGAGGTGCTGACCTTTTATACGGATGAAACTCATGCGGCAAATAGCCGCATCGATGCCGAGGCTTGCCGTGACCGCTTAACCATGGCGGGCGCCGCCATTTTGCGGCTGCAAAACATTCCCGCCGAACAGCTGCTCTACGACCGGGCTTTGACGGCAATAAATGAAACCGATTATGAATTACCGCTCTCAGAGTAGCGGCAGAATCAAATCTGGCCTTTAATTGACGACCTGTGTGGATGGCAATTTGGAGAGTTATGGCAGACGGGGCGAAGGTGAAAGCAGACAATAAAACGGCCGAGAAAAGTGGTTCACAGGTAATGATCGATGTGCTGCTCAGGAACGACGTCAAGGTCTGCTTCGGTTATCCCGGCGGCGCGATTCTGCCGTTTTACGACGAACTGCATCATTCCAAACTGCGGCACATTCTGACGCGCCACGAACAGGGCGCCGTGCACGCCGCCGAAGGCTTTGCGAAGGCGACGGGAAAACTCGGCATGTGTATCGCGA
>CAYHJO010000209.1:0-7754 GCA_964356715.1 uncultured Turneriella sp. | reverse complement strand
TCTTCTCGAGCGGAATCGTTGCCAGTGTTTTTCCTGCGGCGGTGACGAGGCGCGCTTTGAGAGCCATATCGCGTTCGTCAAAGTAGCTGACCGGATACTGTTTCGCCGGTTCTGCGACCGGAGTGCGCATCAGCTTCTTCCATTTTTTCAGATTGCTGACGGGAAATTTGTATTCCTTTGGGGTGCCGTTGACACTTTCGGTGATGATGATTGTCGTGTCGCCCTCGGCGAGCACCTGCGCTGCATTTGCCTTGATGAATGTCTTGTGCGCAGCAAGCGTTTGCTCGCCCATGACCGATTCAAAGCGCAAATCCCCTTTTTCGGCCCGGACATGGTATGCCAGCTTCTGTGTGGCGTCGGTGTCGTTGTGGTGCCAAAAGTAGATCAGCATTTCCCCGGAATCGGCGTTGGTGACGAATACTGCAGGTTCACGGCGCTCGAGAAAAGCACCGAGTTCGGTGGCAATCTGCTGGGTCTTGCCAGCGCCGATCGTTGCCGGCTGCCACCACAGGATCACCGCCGAATCGCCCGTCACACGCCGCGCGGAATTCACGGCGTAATCCCACACGGTTTTTGAAGCTTCGATCCAGTTGGCAAAAGCGATGCGGTCGGGAGGCACAAGATCTTTGCCGACAAGAATATTCTGCAGCGCTAATTCGCGCGGCATGCCGCCGGCGCTGCGATCGACGTCAAAAATCTGCCACATCACCGACGCCGAGGGTGTAAATTCCACTTCGGTTCTGTACAGCTGTGACGTGCTGCCGATCGGCAGCAGAAAGGGTACGCCGTCATTCTGCCCGGCCCAGGTGTCGAGCAGCAGCCGAATACCGACGCTGTGCGGTTTTGTGCCGCTGTTGCGGATTTCATACTGGATGCGCGTTTTAATGCGCCCGGCATCGCTTTCGGGCCGGATGATCTGCCGTACACTGATGCCGGTGCGGCCGATTTTCGCTTCATAGACGAGGGCATCGCCTGCGGTTTTTGCCACCTTGCCCCTGAGCTCTTCGAGGCGGTAGTCAGTGCCATCGACTCGAACCGTGGTGAATGAAGTGCCGATGCCGTCAGGCAGCGCGCTGTTGGGATGTCCGTATAGCAGATCAAATTTGCGACCCGCAAAAGCCCCGCCCACGGTAAACTGGCCGTTGGCAGAAAGTGCAACGTCGCTGCCGAACTCGCCGCTATGCGCCGAGCCTGTCAGCTTGGCCTGGCGGAATTTAGTGCGCGCTGCTGCGTATGCGTCTTTTTCCGTCGGCGCTGCCTGCAGCTGATAAACAGCGGGATTCAGGATGATTTCGGTTTTTCCGCTCAGGTTAAATTTTGTGCGCACCTGAGAAATCAGATCGGTCGCATAATAGTGTGCCGAAAATTTCAGGCGATTTTTCTCTGCGCTGCTGCTGGCTGAATTGATACGCACGCGCGCACGCATGCTGCCGCGCGAAAACACCATGTCGTCGGGAGATAATGCCATATCGGCGCTGTCGGCTTCGAAAATAAACGGTGCCGCAGCGGGACAACTGGCCGCGACGACGATGGGCGAAATAAAACCACCCGCGGTGTGCAGAGTTTCTGCGGGTTCGCTGATGGTGAGCGGACAGACAAGCGGTGGATATTTGGCGAGCAGATCCTGCGCGAGCTTGCGGTTTGCGGCGTCGTTCATGGCATCGGGATGTTCGTGGGCAAATGCGGTAAAATCCGAAAGCAATGCAGCGTAGTGGGATTTTTCCGTGCTGCCCGCACTCCTGAGTTCTTCGGCTCTGCCGGCAATACCGGCGAAATCGGCCGCCCCGGATTTGGATTGGCCTCCGGCGCATGCTGCCAGCGAGCAGGCAGCAAGTAGAACCCATCGGTGTCGCATGGTGATACACGCGAACGCGGGGACACGCTGACAATCAGGATGCGCTAAAGCGCACCTCGCACGGCGGAGCACGGTTGCAGATCAGATTCAGGGCACTAATTGAGCATGACGCAGCAAACCGCAGCAACAGCACGGCTCATGCCGCCGGTAATGACGAGTATATTTTCGGGTCTGACATCCGAACAGATAGAAAGTATTCAGAAGTATCTCGAAATACGCATCTGTGAGCCCGGAACCGAAATTGTACATCTTGGAGCGGTAGCCGAAGACATGTACTTCGTACTCGAAGGCGAAGGCAGAATGAGCCGCAACGGACTGGATCTGGGGACAGTGAGGGCGGGCGACCATTTCGGCGAATTGGGCCTGATTTCGGGCAAACCCAGGGCTGCGACGATTGTGGCTGCGACGAAACTGACGCTCGCGAGGCTCGACCGCGCCCGTTTCAACAAACTCGTGTCTGCCGAGCCGCACCTCGCGGCGCAGGTGATGCTGTCGCTAATCAACACGCTGGGCCGGCAACTGGTCGAGCGCACCGAAAGCCTCGATCTGCTGCTCAGGCAGCGCTCACTGCCGCGTCAGGCGACTGTCAGCGTGACACGCGAAGATGGCAGCGTACAGCATTTGAAAACCGGCTCAGAAATAAACGATGCGATGCCCGCGACGTTCGCAGGCCTGCCGGTAGTCGCCGCGCTGGTCGACCACCGCGTTTCTTCTTTAGATACGCAGATTTTCTCCGATACCGAGGCAGTGCCGCTGACGACGGCCAACTGGGAAGGCGAACGTGTGATGCGCCACTCGCTCGCGCTGCTTCTCGCAGAAGCGACTGCCGAACTCAATCCACCGGTATCGCTGCAGATGGGGCAGGGGATCGGCGCCGCGCAATGGGTTGAATTCCCCGGTCATACCGGATGGACGTTGCAACAGATCGCGGATCATCTGACGCGGCGCATGCGCGATCTAATACAGAACCATGCCGATTTCCGCGAAGAATGGTGGAACGTCGACGAAGCGCGCAGTTTTTTTTCACGCCATAACCGCCTCGAGACCGTCGAGCTGATCAATGCCACGCGCGCCATGACTATACAACTCGTCACCGTCGGGAGATATTATGCCCTTTATAACGGCCCGCTGCTGCCGCACGCGGGGCTGATCGACGGGTTCAGGCTGATCGTTTCCGAAGGCGGATTGATCCTGTTGTCCGGGGCCGCGTCCGAAGTACCCGATGGCTTCGCAGAATTTGCACGCCTGTCTGCAGAGAGTGGCAGGTGGCTGAGTTCATTCGAACTGACGAGCGTGGGAAAACTGAACCGCGCCTGTGTCGACGGACGCGTGCGCGAGGTAATTCGTGTCGCCGAAGGTTACCATGAAAAACGCCTCGCGCGCATGGCCGACGACATAGTCGCGCGCGGCGGAGTCAAGGTCGTCTGCGTCGCCGGTCCCTCGTCGTCGGGCAAAACCACGTTTATCAGACGGCTATCGATTCAGCTGCGTATCAGCGGTGCCGTACCCGAGGGTATTTCTCTCGACGATTATTACCTCAGCCGCGAACAGGTGCCCGTCAACGCGCGCGGTGAAAAAGACTTTGAAACGATCCATGCGCTTAACCTCGCACTGTTCGCAGATCACTTGCGCAGGTTACTCGCCGGCGAAGAGGTGACGACGGCATCATACGATTTCCGCGACGGCGAGTGCAATCCCGAAGGGGGCAGAAAGATAAGACTGGGCACGGGAAAAATTCTGCTGCTCGAAGGTATTCACGGCCTGAACCCCGCGCTGCTTGCCGGTATTCTGCCTCCTGAAAATGTTTTCCGTATTTTTCTGCAACCCTTGCTGACATTGCCCTTCGACATGGTCAATCATTTGAATCCATCGGATCTGCGATTGCTGCGCCGCGTAGTGCGTGACCGCCATTCGCGCGGTTTCGGCGCCGCTGAGAATATCAGCCGCTGGGCCGACGTGCGGCACGGCGAGCACCAGAATATTTTTCCGTTTGTATCGGCAGCCGATGCGGTGTTCGACACGTCGCTGGTCTACGAGATCTCGGTGCTCAAGGTCTTTGCCGAACGTTATCTGCTCGAAGTGCCTCCCGGGCACCCGAGTTATGCGACGGCTTTTCGCCTCAGGCAGATGCTCGACCAGTTCGTGGCAATCGCGCCCGACGATGTGCCCTCGACTTCAATTTTGCGCGAATTCATCGGCTCGAGTTCGTTTGATTATTGATTCGGGGCGACGCCCCGAATCAATAATTACAGGAGCCGCGCGAGCGCGTTGCGGAGTACATCCGCCGTACGTGTTATTTCTGCTGGCGTCAGATTTTGATCAAACGAGATACGAATCACGCTTAAAGCTTCTGCCTCAGTATAACCCATTGCAATGAGCGCCTGTGAGGGCGAGCGAGAGCGCGACTTGCACGAGGTGCCGGTCGAAACAGTGATGCCTTCGCGGTCGAGCGCCATAATCAGAAAGTCAATCGGCACCAACGGCAACAGCAACAGAAGAGTGCCAGGGGCACGCGGTGCATCCTCACCGATGATTTTTGCGCCGGGTATGGCCGCGATCGCCGCTTTGAGCGCCGTGGCGAATTTGTCTGAAACACTCTGCCAGACAGGAAATGAATTGGCGGCGAGCTTGCGCTTCAGCGCCTCGGCGAGATTGATAATCGCTTCTGTATTGTGGCTGCCGGCGCGCAGGCCGAATTCCTGATTCCCCCCCGCGAGCAGAGTGGCTTTTCTTAGTTTTGCATGTCCCGGTGGTGTGATAATGAGCCCCGCGCCAAACCCCGCTCCCGTTTTGTGCCCCGTGGCAGTCAGGTAAGCGCCGCGGTCGGCGAGTTGTTTTACCAGCTGTGGTGTGAGCGGTGCATTCGCATCGCGGCAAAGTTTCGGCAACGCCTGCGAAAAATCGACAATTACCGGCGTATGACTTGCGCCCAATGCACCCAGAAGCTCTGACGCTGGCAGCAACACGCCGCTCTCGTTCTGCACCGCCATCAGCGTGATCAGATCGCACGGCTGCAAGAGCGCTTCGTGCAGATGCTGCGCGGCGATGGTGCCATTTGCCTCTGCCCTGAAAGCGTGTATCTCTGTTTCGCTCAAATGCTTCAGCGTTTCGGCGATGCTCGGGTGCTCGAACGGCGAGGTCAGCACGCGAAACGGCGCAGATTTATGCCTGCTATGGAATTCCCGAACCAACAGATTATTCGATTCGGTGGCGCACGAGGTGAAAATAATCTGCTCAGCGCCGACGCAGAGCAGGCGGGCGATGTCTTCCCTCGCGCGTTCGATGCGCTCGTAAACCTGCTGCGAGGCAAGCGAAAGACCAGACGAATTGGCAAAATGCTCCAGGTAGAACTCGCGGCCCGCCGCGAGCGCTACCGTATCGGGCGGGTGCGTCGAATTAAAATCGAGATAAATTTTCGCTGTCATGGCGGGTGAGATCGAGATGAAAACGCAGGCGCTCGAAATCGCGCTGCAGGGCCGCATCTGTCACTTTGCCCGATTTGAGAGCGTTGGCGATAATGTTCGCGGCGCGTGCAGCTTCGTCGCCGCGCACGGCGGTTTCTGCCAGCGCGTAGAGGTAATCGGGGCGCTCGCTCACGCCGGGATAGTCAAGCGCGTAGAGTTCAAAATGGCATTTTTTGGCGATCACGGCATTGCTGTTGCGCGCTTCGGCGAGCAGCGCCGCGACGAGCGCTGAGAGGGTTTTCGGGTTCTGAAAAGCGGCGTATGCATTGCGCAGATTTTTCAGCTGCGCCGCCTCGTGCGGCGTGCGGAAACGCGTTGCTTCAAAATGCCGCAACAGCAGTTCGCGGTAAACCGGGTCGCGCGCGTACGCTTCACTGGCTTTCTGGTGGAAAAGTTCCGGATTTTTCCCGTACAGACGTCCCGAATCGGCGTCGTAAAGCTGCTTCTGCAGATAGTATTCGCGGTAATCGAGCGCGCGCGACCACAGCATGGCCAGCTCGCGCAGTCCGCAAGTCGCGCGGAAAATTTCTTCGCTGAGTTCAATCGCTGGTATAAAATCAGGTTTTTTTTGCAGCGCGGTTTCAACTGCGAGGGCGTGTATCTTAAGCAGGCTGCGCTCGGTCGCGGTCATTTGCCGGTGCAGGCGACCCGTTGCGGTCTGTGCCGTGGCGAGATCTCCCAGCGCTGTGGTGCGGTCACTGATCTGCACAGAGGTCAGCAGCGGGCCGCAATTGGCATAAAGACCATTCAATAGCATAAAGATATCCTGTTCTGCGTGTTTACTCAAAAACAGCGAATAGGGTCTGCGAGTCACGCTGCCGGTCAAAGGCGGCAGCTTGTCGCTGTCGCCGATTTTGCGGTCGGCCAGCGTATAGATTTCTTTCCAGGCCTGTTCCGTCAGATCGCGCGCCCTGCTTTCGTTCTCTTCAAAGCCGAACGGTCGTGCTGCGTGGTGCACAACATCCGACCAGTCGGGCGATGAAAACGTGCGGGAAAAATATCTGTAGAGCTGGTTACGTGTCATGAAAATCACGCCGAAGCTGATCAACACCAGCGCTGCCAGCGAGCCATAGCGCGACACCGGGTTTTTCCAAATGCGGGCGAAGAGATATTTGAACATCAGGTTTTGCCCTCGCTCGGCTTGGTCTTCCAGCGGCGGTGCACCCAGAAGTATTGTTCCGGGTATTTTCGCACCTCTTTCTCCATTTCGCTCACCCACAGTGCTGTGAGTTTTTCCGCAGCGTCGCGCGATGAAGCAAAGTCGGATTTATTCTGGAAACGGTACAGAGTGCGTGCGTAAAACAGGTATCGCCCGCGGCCCTGGAAGATGCAGAAGCCGACCGCGAGTCTGGCTTTGCCCAGATATGCCAGCACTGCCGGGCCGGCATGCGTCGACGCCGGTTTGCCCATAAAATTCACAAACACGCCTTCGTTACCGGCGTCCTGGTCTGAGACGAGGCCGATCGGTTCTTTGCGCCTGAGCAGCGGAATATATTTTTCCGATTCTTTGAGATAGATTGCGCCGCCGCCGCCATAACCTTCGCGTATTTTGCGCACGACCCAGTCGACGTATGGGTTCGACAGTTTCTGCGCGGCGTAAAAAACTTTGAAGCCGACAGACGCATACGCGGGAATCGGAATTTCCCAATTGCCAAAGTGCCCTTCGGCGAACACCACACCCTGCGAGCGGTCGGCGGCGATTTCGAGCGCCTCTTCACCGAAGGTGACGTATTTGTTCAGAAAGCGTTTGTGCTTCATTTTCCACGACTGCATCAGTTCGAGAAAACTGCGGATCGTGTGGTTCATATTATTGTTCACGAAACGCCTGAGCTCTTTTTCGTCGCTGATGCCGAGAATTTCGCTCACGTGCGTGCGGATGCGGCGGCGCGCGGAGCCAAGTATCGGGTAGAACAGAACGCGCATGCAAGCGGCAACGCTGTGCAGCGCTGAGAAAGGAAACAGATTGATGAGGCCGAAGATCAGCATCAGAAGAATGAATTCAAACACGTGAGAGATGCGCTTACTGAGCGGAAAATATTTTTTCTCTTCTGCAGCCGTTTTTTTTTCAACGCCGGGTTCTGTGACGCCTGCACTCATGCTTTACCTGCCTCGTCGGCCGCATCCGGTTTCCCCGCTGGTGGTTTGCGGTTTTTCCGCTGCGCGGCGTCTTTGATCTGCCGGTTGCCGGTTGCACGCGCGCGCGTCAGCTTGCGGTAGCGGTAATTAAATGTCTGCCGCGGAATACCGAGCAGCAACGCGGCGTCAGACTGGTTGTCGTTCGCCTCGGCCATCGCCCACGCCATCGCGCGCGCTTCTTCGGCCGCGAGAATTTCGGGCAATGTCTTGCCGGTGAATTCTGCATTCCCTTCTGCAGCAGAATAAAGAGCGGTTCCGGCGTCTTCTCCCCCTCTCCACATGGTGGAGAGGGGGCTGGG